>QHXW01000495.1:0-13527 GCA_003223115.1 Acidobacteriota bacterium
GTTGAGGGCTCGAGCGTCTATAAAGGCCAGAAGGCGTATACGCGCGCCGAAGCGCTCGATCATTTTCGCTGGGCGGGGTCAGCCGCAAGCAAGCCGTTCATCTACTTGAGCGCCGGAGTAAGCAACGCACAATTCACGTAGTCCCTCCACATGGCCGCGGAAGCTCGCGTCGATTTCTCGGGAGTGCTGTGCGGCCGCGCCACTTGGAAAGAAGGGATTCCGGTTTATGCCAAGGAGGGTGTGAAGGCTTTGGAAGAGTGGCTATCCAAAGAAGGCGTCAAGAACATCAACGCCGTGAACGACTCCATCAAATCGGCCAAACCCTGGTATGCGAAGATGGATGCACCCGTACCGGTGTAGAATCCAAACCGCAATAGCGCGGGCATCAAACTCAGAAAAGTCGCTGCCAGGTCGACGTGGAGCAAACCATTCAGATAATAGGGCGGCAGATCCACGGGCGCGTGGATTCCGATCTGGGGCTTGAGACGGTCCAGCGGGCAATTGGAAAGCGTGGCGCTGACGATTCGCACTGCTACCCTTCAGTTCTGAACGATGTCGCCGAGTTGCAACCCGAGCAGGTGCGCGAGCGCCTCGCCCTTGATCATCTGTCCGATCCAATAGCCGAAGTCGCCGGTCAGATGGCAGTCTGGCTCTGAAAGTTCGGCTCGCCTCAGTCGGAAAGCGCGCGCCCGCTTCGAAGCGTGGTCGGCGAAATGGCGCGGGCGTGTGGGCGACAAAACTATGACGGGCGAAATCCGTTCCAATGGGACGGCGTGATCGAGAAGAACGACGTGGTGTGGCACTGAAGAACGCAAAAGCCTGGACGTTCGACGCTGAGCGCCAGCATCGCGCAGTACAGCTTTGCGTCACTGAGGCGTGCCTCCGCGATGTTCGAAGTCCGGTGGAACCTTAAGTGCGCCAGGCACACTAGGGCGTGCGCCCGTATCGAGTTTCGATGGAAAGAAACATAGTGCCTATGCCGCTTTGCTTCCTGCTGCACGACCTTGCGCTCCAGCGCATCCTAGAACTTGCGCCATCCGAGGGCCGCGCTCGGATTTGGGCGGATTGCGAATAGAAGTGTAAGAACGCGCGCGTTTACATCCGGGTTCGGACCGGTTACCTGCTCTCCAGGAACCTCGGTGCAAGTCGTTGGAAACAAAGAACCGGTCGAATAGAAGTTTCTGCCGCCAGAGACGTTCCCGCCAGGGACCGTCCGTTGCTTTCCTGCAAGTGCGGCTTCGGCCTCACCGCCCAGAAACGTAGCCGCGCATTGTAATTCTCGAAGAGCTGCTGGGCGGCATTTTGTGCGTCAGGGGCCGCCGCCACCTGGGCATGAACATCAAACTCCGCGAGGCGGCGCAAGGTCTCGGGCGTAATGGCGCGGGCAGGATCCTCTAATCCGGCAATTAGTTAAGTTAGTTCCTGCCGCACCAGCGCACGAAATGGGGACCGTACGAGCCCGAGATCGAGTTCGTAATTCTCCTGGGGGTCGGCCTCGCCGAACCGCCGCGCCATAGCTAAGCTACTGCCTCGCGTGTGCTTAGAAAGCGCAGCCTGCGCGCGGCCTGCATCTTTTCCTCGACTGGACCACCGGAATCGAGCACCGAAACAGGGTCGCCGACTTGAGCTACGGCCCATGCCGGATCCGCCGGAATGATTCGGATTGTTACGATGTTCGATGCCAGCGGAACTGGCGGCGGCCAGATTGTTGCCAAGCCCCGGTGCTTGCTTCGGAAAATACGCAAGTCGAGTTCCAATAGATTTCGTACGTACCGGGCTTTTCGAACTGGAACCATTCATTCAGCTTATAGGCGATGATTTGCGGCTCGGCGCTGAGAACCGGAGTCCCGAACACGCAACTCCCGGCAACGCCGCCGAAACCGTCTTCATACTTTGCCAGCGGGTCCACTGCTCCTTCGCGCGGATCTATCACCGGCGTATCGGTGCCCAAACAACCACCTCGCGGCTGGAGTCCAGTATCCATCTGATACTTCCCGGCTGCCTGATACTTCCCGGCTGCGCTGGACGAAAACAGGAATTCCTGAAAAATCGGTTCCCCTACTGAAATTCGGATTTTTCGTTTTTCAAACGCACGGTGAACGCCAGGTCATCAGGGTTCTTCTTGAGCTCCTGCTGATGCCGCAAGGCGAAGAAGTCCGCACCTCAGCCGAATTGGACTGTCAAAGTCAGGAGTAAAAGGCTTAGTTAGCCGCGCGTGCCTTGCCATGGCTCCTTAGACGGTTGTTTTTCAGAGAAGTTCCCGGACGGAAAACTGGGACTCCCTCCTATGCGTGCGGCTCAGGCGTCAAGAACGTCAACGCCGTGAACAATCAAATCGGTCAAGCCCTGGTATGCAAAGATGGATGTACCGGTTGGAGTATAAACTATTTGCTATAAACAATGTAATTTATTATTGATTTACTTGTTTTAACTGTTATACACTCCATTAAGAGGTAAGACTTGATGGAGGCTGTCGACCAGGGGACCGAAACTCGAATTCTCGTGGCGGACGAAGTATGGTGCGCGCTGGCGATGCTGCACAAGAATCATCCTCAGCGCGTTTCCTTCTCCGCGAAGGAAATTCTCGATCAAGTCAGGACTGAACACGCCCACACGGACATTCACGCGGGCGTTCAGGCCCACATTTATCTGCATAACGTCGCGAACCTGGGGCCGAATTCAGCCCGGTACCGCATGTTCTACAAGCTCGAGAATGATACGTATCGGCTCTACCGGCCGGGTGACGCCGCCCATCCTTTGCGAAAAGGAAAGATAGCGCCGAAACGATCCGAGTTGCCCGCGAAATATCACTATCTGCTTGATTGGTACGAGCGCGAGTACTCGAAGCAAGAGAGCGCAGCGGGGCCAGCACCAATTCAGGACCTTGTCCTCCGCATGTGGGGTTTGGGGAAGGAAATCTGGGAAGGCGTGGACGCCGACGAATATGTTCGAAGCTTGCGGGCTGACTGGGGTGCGCAAGATGGGGGAAAAGTGAGCACCCCATTGGCATAGTCGATGGCACTCGTTTTTTGGGACACCAATCTATTTATCTACCTGCTGGAAGAGAGTCTGGCTTTTGGCGAGCAGGTGCGCAAGCTGCGTCTCAGAATGCTTGAGCGCGGCGACGGCCTGGCTACTAGCGCGCTCAGTGTCGGCGAGGTTCTGGTGGGACCAGTTCGTGTCCGAAACGAGACCGTTTACAAGCAATATCTCTCTGTATTTTCACAGCCGGAAATCAGAGTACTCAAATTCGATCTAGAAGCAGCCGCGTGCTACGCGCACATTCGTCAGGACAGAAGCATCGAGCAGCCCGACGCCATACAACTTGCATGCGCGGCGTCGGCGGGTATGGATCTCTTCATTACCAACGACGACCGGCTCAGCCGAAAGAACATCCCCGGCATCAACTTCATAACCAGCCTGGCGCGCGCGCCTATCTAAACTGGGTTCATCTGAGCACTTCGCCTTGGCGCCGTGAACTCCACGCCCTCCCAGCGCGCCACTACCGCTGACGCCAGACAGTTGCCCAGTACGTTGACCGATGTACGGGCCATATCCATGATGGCATCGATGCCGAGCAGCACGGCCACTCCTTCTAATGGCAGGTGAAAACTCGAAAGCGTTCCGGCAAGAATTACGAGCGCCGCACGCGGCACTCCTGCCACGCCTTTACTGGTGAGCATCAGCGTCAGCATCATGAGCAGTTGCTGCCCGAGCGACATATTCACGCCCGCGGCCTGCGCCACAAAGACGGAAGCCAGCGAAAGATAGAGCGTTGACCCGTCGAGGTTGAAGCTATATCCGGTGGGCAACACGAAGGCCACGATGTGGCGCGGCACGCCGAATTGCTCCATATTCTCGAGGGCGCGAGGCAGCGCCGCTTCGCTCGAAGCCGTCGAAAACGCGATCAAGAAGGGCTCGCGAATGGCTTGATAGAAACGGAGCCGAGGGATGCGGAACAGGATCACAATCGATCCGAAGACCAGCACCACGAATATGATCTGCGCCGCGTACATGGTGAGGATTAGCTTTCCCAGGCCATACAACACAGCGAGACCCTTGCTCCCCATCGTGACCGCGATGGCCGCGGCCACTCCGAACGGCGCCAGATACATTACGTAATAGGTGTAGCGGAACATCACCTCGGCCAGCGATTCGCAGAAGTTCACTACGGGCTTGGCTTTTGCCCCGATGGCGGCGCAGGCCGCGCCGAAGATAAATGAAAACACCACGATCTCGAGGACATCGCCGCGCGCCATGGCATCGATGATGCTCGAAGGGAAGACGTGTTCGACAATCGCACCGGCCGAGGGCTGGGGTTGCGCCGCGAAGGCATCCGCGGATGTGCGCTCAAGTTTGATGCCTGCGCCAGGACGCGTCAGGTTTACCGCCCCGAGTCCCAGGAAAAGTGCGCTGGTGGTCACCACCTCGAAATAGATAATGGCCTTGAGGCCGATGCGCCCCATGCGCTTGATATCGCCAGTGCCCGCGATGCCGTACACCAGAGTGCCGAAAATCAGTGGAGCCATGATTGACCGGATCAATCTGAGGAACACGTTACTGACGGGCGCCAATTTCACAGCGAACGCCGGCGCGGCGATGCCCAGCGCGATGCCCGCCGCCATGCCGATGAAGATCCAGGCCGCGAGCGACAGCCGTTTCACCGCTCGCCCCACTTGAGTTTTTCGCGCAGGACGTCGAAGAACAGCATGCGGGGCGGGCGAATCAGCAACAGGGAATAGGTGGAGCTACGGCACACAATCTGATCGCCGGTTCGAAGCGGTTCGCCAATCTGGCCATCAATCGTGAGATAAGCGGAATGGTTGTCCGCTTTCGAAATTACCCGGATGACGCTGCTATCAGGAACAATCACCGGCCGGTTCGTCAACATGTGCGGACAAATAGGAGTCAGGCAGATGGCGCCGACTGAAGGGAAAATGATGGGGCCTCCGGCGGAAAGCGAGTAAGCCGTAGAGCCGGTCGGCGTGGCAACGATCAAGCCGTCAGCCTTGTACAGGCAGACGAACATCTGGTCGACGTAGGTTTCCAGATCGATCATCCGCGCGATCGCCGACTTGGTGATGACCACGTCGTTCAACGCTTCATAGCAGGCGAACTGTTTGTCGTCGCGGATCAACTCGGCTTCCAGCAGCTTGCGCTTGCCGATACGATGCTCGCCGCGAAATGCGCGCTCGAGCTCCGGATAGAGTTCATCGCTGGTGATCGCCGTGAGAAATCCCAGGCCGCCGAGGTTTACCGGGAACAAGGGAACCTCGCGGTTGCGGATGGACCGCGCTGCCGAGAGCAGCGTGCCGTCGCCACCCAACACGATCACCAGGCCGGCACCTTCGGGCACCTGTTCGCGCGGCATGCCGTCGCATGTGCCTGCGTAAGTGGCGGTTTCTTCATCGCAGCGCACGCTGATGCCGCGTTCGTTGAGCCACGCGATCAGTTTGGGAACAATCTCGGCGCCGGCGGGAACGCCCGGCTTGGAAATAATGCCGACCGCCTTAATGGTGTGCATACAGAAGGAACTCCTTGTTTCCTTCCGCGCCGAGAATCGGACTGTCCGCGATGCTCGACTCGAAACCCAGACTCTTGACTGCCTCATCCACGCGCATGCACGCCTCGCGGTGCAGTTCGGCGCGGCGCACGATGCCGCCTTTGCCTACCTGACCTTTTCCCACTTCAAACTGTGGTTTGACGAGTATAACCATGCGGCCCACCGGGCGCAAAAGGCGAGCCACGGCAGGCAAAATCAGAGTAACGGAAATGAAGCTGACATCCAATGTGGCGAGATCCACCGGTTCGCCGATGTCTCGGAGCTCGAGGTACCGGGCATTCAGGCCTTCGTGCACCACCACCCGCGGATCATTGCGCAGCTTCCAGTCCAGTTGGCCCGCGCCGACGTCCACCGCATGAACACGCTGAGCGCCCCTCTGCAATAGGCAATCCGTGAAGCCGCCGGTGGAAGATCCGATATCCAGGCAAGTCAAACCGGCAACGGCGACGCCGAAGGTGTCGAGCGCAGCGGCCAACTTCACTCCGGCGCGGCTGACGTAAGGAGCACGTCCAGTGACTTCGATACGGCTCGAAACGTGGACGCTATGACCGGGCTTGCCGGCTTTCTGGCCCTCCACAAGAACGTCGCCGGCCATGATCAGGGCCTGGGCCTTTTCACGCGACTCGGCCAGCCCGCGGTCCACCAGCAGCCGATCCAGCCGCTGCTTCATGACGTGCGCTGGACAATGAGATCCGCGAGCTCCCGAAGCCGCCCGGCGCGCGTCCCGAACATTTCGAGAGCCTGATGCGCGCTGAGCCGCTCTGTTTCCGCCATGCGCCGTGATTCCACCAGACCGTAGACCGCGGGAAAAGTGATCTTCTGCTGCTGTGCGTCCTTGCCCGCTGTTTTTCCCAGAGCCTCGGTGGACTGTTCCACATCCAGCATGTCATCGACAATTTGAAATGCCAGCCCGATGTGTTCGCCATAAGACGAAATTGCGCTCAGTTGCCGGTCATCAGCGCCGGCGTAGATGGCTCCCATACGCACACTGGCGCGCAGCAACGCTCCGGTCTTGGCGCGATGAATGGATTCGAGCAGTTGGGCATCCGGCGTTTTGCCCTCGCCCTCCAGGTCTGCAACCTGACCGCCGATCATGCCACCCACCGTGCCGGCCGCCACGGCGAGTTCAGTGATGATGCGAGTCTTGCGGTCATCACCCACCGAATTCATATGGGAAAGCGTTTGGAAGCCGAGCGTCAGCAGGGCGTCGCCGGTGAGGATAGCCATGGCCTCGCCAAAAACTTTGTGGCACGTCAGCTTTCCGCGCCGGTAGTCGTCATCATCGAGCGCCGGAAGATCGTCGTGAATCAACGAGTAGGTGTGCACGAATTCGAGCGAGCAGGCTGCGGTTTCGATACCTTGCGGCGCATCTGAAATGGTGCGCGCGGCCTCCAGACACAGCACCGGCCGTATGCGCTTGCCTCCGGCGAACAGACTGTAGCGCATGGCGCGGTGGATGGTTGCGGGTGGTGCGGTTTCAGGCGGAACCAGGCGTTCCAGTTCGCGTTCGATGAGTTGCTGCTGCGCGGCGAGGTAGTCGCGTAGGCTCATGTCTTGTCGGCGCGAAAGGGTTCCGGCTGCAGCTTTCCTTCCTTGCGGATGAGCATCTCCACTCTGGTCTCGGCATCCTCCAACTGTTTGCGGCAGGTGTCACTCAGAGCCATGCCTTTCTCGAACAGCTCGACCGACCGTTCGAGTGGAAGTTCACCCGACTCCAGCTCCTTGACTACTTTTTCGAGCTGGTCGAGACAAGCTTCGAAGCTTTCGATGGGCCGGGTGGCGGGTGGTTCTTCAGGCATCGTTCTATTCTAACTTAGGCTTCGGCTTCCGAATGACTGCGCTGCGGAGCGTTTCTCGGGCTGAATGGCGGTCAGCTCGCTGGGCGCTCGCGGTTCAGGCGCGCGGGCCACTATGCTACGGACGGAACAATTACGCTCAGCCGGTCCGCCGCTTCGCACAGGGCTTTCCAGGTGCCGGGACCGACCGGCACGCCTGCCTCGCGACGCTCCTGTTCCATGCGCCATTCCGGCTCGCCGGCCACCAGCACTTCGTCGTAGCCTTTGGCGGGCGCTGTCGATTTGATGCTTCCGATGAGCTGGCCCATGCGCGCGTGGAATTCATCAAGCGGTAGGAAACGCGCGATGTCGATCGAAATGAACGTCTGGCTGACGCGCACCTGTTTTCCGCGAATGCGTATCCCGCCCAACTCGGTGCTCATGGCGCCGCCGCTGAGGACCGCGCAGAGGATCTCGACCATCAGCGCCAGGCCGCTGCCCTTATAGCCTCCCAGAGGCATCAGCAAGCCCTTGAGCGCCGTTTGCGTATCGGTAGTGGGCAGACCCTCGGAATCCATGGCCCACCCCGAAGGTATCGACGGCTGGCCGTTGATCAGGGCTTTGAAGATCCTGCCCGCGGCTACGGTGGTGGTGGCCATATCCAGCAGCCAAGCCTTCTCGCCGCCCGGTACGGACATGCAGATTGGATTCGTGCCCACGCGCGGTTCCCTGCCCTGCCACGGCGGCACGATCGGCGAGGCATTGCACATGACAATGCCGATGTGTCCCGCGGCGGAAATTTTCTGGGCCCAGAAGGCCGTTGCGCCAAAGTGATTGGAGTCGCGCGCGACTACCATGGAGAGGCCGTGATTCCGCGCGATGCGCACAGCGTGCCGGCAGCAGATTTCCGCGACGGCCTGGCCGATTCCATTCTGTCCGTCGTAGAGAAGGCAGGCGCCATTTTCGGATACCACGCATCCGTCGGCGCGGGCATCCATATCGCCCCATTCGAGCTGCTCGATGTAGTAGGGGAGCAACTGCACGCCATGGGAATCCACGCCGCGCAAGTTCGCCGCCGCTAGCGATTCGGCGACCAGTTTTGACTTGGCCGGGGAAACACCAACGGCATCGAGCAGACTCGCGGCAAAAGCGGCAAGATCGACGGCGGGGATAAGGACATCGGGATTAGGCATCGAACTCATCAGCTTATGAAAGCTTATGACAATGCGCGCCAGCTGGAAAATGGCGGTCGTGCACCGGGTATACTCAGCCATGAGGCGTGCGCTACTCACACTATGAGTAAGCGGCTTCAAGTGCTGCTTCCGGACGCTGAGATGGACGAAATCCGCCGTATCGCCCGGCGCGAACATCTTACCGTGGGGGAGTGGGCGCGGCGTGCCCTGCGCCTGGCCCGGTCGAAACAGCCTGCCGGTGACCCTCAAGCCAAGTTGAAACTAATCAGAGAGGCGGCCAAGCTCTCCTATCCGACTGCGGACATTGATCAGATGCTGGAAGAGATTGAGCGTGGCTACTTAGAGGAGTGACCTTCGACGATTCGAACATCCCGATCTACTTGATCGGGCCCTCACATCCGCACAAAACCGAAGCTCAAATGCTGGTGGAGCGGGCGCTTGCTTCGCAGGATCGTCTGATCACCGACGCCGAAGTGCTGCAGGAAATCGTGCATCGCTATGCGTCGATTGGGCGCCGCGAAGGAATCGCGGACGCTTTGCGGCTCACGCTTGGGCTGGTCGACGAAGTGCTTTCGCTCGAGAGCCGGGATGTGTTGCGAGCCGGCGAGATTGCACGGCTGCCGGAACAGTGGTCCGCGCGCGATGCTGTTCATATCGCCATCATGGAGCGCCACGGAATCCGCCGCATCATGAGCTTCGATGCGGATTTTGACCGCTGGCCCGGACTCAGTCGAGTGTTTCAGGTCTGAATTGGAGCGGGGCGCGCCAGAAGCCCGCGCTACGATATAATTTCCTTTTATCACCCCCGCAGACGAGGAGATTTCCCCTATGGAAGATAAAGAACGAGCGCGCGCACTCGAGCTTACGCTCGGCCAGATTGAGAAACAGTTCGGGAAAGGTTCCATTTTGCGGCTGGGCTCGAAAGAGGCCATTGTCCCGGTCTCGGTGATTTCGACCGGCTCGATCGCGGTGGATTCGGCACTCGGAATCGGCGGCTTTCCACGCGGGCGCATCTGCGAGATTTTCGGTCCGGAATCCTCGGGGAAAACCACAATTGCGCTTCAAGTGGTGGCCCAGGCCCAGAAGAGCGGCGGGATGGCCGCATTCATTGACGTGGAGCACGCGCTCGATCCGACTTATGCCCGCAAACTGGGTGTAGATGTGGACAACCTGCTGGTCTCGCAGCCGGATTATGGCGAGCAGGCGCTCGAAATCACCGGCGCACTGATCGCTTCAGGCTCAATCGATGTGCTGGTGGTGGATTCAGTCGCTGCGCTAGTGCCGAAAGCTGAGCTCGACGGCGAGATGGGCGACAGCCACATGGGTCTGCAGGCTCGCTTGATGTCGCAGGCTCTGCGCAAACTCACCGGGGTAGTTTCAAAGTCCAAGACCTGCCTGGTTTTCATTAACCAGATCCGCGAAAAAATCGGAGTGATGTTTGGCAATCCCGAAACGACAACCGGCGGACGGGCGCTGAAATTCTATTCTTCGGTGCGCGTCGATATCCGTCGCATCGCGGCCATCAAGGACGGCGAGGTAGTGATTGGGAACCGCACCAAGGTCAAAATAGTGAAGAACAAGCTGGCGGCGCCGTTTCGCGAAGCCGAGTTCGACATCATTTACGGCGAAGGCATCTCGCGGGAAGGCGATTTGATTGATTTGGGGCTGGTGCAAAATCTGCTCGAGAAGAGCGGCTCCTGGTTCAGCTACAAGGGCGAGCGCGTGGGCCAAGGCCGCGAAAACGCCAAGCAATTTCTCAAAGACAATCCGGACCTTCGTCAGCAGCTCGAAACGGATCTACGTAAAGCCCTAGGCCTGCTTCGACCGGAACTGGTGAACGGCGAGGCTGCTCCGCCCCTCAAACCAGAGCCGCCGCATACGGCACGTCAGGCGCCCGCCGCGGCATCGCGGCCTCGCTAGATTAGCTAGCAGAGCCCGCGCATCGTGTGGAAAATCGCCACTCCGATCTGGTGAGAACATAAGCGCCAATCCCCCACTCCTTTTGTGCAATGGATGAACGCGAGCGACGAAGAATTTATTGACCAGACCCTGGTCCACCTAGAGAAACAGTTCGGAAAAGGAGCTGTCCTGAGGCTGGGATCGACTGATGTTGAGCCGATTTCGGTGATCTCGGCTGGCGCGATTTCGATCGACGCCGCATTGGGAGTGGGCGGTTTTCCACGGGGCGCGTGGTCGAAATCTTTGGGCCCGAGTCGTCCGGTAAGACGACGCTGGCTTTGCAGGTGATTGCGTCGGCTCAAAAAGCTCGGGGGTCGCCGCGGCCTTCGTCGACGTTGAGCACGCCTCGGATCCCAAGTACGCCACCAAACTGGGCGTGGATATCGAAAAACTTCTCGTATCACAGCCCGACTGCGGCGAACAGGCGCTCGAGATTAAGATTACGGGTGCGCTGGTGGCATCTGGCGCCCTCGACGTGGTCGTGATCGACTCTGTCGCCGCACTGGTCCCCAGGACAGAGCTCGAGGGCGAGATGGGGGACAGTCACATGGGGTTGCAGCCTCGGCTGCTGTCGCAGGCCCTGCGAAAGCTTACTGGAGCGGTTTCAAAGACGAACACCTGCCTGGTGTTCATCAACCAGATCCGCGAAAAGATCGGCGTCATGTTCGGAAGTCCCGAGACGACTACGGGCGGCAGGGCGCTGAAATTCTACGCTTCGGTGCGGGTGGACATCCGGCGCATCGCCGCGATCAAGGATGGCGACAGTATCATCGGCAACCGGAACCCGCGTGAAGGTAGTGAAGAACAAAGTGGCTCCGCCGTTCCGTGAAGCTGAATTCGACATCCTCTATGGCGAGGGCTCCTCGCGCGAAGGCGACCTGCTGGACCTCGGCGTGGCCAAGAATTTGATCGAGAGCGGGTCATGGTTCAGCTATAAAGGCCGGCGCATGGGGCCAGGGGCGCGCGGCAGTTTCTCAAGGAGAATCCGGAACTGCTGGTGAGAATCGATTCCGAACTGCGTTTGGCTATGGGCCGGCCCGGCAATGGCCATAAAGGCCCCGCGAAAGCCTTGGTCGCCACTGTGCCGGAAAAACGCTAGCCTGCCTCTCCATCACGCCCTTCGGATCGCATTAGCGCAAAACCAGCGAAAAATCGGCCATTTTCGAGCATTTTCTCTTTACAGAGGCTTTGCCGTTCTCGTATCATTAATTCGATTTGGGGGACAGCGTGTGCGTCCCATATTCTTAGTGTTCGATGCGAGTTCAATTCTGAGGAGGTTGAATGGCCAATCAACGAATGACGCAGACCCAGTTGGTCAGATCGCTGGCAGAGTCCTGCGAGGTGCCCAATAAGACTGCGCGCCAATTCCTGGAGTGCCTCTCAGGCATGGCGATCGGTGAAGTCAAAAAGAGCGGTGTATTCGTGCTGCCGGGATTGGGCCGGTTAGTTCGGGTGGACCGGAAAGCGCGGATGGGGCGGAACCCCGCAACGGGTGAGGCTATCAAAATTCCAGCTAAAAAAGTGGTGAAGTTCCGCGTGGCTAAGGCGGCGAAGGATTCGATCGTGCCGCCGAAGAAAAAGTAAGATCGGATCTTTTACGCGCCAAAAACAAAACCCCGCGATTGCTCGCGGGGTTTTTCTTTTCAGATCTGAGCCCGAGATGAAATCCGCCCAGGTTGCGGGCAGTTTCGGAAGCCTTAAGCCTGCTTCTTCTCTTCGACCTTTTCGTCTTCGCTCTTCAAGGCATTCTTGAAGTTGCGGATCCCTTCGCCTAAGCCTTTGGCCACCTCAGGAATTTTCTTGCCGCCAAAAAGCAGCACAGCTACACCCAGAATGACAATAAGCTCAGGAAAGCCAATGGATTTCATTAAGGCCTCCTTCTCACATTCATTGTAGGGACGGGTTCCCAACACAGTCAAGTTGGCCCATTAGCCTTAATCTAAGAAAATGCGGAATTTCGGCCCGACTGAGGGGCCGCGGCACTGCTAGCTAAAACAACGGCACGCGTGTGGGAGGAACTCCCCTATTCGGCCGTGTAGCACTGATATCATTGCTGGTTCGGAGATCCAGATGAAGCCAGTTCCTGTGAAGCAGCAGCAAACTCTCGTTGACCGTCTCATGACAGCCTGTGGTGGCGCTTACAGCCCAAAAACACGCCGCAAATACTTCATCTCGGGACCTCAGTGGGCCGCGGCGTATCAGGGCCAGGCGCTGTTCCACGCGCCCACGCGGCAGCCCATCGGATTTGAAGACGTTATTCGCGAGTACTCGAAGATCGGCATCGGACACTGGGCCACTCACGATAGCGATGTGATTCCGACTGAAGCCATGGGCAAGGATGAGCAATGGCAGACAGTCGAAAGCATCAAGAAGAGCTTGAAGAAACACGGGCTCGATTGCTCCATGGTGACCACCGAGACTTTTTTTCACGCCGTGTGGGCGGCGAGTCCGGCGGCTGAATCGCCACAGGTACGCGAGTATGCCGCGTATCGGGTTCGGAACACGGTCGACATCGGCCATGAACTGGGCGCCCAATTCGCCGTGTACTGGCCCGGCTCGCTGGGCTATTACACGCAGGGCGCGGTGGAGGAGACCGAGACGCTGCGGTGGTACGCCGAGGCTCTGAACGCCGCCTGCGAGCATGACATCGAAGTGGCCAAAAAGAAAAAACGTTCCACGCTCAAGCATTGTCTGGAGGCCAAACCCTTCGAACCTCAGGCGGAAATTCTGCTGCCTACGAGCGACGCCATGCTGGCGTTCATCTCCTCAGGCTTGCTCACTCACCCGGAAATGGTGGGACTGAACCCGGAGTACCTGCACGAGCTCATGTGGGGTGGTGCGCCGAGAGCCGCTCTTGCGCGAGCGCTGCTCGCGGGCAAGTTATGGCATTTCGACATCAACGACGGCTACCGGCTCAAACATGATGTCGATATCGCCATCGGACTGGTGAATCCGCTGGACTGGTTGAACGTACTGGTGCTGCTGCGCAGCCACAATTACAAAGGGCCGTTCAATCTCGACTTCAAGCCGCCGCGCA
>QHXW01000495.1:13537-13972 GCA_003223115.1 Acidobacteriota bacterium
GAGATGGCCGGGGAAGTCATGGAAGACAAGATCGTCAAGGAAGCCATCGGGGCGTTGAAAGCAGGGGGCCCGCCGGTGGACACCCACGACGCCGACGCAATTGCGGCCGCGCATCGTGAGCTATTGACTCTGCACGAGCTCGTGGCGCACCGCATTTTTCAGATATTGGTGGGAGCACACAGCGGCCGAACGTACTCGGTGTGACATCGCATGGCCCGCGGTCCAGATTAAGCCATGGACACGCAGGAATGTCTGTCCTACCCTGGAACGGTGGGGCAGATGTTGGGACGGGCTTTGATCGGCCTGGGCCTGGTCATCGTGGTGATCGGCCTGGCGCTGACCTTTGCCTCAAAATTGCCCTTTCGCATCGGCAGGCTGCCTGGCGATATCTACATCCACAAGAACAATACGACCTTTTATTTTCCGATCGTCACG
>QHXW01000498.1 GCA_003223115.1 Acidobacteriota bacterium
GAATCGCGCGGTGAAAAGCGCGCCCAATTCGGAAAGTGGACAAAAGGCGGCAGAGGGCCTAAAGCGCCTCGTACAACCGCCAGCTAACCCTCGTTGACACGGCTGGGCTTCCCGCCCACGCACGACACCTCACTCAATCGTCACGGCTGCGCACAGGCGCACAATTCACGCTTACAGTTGTACGTTTATCATTGAGACAACCGCTAACTAACTAAAATATGCCTGACGTCGGCTCGGCTTCGGCTTATCTCCTGGCCGCTGCACTAGATCCAGCCGCCAAAACATCGAGGGGCGAAATGAGTCTTACAAGCCGAGGCTCGATCTCACAGATGCTGATCACTCCAAAAACATGACATAACTATCTGAAAGTAATCGCTCTTTTCAGAGATGGCCGAGGAACACTGCTGTTTCGCATTGTAAAACTCTGGCGACCTACTCAAAATTCCATTACGCGGCGAACAGACACAGTGGTATCATCCACCAATCTCAAGGGAATGATTCCGGCTGTCCGAGCGAACTGAAGCGCAAGGTGTCGGATTGATGAAATGCTTCTCGACGAGGGGCATCTTTAGAGGACAGTAGTCAAAACAGAATCAGCAGGTGGCCGTGAACGCCAGCCGACTCAGGTCTATACCTTTGCCGGTATTGTGAAACAACTTTGCGATCGAAAGGGAACTCCACGATGAGACTAATAGCGCTAACCGCCATGGTCGTTTGTTTGGTTGTCTGTTCGGCGATCCCGGCCCTGGCTCAATCCGCCACGGGGCAAATTACGGGAACTGTCCGAGACGCCACGGGCGCGGTAATTACTAATGCGCCGGTCACGGTGAACAGCCAACTCACAGGTCAAACGCGAACAACGACAACGAATGACAGCGGCGCCTATTCGTTTCCACTCCTACCCGTGAGCGTATATACCGTCAAGGTCGACCAGACGGGCTTCCGCTCGGCCACCCGATCCGACATCCAGCTCAACGTGGATCAGGTGGTCCGTGTCGATGTGGATCTGCAAGTCGGCGAAGTGAGCGAGACCGTGGACGTCAAAGCGACGGCCGTCGAGACAGACAGTGAGAGCGCCGCCGTGGGACAAGTGGTCAGCCAGAAGCAGGTCAATGACCTGCCGCTCAACGGGCGAAATTTTCTGAGCCTGCTGTTCCTTGGTAATGGCGCGGTAACCATCAACGGCGAGCAGGGCGGCATGCGGCAAGGTGTGGGCGATGCGATCAGCATCAACGGCTCCCGGCCTACGTCGAACAATTACCTGCTTGATGGAACCACCAATACCGACACGGCGTTGAACACCCCGGCCGTCGTATTGTCGGTGGATGCCATCCAGGAGTTCAAAGAGCAGACCGCAAACTACTCGGCCGAGTATGGCTTTAGCGCCAATCAGATCAATCTCATCAGCAAGAGCGGCACCAACGACCTGCACGGCGCCTTGTTCTGGTTCGACCGGAACAACGCGTTCGATGCGCGGAGTTTCTTCGATGCCGGGATTCCCGTGCTGCGTCAGAACCAATACGGCTTTGTCGTCGGCGGTCCGGTGTACCTCCCAAAGATTTACAACGGCCGAAATAAGACCTTTTGGCTGGTGAACTGGGACGCCACAAAGATCCGCCGGGGAACCGATTTCTTTGGCAACGTTCCAACTCCCGACCAACTGGCGGGGCGCTTCTCAAAACCGATCATCGACCCGACCACGAATGCGCCTTTCCCCGATAACACGATCCCATCGGCGCGCTTTGCACGCCTCTCCAAAGTGGCGCTGGAAAACCACTACTGGCCCGCTTCGAACATCAGTCTTCCGCAAGGCAACTATCGCGCGACTATTCCACTTCCGCTGGACACTCATCAGGAAACCTACCGGATGGACCAGGCCCTGGGTAAGTTCGGCACGGTGTTTGCCCGCGGGACCATTACCCGCTATACCAATACCGCTGCAAACACGATCACGACGCTCGGGGACACCTTCTTTATTGAAGATTCGACCAACTGGCAGGTCACCCATACCATCAACATCGGGCCGCATGTGGTCAATCAGTTTCGTCTCGGGTTTCTAGAAGCCACGGCCAACCAGTCGGGCGTTCCGGCGCCGCAATCCGCTGTTGACGCAATGGCGTTGACGGGCGTGTTCCAGAATATGCCTGATATAAAGCGAACCTGGCCCCTGATCAACATGACCGGCTATTCCGGTGTTGGGGGGGCGGTCAACGCCTACCAGGCCAGCAACCAACCCATGTGGGATTATAGCGACTCATTGAACATTATTCGTGGGAAACACACCTTCACTGTGGGTGCGAACTATCGCCGGTGGAAACTCAACCGGGATTTGGCGAACAATTTCCTCGGCACGTTCACTTATACCGGCTTGGCCACTGGCGATCCCGTAGCGGACATGCTGCTCGGTTACTACCAAACAACCCAAACTTTCCAGCCGGCTGCGTTCAGCATCGCGGGCACGATCGGCAATCCGCGACAGTTCAATTTCCAGTACCTGGCGCCGTATTTCCAGGACGACTGGAAAGTGAGCCCGCGCCTTACCTTGAACCTCGGTATTCGCTGGGACTTCCGTACTGTGCCCAATGAGACCCACAATCACATGGGTTGGAACGACGTGACCAACAAGCTCGGCGGCATGTGCATTGCGGATCAGACGCTAGTGACCAAGGGTGTGGCCCCCGAGGGGAACGGCTTTTACAGGTATTGCGGCCGGAGGACGCCGGTGGACTCCCCGCTGACTCCTTTCGCTCCCCGCTTTGGCTTTGCCTACCGCCCCTTCGGTGGAGACAAAACCGTGATTCGCGGCGGCTACGGTATCTTCTGGGATTCCGCGGAAGGCCGGGAGATCGATGGTTCAGCGGACATTTATCCTTATGTCAGCCGGGGAATCTATTTCCAGAGCCTGGGGCAGGCGACCCCGCTAAAAACAACTGATTCACTGTTTCCTTCCTTCAGCAACCCTGGGCCCGTGACGCCTGCGTCGGACAGTTTCCTCGCGGTGAACATTTCGGAGTTCCCGCGGAACCCCTATGTACAGCAGTGGTCTTTTTCCATACAGCGCCAATTGGGAGCTAACACTAAGCTCGAGGTGAGCTACATCGGGAATAAGGGAACTCACTTGCTGATGCGGCGCAACTTTGCGCAAGCGCTGGTGCCCACCGAGCCTTTCGACCATGCACACCCCCCCTCGGTAGCTTCCCGAAAGCCGTATCCCAATTTCAACGTGTTCATTAATAGCGATTGGTCCGGCAGTTCCAGCTATCACTCAGGAAACATGAAGTTGGAGCACCGCGCGGGTCGGCTGCTGTTCACAACGGCTTACACGTGGGCCAAGAGCATCGATAACAAATCTGCCGCTGCCGGCATTGGGGGCGCGGATACGGGATGGCAGGGATTCATCGACAATCACAATGCGGGGTTGGAGCATGCCCGCTCGGATTTCGATGTGGACCATCGCCTGGTTTCCAGCTTCGTCTATAACCTGCCCTTTGGACGTGGCGGAAAGTATCTTTCCAGCATTAACAGAGCTGCGGATTTGGTTGTCGGCGGCTGGCAATTGAACGGCATTGTTACTTTCCAGAGGGGCTTCCCCTACTCGATCTACGCCCAGGACTTGGGAGGTGCCCTCGACGATTTCAACAATCGTGCCCATCTGGTCGGAAATCCAAACAGCGGATCTCACACCATCGCCCAGTGGTTTAATACGGCGGCATTCTCGCAGCCCGACGCGGGCGTCATCGGCACCTCAGGCCGGAATATCCTGCGCGGGCCGGGAATCAATAACTGGGACATGTCCGTCTTCAAGAATTTTGAAATCCGTGAACAAATGCGGCTGCAAATGCGGCTGGAGTCGTTCAACGCGTTCAACCACACGCAGTGGGGCGGCCCTCACCATAATATTGCCGACAAGCAGTTCGGACAGATCACGAGCGCGCGGGCCGGCCGCATTAACCAGGTAGGACTAAAGTTAGTTTTCTAACAAGACCGCTTAACAGGGTCGCCACCGGCGCGCTTCTGCGCGGGCGATCCTGTTCATCACGCCGGCGTCACCTTGCAGGGATCGAAAGCGTTGGAAAATATATTTGTGCGAAGAGCATTCCTGACGATGTTTGTGACGGCTGCGTGCGCGCTTTCCCAAACTCCAAGCGCGGGTTTACAGCAGCAGCAGACGTTCGAAAGGGGAGAGCGGGCGTTGGCCGAGGGACGGTATGCCGAGGCAGAAGCGGCTTACGAACAACTGCGGCAGCTCAGTCCCGGTGTAGCCGAAGTGCATGGCAGACTCGGGCTGGTTCTTTTTCAACAGAAGAAGTTTGAGCAGGCCGTGCCCGAATTGCGTCAAGCATTGAAGCTGAAACCTGGGCTCCCGAATACCGACGTTCTGCTGGCCATGTCTTTGTCCGAGCTGGGCCGTTACAACGACGCCTTGCCCGGTTTGGAGAAAGGCTTTCGACGATCCACTGATCCCGCGTTAAAACGAATGGCTGGCCTTCAGCTCGAACGGGCGTATACCGGTTTGCGGCGCGACATCAAAGCGGTTGAAGTAGCGCTCGAACTGAACCGGCTTTATCCCGAAGATCCAGAGGTCCTGTATCACACGGGTCAGCTATTCGGAAATTTCGCTTACCTGACGATGCGGAAGCTCTCACAGGTGTCGCCTTCTTCCGTTTGGAGACACCAGGGCGCGGGTGAAGCCTACGAAAGTCAGGGATTGGATGAGATGGCGATTGCGGAATACCGCAAGGTACTTGAGCTGGACCCTGGCCGGGCGGGAATCCATTTTCGCCTGGGCCGCACGCTGATGGCACGATTCCGGCAGTCTCAGGACGAGGCCTCAGCAGACGCCTTGAAGGAATTCGAGCTCGAGCTTCAGCTCGATGCCACCAATGCGAATGCGGCATATGAGATCGCGGAAATCCATCGCAAATCGGGCGAGTTCGGAAAAGCGCAGCAGTTTTTTGAAATGGCTCTCAAGTATTATCCCGACTTCGCTGAAGCTCTGGTGGGACTAGGCCGCACACTGATCGCGCTCGAGAAACCTGACCTGGCCCTGCCCCAGCTTCAGAAAGCCACGTTGTTGAGCCCGGAAGATGACGTTCCGTACTATCACCTCGCGCAGGTCTACAAGGCGTTGGGCAATGCGGTGGAGCAGCAAAAGGCGCTTGCGGAATTCCGGCGCATCCGAAGCCAAAAGGCAAGCCGGCAGGAGTCTCTGAAAGAGACGTTCTCACCGCGTGAGGTGACCAAACAGGAGATCGATACAGTCGCGCCGTAGACCAGAGCAAGCTTGGCGAATCTTAGGTTTCGCGCTCGAAGAGAGGAACACTGACGATGACCACACGTCAAACAGAGCAGGCCCGGGCGGCTCTTGATGCTTTTACCATTGAACTGCCGTCCTGGGGATTCGCGAACACAGGCACCAGATTCGGAAAGTTCATACAGTCATCGGCGGCCACGTCGACCGAGGAAAAACTTGCCGATGCCGGAGCCGTGCACCGGGTGACGGGATGCTGCCCGAGCGTTGCCGTCCATGTTCTGTGGGATTTTCCCAACGGCGCTCCTGATGTGCCGGCCGTGATGAAGTGCGCGGCCCAGAATGGTGTGCGCATCGGCGCCATCAATCCAAACGTATTCCAGGACCAGTGCTATAAGAACGGATCGCTCGGCAATCCCGATCTCGAGGTAAGGAAAACCGCGCTCTCGCACATCCTCGATTCGATCGAGATCCAGCGGGCCACCGGATCTCGAGATCTGTCGCTCTGGTTTGCCGACGGAATCAGCTATCCGGGCACGGGCTCAATTCGCGCCCGAAGAAATTGGTTCATCGGAGGACTGAAGACAGTTCACGCGGCCTTGAGCGGCGAGCAGCGCATGCTGGTGGAGTACAAGCCGTTCGAGCCTGCGTTTTACGCCACCGACATCGCCGATTGGGGAATGTCGTACATCTACTGTAAGTACGCCGGGCAGCAGGCGAAAGTGCTGGTGGATACCGGCCACCATTATCAGACCCAGAACATTGAGCAGATTGTCGCGTGGCTGCTCGGCGAGAACATGCTGGGCGGATTTCATTTCAACGACCGTCGTTACGCCGATGACGACCTCACACTTGGCTGCATGGATCCTTATCAGGTGTTTCGCATCTTCCACGAGATCTGCTATTTCACCTGGGAAACATCGAGAGTTCCGGACATCGCCTACATGGTGGACCAAAGCCACAATCTGAAAAATAAGATCGAGGAGACCATCCAGACTTCGAACAATGCCCAGGAACTATTTGCTAAGGCGTCATTGGTGAATCATGAGAAACTCGCTGCCTGCCAGATGAAGGGTGAGTTGATTGAGGCCGAGGAGACACTGCGTGAGGCGTTCTTCGCCGATGTCCGGCCCTTGCTCAGGGAATGGCGAAAGTCCAAAGGCCTCCCGGAAGATCCGATTTCCGCCTTCCGCGAAAGCGGCTACCTGAAAAAAGCGGAGAAGGATCGGGCGGAGAGAAACAAGAGCGCTGTTTCCAGTTACGCGTAAGCGCGGGTCATCGCCAGAC
>QHXW01000499.1 GCA_003223115.1 Acidobacteriota bacterium
CGATTGGGCTATGGGATCGGCAGCGGGGCCGTGGAGAGCGCGCATAAGCAAGTGGTGCATGCGCGTTTCCGTCAGGCCGGCATGCGCTGGAGCGAGGCCGGTGCCCGCCGCTTGCTGGCCCTGCGTCTGCTGTTGTTGAATGACAACTGGGCGCTACTGGATCGGTTGGCGATGATCTCTGTGGCATAACTAAACTGGTTCCTATCTTTCGCCCTTCCAGAATCCCCAAACTCCCCGCGCCGCTGGTGGTTCGCGTAAGCGGTTGCGCCGCGATTTTACGGAGAGTCGACCGGCATCAAATGATGGGAAGGCAACGATGAGCACGCCGACGGATGCCCTAACACTAGGTAATCGAACAGGCCGTCGAGGCTGGCATCCGCAGGGCGCTCAACGGAAATGGGGCGATGAATCGGCGATTACTGTCGGCCGATGAGGCTGCCCTGTATGTGTCGCTGAGCAGGCGCGAGATCTACAACCTCATCGCGAATCGTCAGCTTCCCGCGGTGATTCGAGGGCGTCGAAAAATGCTGGACATCCAGGACCTGGACGCTTGGATCGACCGAAATAAAGTGTAAACTATGCCTGACGTGCGCAAGAAGATAGCAACCGGCAGCCTGTTTCACAAAGCCTACAACGATCGCTCCGGGCGAACGCGCCACAGTCGCACATGGTCGGTCCGATATTACGTTAACGGTCTCCCCGTCGAGATAGCGACAGGGACAGAGGACTACGACGAAGCGGTTGCCTTCCTTCGAAAGAAAATGGCCGCGATCAATGAGCACCAGCACATGGGCGCTCATCCCGAGCGAGTGCGCATGGGACAGCTTTTCGACCTGCTGCTTGAGTTCTACCGGACGCAAGAGCGGCGCAGTACCTACGATGTTGAGCGCAAGATTGAGTCGCGGCTGCGAAAGTATTTCGGGAGCCGCAAAGCGCTAGACATGACGAGCGCCGTAATTGCGGAATACATCCGGTGCCGACGCACGGAGAAAAAGAAGCCAGCTAATGGAACGATCAATCGCGAACTTGCCTATGTGCGCCGCGCGCTGAAACTCGGCTCGATGCAAGATCCCCCCCTGGTCTACCGTGTCCCTCACTTCCCGATGCTTCCAGAGGCCGAACCGCGGGAGGGCACGCTGACACACGAGAAGTATAGGGCCGTTCGAGATAGCCTTCCAGGCTATGTTCGCATCGCTCTGCTGATCGCTTACCATACCGGCGCTCGCAAGGGCGAATTGCGTCAGATCCGTAAAGAACGGATCGATTTCAAGGCCAGGCGTATCGACCTACCGGGGCGCACAACGAAAGGTAAGCGGGCTCGTTTCCCGCCAATCTACGGCGACATGGCACCCGAGCTTGAAATGACAATTGCGGCCGGCACTAATGAACGCCCGTACTTGATTCAAGATGAGGGCCGGCCCGTCTACGACTGGGAGAAAGCCTGGTCGACGGCATGCGAGGCGGCGGGAGTCGCTGGGACTCTATTTCATGATCTCCGCCGAACCGCACTGACGAATATGATCGAGGGCGGGCTGTCCGAGAAAGAGGCTATGGAAATCAGCGGGCACCGGACGCGAGCAGTATTCGATAGGTATCATATCGTCGGCGACCGGCGCCTTAAAGAAATGGCAGGAAAGCTGGAGATTCACCTCAAGGGCAAAGAGAAGGAAAAACCGGAGCACGAGACAGGAAACGTAAACTGAAGGCGCAACCGACATGGTGCTAGACACGGTGCTAGACGGGCAATTGAAATGATACGATGAACAAACAGGCTGGCGTAGCTCAGTTGGTAGAGCATCTGATTTGTAATCAGAGGGTCGGGGGTTCAAATCCCTCCGCCAGCTCCACGATTTTAGAGTTTTTTCGCTAACGTTACTTCGCCCGGAAATCGCCTCTTAACGTTGGCCTAACGTTCTCCGAACAACCCGGCGAAGACCTGTGTTTCCAGTGTGATCGAGTTTTCGGATACTACGGGAACACCGCTACGGAGTTGTTTTCCCCAAGCCATTCCGATCCTGGATCGGTACCACGCTAAAGAAACCTTGCACCGAACCGCTCAGTCGATCTTCGGTGCCATCAGCCCAGAGGCCAAACGATGGGCCACGGCGCGTTGTACCGAACTGGATGACGGAAAACTGAGCGCCATCGTTCACGCACTCCGTCCCCATATCCATCCCTCCAACGAGGCGACCAAGTGCGCGATGTACATCTTTCGCAATCGGCGTCGTATGCGCTACCCGAAGTTTCACGCACTGGGTCTGTGCACGTCTACCGGCGTCCTGGAAGCTGGGTGCAAAGTGGTGATCGGGACCCGGCTGAAGCGGACCGGCATGCACTGGACCACCTCCGCCGCCAACGCCATCATCGCCCTACGTTGCTGCAAACTCAGCGGACGTTTTGAGGATTTCTGGGAACGCCGGTCAGCTCGGTTCGCTCCCGCCGCGTGACCTCACTCCATAAATATGGAGTGCACCCGATGAAATGCCTTCGCTAATCCACTGAGTCGCTCAATCGCGCAACATCCTCACAAACCCACCACTTTCGTAAAAAAGATCACAATCGCAGCGTTGCACACGCAAGCTATCGAGTGTATATTTCCACCAACCGAGAAGTAATTCCGGAATTTGCAGACCCTGAGGTGAGAACATGCAGAATAAACTTCGATGGAAGACCGTGGGAATTCTCAGCGCGATCCTCGCACCACTGGTGTTCGCGCAAGGAGACCGCGGCACGATCACTGGCGTAGTCAGGGACTCGAGCGGACTGCCGGTCCCCGGCGCCGAGGTGCGCATCGTCAATGAAGCCACCGGTATTGCCAGCAATACTGTATCGAGCGATTCCGGCAATTACACCCTGCCCATTCTGTCGATCGGCACCTACACCATCACCGTACAGCACGCCGGCTTCAAGACCTACGTCAGCAACGCCGTCCCCGTGCAGGTGGGACAGACCACACGCGTCGATATCGCTCTCGAAATCGGCCAACTCCAGGAGAAGGTAACTGTCACGGCGGATGCGCCGCTGATTAGCTCCGATACGTCCGACGTCGGGACGGTGATAAACCAGAAGCGCTTTCTCGATCTGCCTTTAACGCTTGGCGGGGATATCCGAAACGCGTCGTCGTTCATCTTCCTCTCGCCGGGCGTGTCGGGCAACACTTGGGAAAAGCACATCGCGGGCGGCGGTTCGTTTACCGATGCCGTTTACTATGACGGCGTGGCCCTTCAGGTCGCTCCCAACAACGACGCTCAATACAATCCCTCAGTGGACGCCATCCAGGAATTCAAGCTGATGACCAATGCGTACTCGTCCGAATACGGGCACGCCATGAGCGGCGTCACGAGTTTCACGCTCAAGAGCGGCACCAACGAGTTCCACGGCAACGCTTTCGAATTCTTCCGGAATGAAAAACTCGACGCACGCGGCTTCTTCAGCCCCCGGCGTCTACCGACTCGCCAGAACGAATTCGGCGGAACGTTCGGGGGGCCGATCCGCAAAAACAAGATGTTCTTCTTCACATCGCTCGATAGTTTCCGGCGGCGGCAGGGCAACACCCCAGCTCTCACGACCGTGGCGCTAGCGGAGTTCATGCGCGGCGATTTCTCGCGGTGGCCCTCAGCCATCTACGACCCAAGTACGACGCGGCCAGACGGGCGGGGAAGCTTCACGCGGTCGCCTTATCCGGGCAACCAGATACCAGCTTCGCAATTCAGCGCGGTTTCGAAAAACATCCTGCCCCTGCTGCCGGCGCCGCAATTCCCTGACCGCCTGTCGAACAACTTTACCGCTCCGCTGGTCTCGCCCATGCAGGACGCCCATAACTGGACACTCAAACTGGACGACCAGCTAAGCTCCTACCACAAGCTGTTCGGCACGTTTTTCATGACGCAACGGCCGGCCATCAAGGGTTGGGGGCCGAGCGTGCCGGGTCCCGCCGAATCGCATAACCGCCAGGATCTGAACAGCCGCTTCCTTCGAGTGGGTTACGACTGGACCGCCAGCCCCACGGTGCTGAACCACTTCGTAGTCAGCATCGACCGTGTAGTGGACACGAACCATACGCTGTCGCGCGGCCAGGGTTGGCCGACCAAACTAGGCCTTACGGGCGTACAGGGCGATGTGTTCCCGATGGTCTACTTCAATCAGGGTTACGCCCTGCTCGGTGACGGTAGCAATTACCGAGGGGCAATGACCACCTGGGGCTTGCAGAACACCATTAGCATCAACCGGGGCCGGCACGCCATGAAGTTCGGCGCCGAAGTCATGCGCCACCAGGACAACTACAACGACGAGGGTGGCGTAGCGGGTACATACAACTTCTCGAATCTCGAAACCGCGCTCCCGGGGAATCCGAATACCGGCAACGCGTTCGCCAGCTTGCTCGTCGGTGCGGTGGACAGCGCCAGCGCGCAATTCCATACCACCGAGTTGGGCGCCCGCTGGACGTACTTCGGCGCGTTCGCTCAGGACGACTTCAAAGTTTCCCCGAAGCTGACTCTGAACCTCGGCGTGCGCTGGGAAGTGCAGAACCCATTCAGCGACGTGCTGGATCGCTTCTCCTATATGGACCCGACGATCCCGAATCCCGGTGCTGGCAACCGGCCGGGCGCCTACACGTTCGCTGGCAAGTTCGGTGGAAATTGGCACTCCATCGGCAACACTGCGTGGAAGAATATCGGCCCCCGCTTCGGCTTCGCGTACAATTTCGCCCAGAACTGGGTCGTGCGCGGCGGGTACGCGATGTTCTACCTGAACCAGACGACGGTGGCCTGGATCCCCACGGCGGACGGATTCAACACCTATGCGGGGTTCTTTTCCCCGGATGCCGGAATCACGCCAGCGTTCAACTGGGATGGCGGCTTCCCGCAAAATTTCCAGCATCCACCGATTACGACGCCTACTGTTCAGAATGGGCTCAACGCCACCTTGAACTTGCGCTCGCGAGCCGGCGTATGGCCATATTCGCAGCAGTGGAACCTGACGGTCGAGCGGCAACTGGGACGCTCGGCTGCGGTACGCGCCTCCTACGTCGGCATCCACGGCACCAGGCTCTGGAACCCGGACGGCACGCAGTGGAATCAGGTTCCTGCGAGTTATCTGAAGCTGGGAGACCTGCTGAAAGCACCGATTAACTCCCCAGAGGTGAGGGCCGCCGGCTTCGGCGAGCCGTTCGACGGATTCACGGAGCTGTGGGGAGATGGCGCCAACCTCGCACAGGCGTTACGTCCGTTCCCACAGTACGGCGGCGTTTGGGAGTGGTACGGCACCTACGGCAGTTCCATTTACCATTCGGCCCAGTTGTACGCGCAGAAGCGTATGAGCTCGGGATTCGATTTCACTGTGAGCTATACCTTCTCAAAGCTGATCGACGATACTAACCAGTGGGGTTCGGGCGGCGGCTCATATCAGAATTTCTATGACCGCAGCGCGGAACGTTCGCTGAGCGCGAACGACCAGAGGCACGGGCTGGCTATCAGCTACGTGTACGAGTTGCCGTTCGGGACTAATCGCAAGTATGTGAACAAGGGCGTAGGTTCAAGAGTCCTCGGTGGGTGGCTGGTCAGCGGTATTCAACGTTACCTTAGTGGGACCCCTATCGCCGTCGTGACGGTGAACAATCTGCCGATATTCAACGGCGGACTGCGCCCCGACGTGGTTCCCGGTGTGGATCAGCGTGCGGCCACTGGGCCGGGCGGCTTCGATCCGGCGCGAGACCGTTGGATCAATCCCGCCGCTTTTGTGAATCCGGCACCGTACACGTTCGGCAACGCGCCGCGGTATCTCGGATTGCGAAACCCGGCGACCCTCGAGGAGTCCTTCGCGGTCGTGAAAGACACGGCCATTCGGGAGCGGACCTTCATCCAGTTCCGCGCGGAAATGTCCAATCCGTTTAACCGTGTCGTATTTGCCGGACCCAGCGGAGATATGTCCTCGCAGAGCTTCGGCAGCATCGGAAGCCAGGCCAACAGTCCGCGAAACATCCAGTTGGGCTTGAAGCTGATCTTTTGACACCCACGCGCCGGCTGGAGTTTACACTGTTCCCTTTCTGGAGATAGCGAGACATGCCCCAAATCAACCGGCGCGCGTTTCTTACCGCAGGCGGTTTGACACTGGTTCGACCTCTTTTGCCGGCTCAGCAGCCTGCCATGGCGCCCTCCTACGAGCAGCAATATCCGGACATGCTGATACGGTATCTCTCCGCGAAACTGAATGCGGTTTGCGAGCGCTGGGACGGGGAGCGCGCGGCCATCCGCACGGCGGCAGCGCTCGAGGAGCGCAACCGGTTCGTACGCGCCAAGTTTCTGGAGATGATTCACGGCTACCCGGAAAAGAATCCGCTCCGCCCCCTGGTCGTCAAGACGCTCCAGCGCGACGGCTACCGGGTGGAGAACGTGATGTTCGAAAGCCGGCCGAACTTCTTCGTCACCGGCAACCTGTACATTCCCACAACCGGAAGCGGCCCTTTCCCCGCAGTGATTTCGCCGTGCGGGCACTACCCCCTGGCGCGAATGCAGCCCGATTACCAGTTTGTCTACCTCAACCTCGTCAAGGCCGGTTTCGTGGTGCTGGCTTACGATCCAATTGGGCAGGGTGAGCGCCGACATTATTGGAATCCGCGTACGGGCGAAACCGAGGCTTCGCTGGGCCCGGTCTACGAACACAGCATGCCGGGGCAACTGCTGCTGCTTGTCGGCGAAAATCTCTCGGCATACCGCATCTGGGACGGCATGCGAGCGATCGATTACCTTCTTACCCGGCCCGAGGTCGATCGCGAAAAGATCGGCTGCGCGGGGCACTCGGGGGGCGGCACGCTCACGCTATTCATCAGCGCACTCGACGAACGCGTGCGCTGCGCGGTGGTGAACGAGGGAGGCACAGATCACCGTTGGCCTTTGCACATCCAGCCGGGAATGCCGGTGGGGCCGTCAGACGTGGAGCAGAACCTGTTTCCTTCGGCGGTCTACGGAATCGACCTCTGCGATCTGCACGTTGCCATTGCGCCGCGGCCCCTGCTCGCGCTCATCGAAGAGTTCACGCCCTCGTTCAACAGCGCGGCAGACCACATCAGCGCACGGTATCAACAGTTCGGGGTACCGGAGAGATTCGCGACCGAAGAGGCCACCGACCCGCACGCGTACACGCTGAAACTGCGCCAGGCTACGACGGGCTGGCTTTGCCGCTGGCTGGCTGGCCGGAAAGGCCCTGACGGCGAACCCGAGTTCGAAGCCGATCCCGCCCGCAACCTGTACTGCACGCCCAACGGATCGGTGCGTTATTCGCTCCAGGGCGACACGATATTCTCGCTCATCCTAAAGAAGCAGTGGCACCTGCCGCCTGAGCGCAAACCGCCCTCAACGCGCGGCGAGTGGGACGCATCGCGCCGAGAACTGGTAGCCCAGGTTACGGAACTGTTGCGCTTCAAACCCGTCACAGAGCCGCTCGGCGTGCGTCTGCTGGTTACGACGGAGCGTAAGGGTTATCGCGTCGAGAAACTCGAATTTCTTTCGGAGCCCGGCATTTACATTACGACCTGGGCATTTCTGCCGCACTCCCGGAACGCAGATACGCACGCCATCCTATACGTGAACGACAACGGGATGGCCGCGGAAGGTGCGGAGGGCATGGAGTTCGGCGTGCTCGAAAACCTCGCCCGCAAGGGGTACCTCGTGGTGGCAGTGGAGCCGCGCGGAACAGGCCTAACGGCCCCGCAGCACTTTTTCGGCGAAGGCCTCGAGTCCTGGGAGTTCCGACAACTGTTCGATGTGGAAACGGCCGCAGCGTACATGGCGTGGTACATGGATCTAACGCTGCTCGGGATGCGCGTCCTCGACGTGCTACGCGGCGTAGAGTATGCGCTTGGCCGTAAGGATGTAGACAACCGAGGGCTGCGTGCCATCGGCCTCGGGCGCGGTGCTCTGTGGGTACTCTTCGCGGCTGCGCTTGATGGGCGCATCCGCGCCGCAGTTTGTGACCGGGGGCTGCTCTCGTACAAGAGCCTCGTTAACACGGACCGTTACCTCTATGGAGCGGATGTGTTCATCCCGGGCGTGCTGAAACGATTTGATCTGCCTCAAGTGGCGGGGGCCTTGGCGGACCGCTCGCTGGCGCTGCTGTCTCCGCTGGATCCGATGAAGCAGCCGGTCGAGATTCCCGAAGTCCTAGAGACTTATCAGTGGACGCGCCAAGCGTATGCCGGGGCGCAGGCGGGGGGGCGCTTTCGCATCCTGCGGCACGAGCCCGAATTGGATCTTTCGGAGCAGTATCGTCGCGCACTGGAATTCTGAAGGCCCGCATCCCCTGCGCCAGCGCGGGACGGAATATGTTGATGTGGAATGCTGCGGCCGAAAAACGTTTTTTCTCCTGGTGGCGTTCGGCACGGCGGATGGGCTTCCAACGGTCCGGAAATCGAGTGATGGCACCCGGGCGTCCGCAAGCGGCGCTAGCCATCGCAGGAACCACGCTCCTGCTACTGCCAATCGCTCTGCCGCAGCAATCCGCCATCGAACGCGGCATGGATGCCTTTCGACGACGCGATTTCGAAGCGGCACGCAAAAATTTCGAGCAAGCGATCCAGGAAAATCCGCGCCGGGCGCTGGGATACAGACTCCTCGGCATGGCCTGCACCGCCGAGGGAAATCACAAGGCGGCGCTCGACCCTTACGCGCGCGCATGCGCGATCGATCCTCACGAGGAAAACGCCTGCTATTACAAAGGCCATACCCTCTATCTGCTGGACCGTTACGAAGAGGCGATCCGGGCATTCGAGTCCACCCTGAAGAACACGTCGGAACGGGGAAGGCCGCTGCTGGGAATGGCGTTGACCTATGAGGCGCTTGGCAAAACATCCGAAGCTGAGCGATATTATCGGAGCGCCATTCACAGCGGAGAGAAGCGCGCGCAGGCCGACTACGGCATGTTTCTTTTCAGACACGACCGTGCTGCCGAAAGCCTGGAATGGCTCCGCAAAGCCGGAGACATCGTGGCCTGCGAACGCGTCCGCAAGACCCTGGAAAACTCGCCTAGGCAGCACGACACTAACAGAACCGTACCGGTGCACTTCGAACAGAGCAAGCTGGATATGGTGGTTCGCAACGGCGCCCGCGGCGAGAAGCACCAGATCGAAGCCATGGTGGCCGGCGTTGCTGTCCTCGATTACGACAATGACGGCTGGCCCGACGTGTTCCTTGCCAATGGCGCGGACGTGGCCTCACTCCAAAAAACCGATGCGTCATTCCACAACCGGCTGTTCCGGAACAACCATGACGGCACGTTTTCAGATGTCACCGAAAGAGTCGGCGTGGCCGGTGCTGGGTACTCGATGGGAGTTGCCGCAGCCGATTACGACAACGACGGCCGGGTGGATCTGTTCGTCACCGGCGTCCGCGGCAACACGCTGTACCACAATCGCGGTGATGGAACCTTCGAAGACGTCACGGCCAAGGCCGGCCTCGCCGGAGATAGCGGCTGGGCAGTGGCGGCGGGATGGTTCGATGCCGACAACGACGGATGGCTCGATCTTTTCGTCGTGCGCTACGTCGCGTGGGATCCGCTGCGGGAACGTTATTGCGGCGACCCGCGGCCGGGCTACCGCACGTATTGCCATCCGCAGTACTACCAGGCGCTGCCGAACGCGCTGTACCGCAATCGGGGCGATGGCACGTTTCGGGATGTCTCGGCGGAGTCTGGAATCGCCGCCCACCTCGGAAAAGGGATGGGCATCACATTCGGAGATTACGACGGCGACGGGCGCCTCGATATTTTCGTTGCCAACGACACCGAGCCCAATTTCCTGTTTCACAACGAGGGGAACGGCAAGTTCCGGGAAGTGGGTCTTGCCGCTGGAGTCGCTTACAACGAGGAAGGCAAGACGTTGTCGTCCATGGGCGCGGACTTCCGCGACTACGACAATGACGGCCGCGAGGATATTTTCATCACCGCCCTAACCAACGAAACCTTCCCGCTGTTTCGTAATCTCGGGCGCGGCAGATTCGCGGAGATGACGCTGCTCAGCGGGCTTGCCGCGGGCAGCCTGTCCTGGAGCGGTTGGAGTACCGGCGTGTTCGACTTCAACAACGATGGCTACAAGGACGTCTTTACGGCCAACGGCAATGTTCAGGATAATGCCGAACTCAACACGAGTCGGAAGTCCCGGCAGCCGAACACGGTTTTTCTGAATCGCGGCAACGGAACTTTCCAGACGCAGATCCTCCCCGGCGAAGCCTTCCACCGCGGAGCCGCATTTGGCGATTTCGACCGTGCCGGCCGGATCGACGCGGTAGTCACGCGCCTGAACGAGAGCCCGATCGTGCTGCACAACGTGACCGCTGACGCCGGTCATTGGATCGTGCTGCAGTTGAGGGGTACGCGCAGCAATCGCGACGGGATCGGTGCCCGAGTGCACATCGTCACTGGCACTGGCGAGCAGTGGAACCGGCTGACCACATCCATCGGTTATGCGGGGTCGAGCCAGCCCATGGTGCACTTTGGCCTGGGCGGCGCAACCCGTATCCGCCGGGTCGAGATCGAATGGCCTTCGGGCATGCGGCAGACACTCGTAGACGTAGCGGCCGACCGGTACCTCGTCGTCACCGAGCCTTGAAGCCACGCCTTTTCCCATTGCTGAAGAGATTCCTTTCATCGTGACTTCCAAACCCTTTCATTTCTTCATCGGTGGGGTGTCGTGAAATTCATCCGAGACCTGTCCAGGACCGAAGGACTCAGCTTGGCGGCATGAGCCGCCCACCCTCATATTGCGGTACTCTCAAGGCTCAGAAGACACCCCTGTGTGGAGGAACGATGCATTCGCATTGCCTGCGTTTTCGTATTGGTGTGTTGACGTTGACGCTATTCTGTCTGCTTTTCGCTTTCGGCTGCGATAGACGACAGGAGACCGCGGCACGTCGGTCAATTGGTGGCGCCCCTCTACCCCGGCCTGCCTGGTTGAAAAAGGAGCCACTGATCATTGTCGGCAACTGGGACAGCATGGCTATTTTCCGTCGCCGTGTCGGAGATAACCCCGTTTGGCAGGAGGATGACTACGTCCGGGAACACACCGAAGAAACCGTCACCAAACTCAAGGATCTCGGTGTCACCATGGCCGTCATCCACTTTTACAAGGCGTACGGTCTCGATGCTGAAAAGGAACAGCTTGAAGACTCCCGCAGACTGGCCGCCCTCTGCAAGAAGTATGGTATCCGTGTTGGCGTTTACGTCGGTAGCACTGTCGCCTACGAGACGTTCCTTGCCGAGAAACCCGAAGCCGAACAATGGTTCGTTCCGTCTTTCATGGGCCGACCCGTCTACTATCCCGACCAGAGCTTCCGGAAACGGGTTTATTTCATGCATCCTGGCTATCGCGAGTACATGAAGCGTGTCCTAGAGGTGGCTATCAAGGACCTAAAGGTCGACCTGATCCACTTTGACAACACCAGCCTCCAAGCGCAGGCTCCGGTCTTCTACCATCCGCAGGCAGTCAAGGACTTCCGTGAGTTCCTTCACTCCAAGTACACGCCCGAACTGCGGAAGAAACGGTTCGGCTTCTCCGAGGTCCGATTCGTCGAACCACCCGTATGGGACGGTCCTCGAAGCGTCCTCAATGACCCGATGTTGCAGGAGTGGGCTGATTTCCGCTGCCAGCAGCTCGCCGACTACTACGGCGAGATGGAGCGCTTCATCCGCGACCTGAATCCCGAGGTCGCGGTCGAGAACAACCCGCACTCTGGCGTTTCGGGTCTCAACACCGTCTGGGCACAGGGCGTGGACTATCCACGTTTGCTAGCTCACACGGACGTCGTCTGGACAGAGGAGGGAAACGAGGCGGGCGTCAACCCCGACGGCATTCTGGTCTCCAAGATTCGCACTTACAAGATGGCTTCCACGCTAGCGAATAGCATCTTTACGTATACCGGGGGCACCGGCGGCTCTACCCTCCAGATGGCCGAAGCGATGGCCTACAACCGCCGTAATCTCGGATTGATTGGCGGTGTCCTCGCCGGACGCGACGCGCCTGCCGCTCAGCGAGATTACATCCGATTCTACCGGGATAATTTCGAACTCTACCGCGACGTCAAGAGCCGGTCGGATGTCGCCGTGCTTCACTCCTATGCATCACTCGCGTACAACAACGACCTTCCGTGGCAGAGTACTGTGCTGTTCGAGCAGGCCCTGATCCAAGGCAAGGTTCCGTTCGACATCGTTTTTGACGACCAGCTTAAGGACCTGTCGAAGTACCGCGTGCTCGTCCTTGCCGACCAGGAGTGCCTGAGTGACAAGCAACTTCAGCAGATCGGTGACTTCGTCAACGGCGGTGGGGGTGTCGTCGCCACCGAACACACGTCGTTCTTCACTGAATGGCGACAGCGCCGGCGTGACTTCGGGCTTCGGGGCCTCTTCGGCGTTAATGCACCCACATGGCAGGGTGCTCGGGTATCCGAAGGGTTACCGGAGGCAGCCCCAGTCCGTAATGCGGCTGGCAAGGGCCGCGTGGCGTACCTCCCCTCCGTCAAGCCGGCCGTCCCAAAACCACCCGCGGTGGCGATGACGAGCGAGTACTGGAAGCTCCCGGTCAACTGGCAGGAGTTGCTCGATTCTGTGAAGTGGGCCGGCGGCGGTTCCTTCTCGATCGAGGTTAGGGCGCCTCAGACGGTGACCGCGGAGGTCCAAGAGGACTCCGCCAATAACCGGCTTCTCATTCACCTCATCAATTACGATGCGGCGAGAAGACCGTCCGCGGGAAGGGTGGGGGTAACATTTCGGATACCGGAAGGCTACACCGTGGACCATGTTTCCACGCTGTCCCCGGACGTTCCGGGCGCCGATTCCCTGTCGTGTGCGGTGACCAACAGCAAAGCGACGTTTGCCGTGCCGAACCTGATGACGTATAGTCTGGTAATCGTTCGGCTCAAGTAGTGTTGGGAAGCCGCCGAAGCTCACCATTACCAAAATGCGGATTGCCGGGTTCGATTATGTATGGCTTGCCTACCCGGCGTGAGGCGCCAGCGTGACGGTGGCCGTGCCGGACGGCAAGAAGGTGACGCCGTGCGGCTGCTCTCACCGGGACCGCCACAGCGCGACCACGGGTTCGTTCACGACCGAGCAGGGCCGCGTCCGCTGCCTTCCCTGGAGGTTTACATATGTGGCGGTTTTGGAGACGTCGAACTAATGGAGCGCGGCAGGGCGCCGCTCCCTTACAGGTCGCGGTTCAGTGTGCGGCTTCCGCGGCCTTGCGCTGCTTAGCCGGTCTCTACCTCGGGGCGGCGGGCCTCTTCGCCGCCTCCGTCCAGGTGGACCACCGCGTGTTCCCCGGACTCCACCAGATGGACGGCAACTGGGCCGCGCTGCTGGCGGCCAGCGACGGAAAGGTGTACGCCGGTCTCGCCTACCACGGCAGCGATGGCCACCTCGTTTACTACGACTCCAAAACGGACCGCGTCGTCGACGTCGCCAACCTCACCGAGCTCACCGGCGAATCGCAATTGAAGCGCGGGCCGCAGTCGAAGATCCACTCCAAGTTGGGCGAGGGCAAGGACGGCCGCATCTATTTCGGCACGCACGCCGGCTGGTGGTGGAACTACGCGCGGTTTGCGACGAAGGAAGGCTGACGTCTAAGGTTGACTCATCCTGCATAAACCATCTGAACTATAGATGGTATAAGGTATGGACAACTGCAGAGTCTTAGTCCCTTTATCGTGGAATCGATGTTTTTTCTGGCAAGATATTTTTCGATAGTGCCGTGTGGCCCTTTATCCATGCGGGTTTGGTGGCCATTCCAAAAGAATCGGACTTGTATACCCTTTTTTGGTTCCGGCTACGCCGGGTTAGGTATAGGTAAGGTAAAGGAAGTACTGTTCAACGGACCGGCTCCCAATCGATCTCCCGTAGTATCCGAAAACTCGATTACACTGAAAACACAGGTTTTCGCCGGGTTGTTTGGCAGGACGTTGGGTTAAGGTTAAGAGGCGATTTCTGGGTCGATGTTGTGTTACGTCGGATTCAGGATGGGGCTCTAGACAGCCTGGTCATCTCGCAACCATCATTAAATTCAACAGATCGAGTTTTCTGCCGGCGTTCGGATGTCCAGCTGGGGTTTTCGGGAAGGACAACGGAGCGATAACCTGCATTTTCAATCCGGACGGCGTTTTCGGTATCCACACCTAAACCAGTTCCAGCCGCTTCAGCTTTATCCGGTCGGCGCGGACATGCGCAAGCTCGTAATGCGCCTGCTGCGTGAGCCAGCTTTCGGCGCTGCCGCCGAAGACCTGCGATAGCCGCACGGCCATTTTGGGAGAAATCCCGCGCTTCCCGTTCACGAGTTCCGATAGGGTTGTCCGGGTGACACCGAGGGCGGCGGCTGCGTCTGTGATGGTCAAACCTAAAGGCTCGATGCACTGGCGCAACACAACACCTCCCGGATGTGGCGGATTCTTCATCGGCATTTTTAACCTCCCTCAGTGGTAATCGACATAATCAACGTCCAGTGCATCGCCGTCGGCAAAGCGGAAGATCACCCGCCAGTTTGCGCGAACCGTCACGGCCCAAAAGCCCTTCAACGCCCCTTTGAGGGGATGAAGCCGGAACCCCGGCAAATCCATATCCGTAATCGTACCGGCGGCATCGAGCCGCGCGAGAATGTCACGCAACTTGTCCGCGTGTTCCCTGGTCACGCCGCGCGGGTCATCTTCCTCGTAAAGGCGTTTCAGTCCCCTGTGGCGGATCGACCGGACCATTCTGTACCGTAACGCGTCACGTAACAGATGTCAAGCATAGCCTGTGCGTAGTCAGGAACTTCGCACGGCCGCCGGTGGACCCGTGTCAGCCCTCGGAAATGGCGGGAAGCCCGAGGATAATGCAGAGTAAGGAGATTCGCAGAGCGGAGTTTGCGTCAGTAGGGGCAGTCTGCCGGAGGCGGTGGGTAGAGGTTTGGTCGACGGGGATGCGCGAGGGGCGGTTTGCCGGTCGAGATGCGACGAGTGGTTACGGTCCGCCGGCGAGTGCGCAAGCAGAGGGGCACCTCAAGTTGGGCTGGATAGGGGGCGTGCCGCTCAGTCAGGGGCTCCAATCGGCGGCGGGGTCTTGGACACCCAGGCGCGTAATTGAGCAGCGACGGCGATGGCAGTGAGATGGTCCCGGCGAGCGAGTTTGGAGTGCCTGAGGACGAAGGCCGAGGTCCAGGCGAACGCGATCAGAAGAATTAAGGTGACGGCGGCGAGGCCGTGGTTGGAGACCGGCTCCCGCTCTCCGGAGGCGATAGTCTGTTTGGGGCGGTGCCGGCAAGCGTGGAGAAAGCCGTGTTTGAAAGCCCCATGTTTCGTCAGATCCATCCAGCCGTTGTTCTCATTCTTCCAGCGGCTGTGCCCCAGTTGGCGGATGACCTGGGTGGGAAATACCTGCTTGGGCAGCGTGGTGAACCAAAGCCATTCGTGGTCGGTGGAATGCGAACTCAGTTCTCCTTCGCGGTAACGATTGCGATCGAGCATCTCTTCGGAGCGCACCACCCGCACCGGTTCGGGGTTATCGATGGTGAAAGGCAAACCTTCGGTATCCCAGAGTTGAACCCGGTATGTTTTGTGGTCGCGCTGCTCGGTGAAGTCCGCATCTGGCGGCCGAGCCGCAAACAGCCGCACCGCCGACTGATACAAATCACGTGAGTTCTGTTTCAGGCTGAGGACCGCATCCCATCCGTTCTTTCTGACCAACTCCAACACTGGAGTTTGCGCGTAAAGCGCATCCATAAGCAAGATGTCGAAAAAGCGGCTTCCCTACATATCGGGCAGCCGATTGAGCAAACGAAGCGCAGCCGTGTCCTCGCCCTCACCCGGCTGAAGCCACTCCATAGCCAGGAACGGTTGGACTGGGCTGTGGACCATCTGACAACCGACGGCGCGATGGGAATACTGAGTCTGCTCGATCTTGCGGCCGGCTTGATCCTTTAGGGTCACACGGCGCTCCAGGCAACTGTCACAGCGACGGCTGAAACTAGACAGAACCTCGATGCCGTCCAACGCTGCCACCAGGCGCCCTTGTACCCGTCCCTCATCGAAGGCTTTGCCTCGCTTCAGGCGGCGGTTGACATCCACCAACATGGCTTCCAGCGGGTCCAGGTCGAAGCCGCACAAACTGTATCGCAAGGTGTCATCGCGAAAAGCGCGCTCGGCGCCGATCCAGTTTTGCAGATGGGAATGGGCCAGTTCACTATCCAACT
>QHXW01000091.1 GCA_003223115.1 Acidobacteriota bacterium
CCTCGTCCATCATGGATTGACGCGCGCACGCGGCGAGGAATTCGCGCAACAGGCCGCGCGCCATGCGCTCGTCATCTCCACTTATGCGCTCATGCATCGCGACCTCGATCTGCTGAAAGAGATCGCCTGGTCCGGAATCATTCTCGACGAGGCGCAGAACATCAAGAACCCGGGCACGCGCCAGTCTCGCGCCGCGCGATCCCTGACGGCCGATTACAGGATCGCCCTCACGGGCACGCCGGTCGAGAACAACGTCGGCGAACTGTGGTCCATCATGGACTTCCTGAACCCCGGCTTTCTCGGTAACCAAACCGAATTCAGGCGGCGGTTTCTGCTCCCATTCAGAAAGGGGCTGATTCCGGGGCCGCGCTGCAACTGAAGAAGCTGACGGCGCCGTTCATCCTGAGGCGCCTCAAAACCGACATTTCCGTCATACAGGATCTCCCGGCAAAAATGGAGATGAAGGTGTTCTGCAACCTGACACCGGAGCAGGCCTCGCTCTATAAGAGTGTCGTCGAAGAGACCACGCGCGCGCTCGAGGCCGCCGAGGGCATCAGGCGCAAGGGCGTCATTCTCGCGGCTCTCACCAAACTCAAGCAGGTCTGCAATCATCCCGCGCAGTTCCTGGGGGATCAATCACCGCTCCCCGGCCGCTCGGGAAAGCTGTCGCGTCTGACCGAAATGGTGGAGGAGTTGCTCGCAGAAGGCGATTCTGCCCTGATCTTCTCGCAGTTCGTCGATATGGGCGAGAGGTTGCAGCGGCACCTTTCCGCCACCTTCGGCGAAGAAGTATTCTTCCTGCATGGCGGCGTGCACGCGGCCAAACGAGACCAGATGGTGGAGCGCTTTCAGAACGGAGGCAACGGCATTCCCCGTCTGTTCGTCCTGTCGCTCAAGGCTGGGGGCACGGGGCTGAATCTCACGGCCGCGAACCACGTCTTCCACTTCGACCGTTGGTGGAACCCCGCTGTTGAAAACCAGGCCACCGACCGCGCGTTTCGCATCGGACAGAAGCGCAATGTTCAGATTCATAAGTTCGTTTGCGTGGGCACGCTGGAAGAGAGGATCGACGAAATGATAGAGCGCAAGAAAGCCGTCGCCGACCACGTCATCGGCGCCGGAGAAGCGTGGCTCACCGTGGCTCACCGAGCTTTCGACGGCCGAGATCAAACAACTGTTCGCGCTTCGGCAGGAGGCCGTTTCATGAGCAAGGATCGGGCGCACAACTGGTGGGGGGCGGCATGGGTGGAAAAGTTGGAACGCCTGGCCGAGCCCAGCCGGTTCGCCGAAGGAGAACAATATGCGCGGACCGGCCGCGTGCCGGCGATCCGATTCGAGGGACGCACCATCGCAGCCAAAGTGCAGGGCCCGCATGAGCCGCCGTACATGGTCCGGATCTCCTTCGACCCCTTCTCGCGCGAGCAGTGGGACGGCGTGTGGGTCGAAGTGCGCGACCGAGGCGCGCTTGCGTCGTCGATCCCTTCGGGCGATCTTCCAATGGAAATTCAAACGGCGTTTTCAAAAGTTAAGCTGCGATTCATGCCGGAGCGCTATGTGGACCTGCACCTGGAATGCGCCTGCCCGGACTGGCTCAAGCCCTGCAAGCACCTGGTGGCCGTATGGCTCAAGTTTGCGCGCGATTTCGATCACGACCCTTTCCTCGTGTTCGAGCTCCGGGGTCTGAAGCGCGATGAGCTGCTTGCCATTTTACGCAATCGGCAACGGGCGGCTGTTCCGGAGCCTGAGGAAGCGGATGCGGAGGAGGAATTTCCCGAGGTCGCTGTTCCGATGAAGCTCGCGGCTTTACCGGCTGATCCCGAAGCCTTCTGGTCGGCACCCGCACTCCCCGCCGCGTCTCCCGAATCGCCCGGGCGGCTGCTTTTGGACGACGACGTTTTCGAGAGGCTGAAAAACTGGCCTGGAGTCGAGTCCCAGTTCCACCAGATCTACGACTCGGTCTATGAATTAGCCAGCCTCCTCTGTTCGTAGGTGCATGGATCGTGACTTCGGCCTATTGAACGTGTCGCGCCCGCTCGGGGGAGGAATTGCGAGCGTGCAGGAATCGCGAAAGGTCGCGAGTAGGTTTATGCGTCTGGGTTTCAGACCTTTTCGCGCACCAAAGAAATGAGACACGACAAATTCAAATCCGTCAATCAGTGCATTCAGGAAGCCGCACGGCAACCGCGGCAGTCGGCGGATTGTCGGCGCCTGTCATCGAACGATTTCTGCGTACCGGCGACGAGACGTGGGATGGAGCAGGTTCCGGGCGCTTTACTCTTGCCCAGTTCACGCAGGACGAAGTTTACACCCGAGCGGCGAAAAGTGCTCTGCGAACCCTGTTCCGTCTGCTGTCCAATCTGCTTCCGGCGGAAACTCTATCGCTCTCGCAGTGGCTCCGCAAGCAATTCGGCGTCGCGTTGAGCCAATGGTGATGGGGCTTGTGCAGCGTTACTGGCGGGAGGTCGCCCTGCATGAAATCGTTCCGCGGACGTTCGTGTTGAATTTTCAGGGAGCCAAGCGGCCATTGACGCAGAGTTGTCGACCAGTCTCATGGGATCGGCGTGGCGGATTTTGTGGGGCTTTGTTTGGAGACTCTGGCCTCAAACCAGACGATATCGAGATGGGATGCGATGGTATTGCAGGAGACTTTGCACACGTGCGCTGGTCGGCCTATGAGACCAAAGACCCCTACAGTGATGTCGTCGTGCATGAAGTGGCGCACCTGCTGCACTACTTGAAGCCTTCTCACTACGGATGCATGTCCGGCGGGGCCAGGAAAGGTTCATAGACGTCGAATTTCGCCATCGCGCGCTATTAGCGTATGCATGCGAGGCTTATTCCCGCGTGGTTCTCCACGGCGAACGCAAATCGCGGGTTTCGTTCGCAGAGAAGATGCAGGCGGACGCCTTTTCATTCCCGCGCGGCCAGATCGAGGAAGTGCCGCGCTGGTTCTCATGGCTGCTCGCGCGCGAAATGGCTGGCGGGTGATTCGTGAAGCTACCCGGACATCCCCTGCAGGGGTGCCGGCGCGAGATCCGTAGAACCCGAAGACGTCCCAGCGCGGTCATCGAGAGCAATAATAAAGAGCCTCGTTACTTCCCGGCGATCAGCTTCGCTCTTCCAATCGAGCAATCTGGACCTTCAGCCGCCTCAGTTCGTGGTTGATGCGCGCCAACTCTGTCTTCGCCTGCTGGTCCCTCAGGTATTTGTAGCCGTGCTTCTTCAGGACCAGTGCCTCCACCTCTCGCCGGAGAAGCCGCAGCCAGGGATTTCCGTACATAGAGCCTTCCCGGTAGTGAAGCGTGCCGGCCCGTATCGCCTGGATGATCTCGTCTTGCATCAGCTTGAACTCCTCCCGCGCCGTTTTGTCGCTGAGAGTGGCTCCCTTGCGCTGCCAGTCGGAATCAGAGTCGTCCATAATGCGTAATGCCTCAAATCAAATACAATAAGACCGTTCTCCGGCTTGTCGACTGCTCTCTGCTCCGGCGCATCTTTGGCCAAGGCTAAGTGCGTGCGCGATCTCCCGTAGTAATGAAAGTAGCTTCGAAGGGTCCGCTGCAACAACCTCTCGTTCCACACGATCACGTGGTCCAGGCACTCCCGGCGAATGGATCCGATGAGTCGCTCCACGTACGGATTTTGCCAAGGCGATTGCGCCGCCGCGACCACTTCCTTTATCCCCATGCCCTTCGCGACTGCGCTGACCTCTTTTCCGATTGCATCTCGATCACGGATCAAATACCGCGGCGCTTGGTCCCACGGAAACGCTTCTCGAATCTGCTGCGCGGTCCCCTCTTCGGTCGGGCGTTCCGTCACATTAAAGTGCACCACACGCCGTCGGTCATGGGAGAGAACGACGAAGACGAACAGCACCCGGAACTGCGTTGGAGCACGGCGATCTGGTGGCGCAGAGCGGCGATGTCGGCCTGCCGAACGGCGCGGGTCTGAAATGTAGAGGCAAGCAAAGCGAGCAAGGCAACGAAGACAGGGCTCATTGGTGTGTGAAAACGACGATGATCTCACGAACGACTTAACGTTGGTGTTTTCAAGCGGGACGCAGCTTTCGGTAATGACAGCATGGGCAGAAAGACCACATCGGCTGGTTGGTCGCCCTGCTTCTCACGTAAGACGTGGGCGGCCGTCAAGAACAATTTCTGCCCTTTCAACTCGATGGCTGTGCCGGTGGCGAATGTCCAGTCCGGTTGCTCCTGACTGCGCTTGGTAAACAGTTCGACCACGAACGGCGCAACGGCGTCGATAACGATTTCTCCAGCTCGAATTTCCTCTACAGTCAAGACGCAACCGAACAGGCCGCATGGTGCGGCTTCGCCGAGCAGGAGTTCCCGAACGAGGAACGCGCTTAAATGCCAACGCCCAAAAGAATCCCGCTCCGGGGCGAGATTTGGTTTGTACAGCTTCCCGATGATCCTCCTCAGAAGCAACCTGCCCGCGGGGCGGGGCCATACTGGCGAGGAACTCGATTCGACGACCAAGGTGCCTTCCGCGAAAATTGCCAAAAATCGGCCCCTGCAAGTGCCTGAAGAGTTCCTTAGGAGGGAAGGCGGCCTGTGGTGATCGTTTCGCTGGATGCGCGAAATCGCCATGAGCGCGCGGACACGGTCCTGGTCACGGTCCTGGTGGTACCCCTAACGACAAGCATTCACTAAGAGGCTCCTACACACGTCTTCTTAGCCGCAGGCGAGAACAGGGCTCCAATCGGATTCGGCAGCGCGCGCAGAGGACATCACGGTTGTTCGCAAAACTGAGTCTGATCGAACCTACAGGAAGGCTCCGACAGCTCAGCAACAAGCGGATTTGCGAGCTCGCGGGCAAGGTAAGCATCGCCATGGGCTGCATGCCATCATGAAGCACTTTGCGCAAAAACGTTTCGTTCTGTTACAAACGTTTATCGTAACAGTTCAGGTGGCCTTAACAGTTCAGGTGGCCTTATGGTCTCAATGTGGTGCTGAGCCGTTGACGCAACTCAGTGAGGATGCCGGCGACGACGCTTGTGGTCGCGGACGCGCTTCCGCCGGTTTTCGATGCGATTGGTTTCCAGGCTATCCGGCCGGCCATCTCCTTTCTCTACCGAGTCTCGGAACATCTGATAATGCCGTTTGAGTCGCTCGACGTAATCGGGTGAATGCAGAACCTCGGGGACACCTTAAGACCGGCCAGTTGAACGCGCATCCGGGACAACTTGTTTTACCGGACAACCTGGTCATCTCGCAACCATCATTGGCGGAGCTTGCACCGCCAGTTTGACTGGAATATGCTCAGTCTACCTCTAAGAGGTGCTCCGCCATGTCGGATGATCGCCCAAACTGGGCCGCAGAGTACATCCGTCAATACTGCGAGACGTGCCCTGCTTGTGGTTCTATCTGGTCCAAAACCGTGAAGCGCTGCAATTGCGGTTATGATTTTCAAACGCAAGCGATGGGACCACCGTCAGGCACCGGCAGCTATAACTGGTTTTGGCCTGAAATCACCGATTTGGAAAGTGCCGCAGCCGCTGGGAGAGACGGTGCTGGGTTGCATTCGTAGTTGCATGGATAACGGCCATCTTCGCGGTTTTGTCCTATTTCGATGTCCTGAATGTGCTCTCACCGTGGGCATTGATTGATGCGGGAGTGATGGCGATACTGGGATCTACATTCACCGCATGTCAAGGGCGGCAGACGTATCGCGTTGGTTTGGTTTATTGGAGCCAGGATACAGGGAGCCATAACCCCACAGCTTGGCCAGTAATGTTGCGCTCGGCCTGATTCTGCTCGCCGGTTTCATTAGCGGTGTCAGGGGAACATTCGCCTATCATCGGTTTACTAAACACACCTAGCACTTGGCGCAGCCCCTGTGCGTAGCCAAAATCTGTCTGCCCGCGCTTTCCGAATGACGCAAACGCTTGTGCTGCTTCTCGCGCCTTCTCGTCACTAATGCCAGCCGCCGGACAAGGTTCAAGAGCAGTGGGTGACAAAGCAGCTCTCCGGGCGAGATAGCCAGTCGGTGCCTTCTTGCCCATGAGATCGGCTGGCCCATGGAACATTCATGTGTCGCTCCGCTCCAGACCGCAAAGAACAAGCATCCAGTCTGCAGTTCGAGCTCCCTACGCCCCAGCTGTACCGATGATGAAGGCCGCCGAGCCGAGCACTGGAGATCACCGTGGCCGCCGGCGAAGGCCGGCTGTCAGCGGGCCGTCGATTCGGGGTGTCCTTATCCAGGGAATCGTGAATCCAATCTTCGTGGTGGTAGTTCACGTAATCGCGAATGAGCCGCCGCAAATGTCGTTCGTTCAGAGCGATGATATGGTCGAGCATCTCGCGGCGGCAGCTTCCCACCCAGCGCTCCGCGATCCCATTTGTCAAGGTGCCTGAACACTCGTGCGCTTCGGCTCCAAACCGGTCGCCTTCAGGAAGGCGATCACATCGGCATCGAATTTCGCGTCGTGGTCCAGGATGGCATAACGATACGGACCAGCCTCGGGAAACGCCTCACGCAATTGTTGCACGACCCACTCGGCGGTCGGATGGCGAGTGACGTTGAAGTGGAGGATACTGCGACGCTCATGCTCGATCACGAAGAAGCAATAGAGGAGGCGGAAGGTTAGCGTGGGCACGGTAAAGAAGTAAAAGGCGACGATCACCTCGCGATGATTGGCCAGGAAGGAGAGCCAGCGTTTGGCTGGATCGAGGCGGCGCGGACGCATGCGCCGGAGATAGATATCTGGCGACAGTGCGTTCGGAGACTTCGAACCCGAGCTTCAAAAGCTCTCCATGGATCTTGGGTGCGCCCCACTCTGAATTCTCTTCCGCCATCCGACGGATGAGTGCGCGGATCTCTTCGCTGATCTTCGGTCGGCCGCCGTGCGGTCTAGATCGCCAGCGCAGTACAGGCGAAAGCCCGCCCGATGCCATCCGACCAGCGCGGCCATAGGTGCCGCAGAGTGGTCCAGAAAAAGCGGTCGAGGCCGTTCAGTGAAGGTCGCGGTCGTTTGCGCTTGAGTACGGCGACCTGCTGCCGCAGCGCGAGGATTTCAAGCGAGGTATCCAAGCGACTGCGGAACAAGACACGGAAGGCAGCGAGGAATGCGGGGATCAAATCGAGCACGAATCAACCGTTGTAACACGCTGTAACGCCTCCGCGCTGAGGCATCGACTGCGCGATCGCAAACTGCTCATTCGGACACTTCAGGAGCTTTTGACTACGGACACGAAACCGGCGCGGGCATAGGCTATAGTGCATTCTCTCCGAGAAGACGGCGAACGGCAGCCTGGCGGGCATGACTCACAGCCGAACGGCTTCCGAAAGCACACGATCCCGGATATACGGATGAAGACAACTGGCCTCGACGAGATCCACCTTCGTCTTCAGGAGATCTTTAAGGTCCGCCAGCAGACCGCCAAGATCGAACAGGTCTCTGCCCGGATCAAGATCCACGAGGAGATCGATATCGCTGTCTGGGCGGTTCTCGCCGTGTACGATTGAGCCAAATACACGAACATTGCGGGCACCATGCTGCTCGGCGAGCCTTAGGATGGCTGCCTTCTTTTCGTTTCGCAGCGTTTCCAGCGTGATCATCGTGCCCTCTTGCCTCAATAACGATTCTCTCATGAGCGAACCTCAGCGGATCTGGATCAGGCTTTCATTGGCTTTTGCCTTGTCGCCGACGCCGACACACATCGGCAGGTAGTCGCACCACGAGCACGATTTGCCGGGGCGCTTGTAGAAGTGGCGGGCGGCGATCTCGCCGCCGATGTATTGCGCTTTGTCGAGGAATTCGATGAGCTGCTTGCCTACGCGCTGATCCATATGCCATTCGATCTGCGGTTCTTTCGTCTTGACAAATACCCATAGGGCCGCTTGCTCCGCATCCGGCTCAGCCAACTGATATGCCGATAACTGATCTGACAAAATCACTTCATGTTCCGCCTAAGATAAGCCGGACGTTTTGAAGCCCACTACGGTTTTCTTCCCGGCGACGTCCGCCAGAAGGTCAATGATGCCGACAAGGGGCCGATCGACATTTGTGATCCTCAGCTCGAAGACCTTTTCTGACGCCGTGATTTCCCCGAGGCGCGATAGTTCATCGCGAAGAAATCGTTCGAGCAACGACTGGCCGCCTGCGTTCAGCTTTTCCCAAGACTCGCTCCGGCTGTAGTTGAGATCGAATCCGTTCGCGTCCTTCCAAGTGTCCACGAAGAATTTCAGAGGATTGCCATTCTCGCGGAAGAAAACTGCCAGAGCCTGGTGCACGATCTGGCCGAACACCAGGCTGGCCGACACGCACCGTGGCCGCAGGTTTTCGATATCGTAAGGTCCAAGAACTCGATCTTTTTGACATTCCGTCAGTTGTAGAACCGTTCGCCCCTCGCGTAACACCGCGTTGCGTTTCCAGAGCGCGCCGTGCCAGCGATCCGGCATGCGTTGCTTGGAAAAATTGACATTCCACAGGTCGGCATCTCAGCAATGATCGCCGAGGGTGATGACCGTCACACGCTGATGCCGGCCGTGGGCACATTCCAGGTACGGCGATGCCCGACCAGGCTGGAAACGTCGTACTGGCCGCACATCGCGATACCTTTTTCCGCCCGCTGCGCAAAATTCACAAAGGCGACGCGATCGAGCTGACCCCGTGGAACGGCTCGCACACGTATCGCGTGGAGTCGGTCCATGTGGTCGGGCCCAATGACATTGGCGTGCTGGAACCAACGAGCGAGTGCAAACTGACGCTACTCACCTGTTATCCGTTCTAACTTCGTGGGGTCCGCACCGAAGCGATTCATTGTCCGCGCGAGGTTAATGTCCGGCTGAATGCGTGTCAATCCGCGTGGCCGACCGTTTCAAGGTACAGCGTACTTTCCAGAAATGACGCGTTGTGCTCTGCCGTTGCATCGAAAAGGAAGGAAGCGTGAACCCCCGGTTAGAAAATCTCCTATTACCGGAAGAACTGGTGCCAGTTCTGCTCGTCAGTTTTTCTGCCGACGATCAAGCTACGCTGTGTCAGATTCTTGCCAATGCAAAATTGGCAACTGCACGGTAGCTCAACCTGCAAGCAAACGCTGGAGGTTCTGCACAGGCATCGGTTGCGTACCGAATTTCTGCGGTTTGGCCATTCCGCATCTGCTCAATGATTGGGGGATCGTCGAAGGCCGAGCGGAAGCGGGTGTGTTGGAGACCCAATCGCAACGCTGAAACATTTTTGATT
>QHXW01000092.1 GCA_003223115.1 Acidobacteriota bacterium
GAAGCCGGTCGGAAGCAATGAAGTCGCTCTTGCCACCCAACCGCTCGAAACGCCCAAGCCCTCGGTTGATTCGCGCGACCATTTCCTGTTCCCGATCCAGGCTTGCGCGCGTGGCCACTTCGTGACCGGCCCGGAGAACGGTGCCAGCCGACTCCTGAAGCACAAGATAGCCTTTCAGTTCTCCGAGGCCAATGCGACCACGGCAGTGACGCAGGGCCTCGGCCAGTAACTCGTCAACACGAGCAACTGAGACCCGCTCAAAAATGTGCTGTTGGGCGTACTCCAGAGAATCGGCGGCGCTCAGACGTTCCGTTTCGAGCGTTTCAGAGCAACCCAAAGCAGCTTCCCGAAGCTGAGAAAGCGTAAGCTTGTCCTGGGGAGTTAACCGCGCTCTCTGCTGAATGCGCACCTCTTCTGTTGACATTTCGATCTGCTTGTCGGCCCGCGACTCCCGCACGATGATGGCCACCTCGTTATCGGAGGGCTGGCGACCGCTCTGCTTGACGAATTCCGCAATTGCCTGGTTGCGCTGTTCGCTCCGCCGGCTGAAAGCTTGCAGCAGCTTCTCAGAAATGCCCTGGATCTCGCACCCCAGGTCCCGGCCTCGGGCGTCATGACGATCCTCAATCTTATATCCGAGCGAGCGCACCTCGCGTGCGAGCGCATTCCGGTAAACCTCCGTGAGGTAAGCCCGGCGTTCGTAGATTTCCGAAGCTTGCAGCGCTTTCCAGCGACCCTCCGTGCCGTCATAGGTCAGATTGGCGGCGACATGTGTATGGAGCTGGGGATCGAGTTCGCGGCTCGTGTCGTGCTGATACACCGCAAGTACCAGGTTGCTTGTGTCACGGTCTTCGTTGGCTCCGTCCTGACGCACGCGAGTCTGGGCGCAGGCTTCCAACTCCTTCACGGTCTCGTCCACGGCGTTCCTGTGCGCTCCTATCAAGCGATCGTCTTTCCCAAGACTGGCCATGATCGAAACGGACTTGGGCGCAGAGATGACGAAGTCGTAGAGATTGCGGCCCCGGCTTTGTGTCGTGCCGTCGGTCGCCATGCGATCGGCGCTCTGGCGCTGGCGCAGAAATTCGCCAGTGTTCGGGTCGCAGCCCTGGCGTAGGGCCTCGAACTGTTCCGTCTTGACGTCTCGGGAAAGGCCGAGCAGTTCTGCACCGCGGCCCTGCCAACGACCAACAACGCGCTCTCCTTCCGCATAGTAGTCACGTTGTTCAAGGTACTGGGCGGAATATCCTGCGCCGTCGGACATCGCACGGATCGTCAACATCGAATCCCAGAGCCGTTTGGTTCGGCCTCGCATCCTTTACGGAAAGGGCTACGACCAGATCTACTCCTTAGAACTTGGTGATGGCGCCTCCGCGGCCCGCCATGGAGCCAGTGGAGCGCGGGTCGGCGCTGCCGCGGATGCATTTTGTTGCACCCGTTTTCTTTGAGCAGACTTCACGGCCGATACTGGTGAGCTGCCTCGTGGTACGGTGAAAATCGCTCGCGACTTGGTTCATCTGCTTCGAAACCACACTGAGGGCATGGGCCGTCTCCGGGATGCCCGAGCTCAGAAACTGCTGCCGCAAGCTTTCATTGACCTTCTCTGCAATGGTTTCCGGCCTGATACCGTTTGCTATCGCAGCGGGGAGTTCTATCAATTGCTGTTCCAGTTGCTTTTGATACGCTGTGCCCGTCGTATGAATTGCCTGTGATCTCAACAATTTAGAGTGCGCAGGAGTTGGTTTGGAGAGTACCGAGAGGCCTGGAAAAACAGGCCTCCGCCGCAAGCGCCCTCTTAATGGAGTGCAATTGGAGTGCAGCGGTACCAAACCGGAGTCTCACAGAAGCCTGGCCGTGACCGGGGTATATAGGCCGTTCCTCGTTCCCACACAAAAGCCCATGATCGCGACATAGCAGCCAACCGGTTCAGGTTGCTCCTGGCGCCGCATTTCTTGATGGCCCAAACTGCCCCGGCGACGGACGTGCTGTCGATGCGCGGTCAAGGTACCGTTCTTCACATACAATCGACATAGCCAGCCAATTTTCGAGGTAACAGGACCAGGAGACGATTGCCTAATTGAGAGGGTGATTATTGGCGACCGAAAGGCTTATCAGTCTCTCCTTCCACCCTAACTCCAGCGATCAACGGGACGCAGTTCGGAGTTCACGGCCTTGAGCGTCACCGTCCACGACTAACTTGGTCGCCCATTTCAGCCCTGATGCAACTTCCGAGATGGACAGTACACGTGACGATCGTGCTGAACTCCGCGAGCACCCGTCTGCGCAGGCCCTTGGCCGCTAAACGGTGGAGCCCGACCAGCTCATCAGGCGGCCCGGTGAACGGGTTCGTGAAACAAGCGCATCAGTTGCTCGGCGCGCAACGCGACCATCGCGTACGTGTTGCCCCGGTCATCGGCAAACTCAACCTCGTAGACGCCTGGTGCCCACATTTCGACTACCGTCCCAACCTGACCCCGGATTAAGCCTTCGCTGGGCAAGTCCTCTAATAACGCGACTACCGAGTGCAACTCCAAGCCTTTCATGACGGTCCTCTTCATAATACATAACAACTCGTGAGCCGCGGCAACTCCTCGCCATTCCGTACTATCCAACTGCTCCGGATTCGGACAGTCCGGCTCGGGCGAGCTAGGCCAAAATCAATCGTGTAGCGCTGCCCGTAAGCAGTTGCCCCACCAGGTTCCGCTTCCCCCTCGCGGGCCGCCACGAGCAGTGCGTATCGAAGGTACTCAGCCTCTGCCCTCTGGATGCCGATGGAGGCGAACACTCGTGCTTTGTTACGGCCGCGAGGGTGTTGCGGGTTGAGGCAATAGTCAAGCAGCTTGGCGAGATCAACAATGGCCTTATCGCCATTGGGCAATTTCATGCACCATTTATCGTAACAGCGCAGCAAGAAACTCGCAGGTGAGTCTTGCTTCAGGAGGGCGAGTCGCGTTTTTGAAATCCGGAAGGACTGACATGCGTGCACGCCCCCGTTTCTCCACTGCCACAAGGGAACAGCGCCGTCTTTTCCGACCCCGTAATGTCCAAAAACTCGATCTGTTTGAATTTAATGATGGTTGCGAGATGACCAGGTTGTCCAGAGCCCCGTCCTAAACCCGACGTAACACAACGTTACTTCGCCTCTTAACGTTGGCCTAACGTTCTACGAACAACCCGGCGAAGACCTGTGTTTCCAGTGTGATCGAGTTTTCGGATACTACGGGCAGTCGAGAGACCTATAGCTTCAGCGGCCACTTCTGGCGGCCGTGGAAGACTGCAATTAATTCCAACCGCTCCCGACGTACCCTGTATGGGATGACGTAGGGAGTTTGGGGCACCACAAGCTCGCGAGTTCCGACCACGCGGCCAGGCCTGCCGATTTCCGGATGGCTTTGCAGAAAGAAGATCGACTGCCTCGAGAATGCGGCTTGCGACCAGAGCTGCGTTCTGTTCGGAGTCCTTTTCGATGTGTTGGCGAATGTATACCAAGTGGCGCAACGCCCGGCGTGACCATACGATCATCATCGCGGGGTTTTGGTCTCACTCGGCTTTCCCCAGGACTTCAACCATTTCACCACCTTTTCGTGGCCGATTTTCCGTTCGGAGTCCAACTCGGCGATGCCTGCCTGAACCTCACCAAGCTGCCACTCTTCGGAGTCAACGTAAGCCGCGATGGCTTCAGCAGCAAGAAAGGATTTCGAGCGCTTCGAGCGTTTTGAGAGCGCGTCCAACCGCCTCTTCGTCTTCGGATCTATCCGTATTGAAAGCGTCTCATTCATATTTGTGCTCACGTGTACACATCTTCGCACAATAACATGCACACGCGCGATCGCAGCTGTGCCTCCGAGGATGCATCCAAACTTGAAGGCCGGATGGTTCAGGCTGTTGTTGGGCGCTGTTCTGGCTTTGTCTTGCAAACCCGGCAGAGATGTAATACGCTCATTACATGAAGACTATCACCGTACGGTTGCCCGAGCCGCTGGTGGCGGATATCGAAGCGGAATCGCGCGGCCGGAAGATTTCAAAGTCCGACGTAGTTCGTGAACGGCTGCAGCTCACACCTCGCCAGCGACGACGGCGCATGGCCTCCCTCGATACCATCGCCGATCTCATCGGATCGGTGGGTGGCTTACCGACCGACCTGAGTACGCGAAAGCGCGCTTATTTGCGAGCTATGGGCTATGGCCAGAAACGTCCTCGTTGACGCGGGGTTTGTGGTGGCCCTGCTCAGTAGCCGCGACGCTCACCACCAATGGGCCATGACCCAAGCCCCTGCATTGCCTCCGCCTTGGTCGACGTGCGAAGCGGTTCTCTCCGAAGCATTCCATCTTCTCGGAGCGCGAGGAGCCCACAGTCTGGGAATACTTCTTCGCCGCCGTGCTCTGTTCGTCGCTTTCGAGATCAGAGAAAACTTGGAACCAGTCGTAAGGCTTATCGAGAAGTACCGCGACGTTCCCATGAGCCTCGCCGATGCTTGCCTCGTGCGCATGAGTGAAACCCTCGCCGACCCCGTCATCTTGACGACTGACAAGGATTTCCATATTTACCGTCGCCACAGCCGCCAAACGGTTCCTTGTGTGACGCCCGAATGATGGCCATTCTTTTCTTCAGGATCTCCGTCAGCTTTGCGATCTAACGGGCAGAGTCCAAGACTTTTCTGAGAGCCCTTGAAACGGCCTTGCCAACTCTAGAATCGGACGCTTACCTTAATTGACAGGTGACCTCGTGGTTTGAACGTAAATTAGGCGCTTACGGCAAAACATCGACAAAAAATTGTCGATGTTCGTGGAACCCGCTTGTCAACAGTGTGTTGCCAGGGTAGGGCTGCTGGCTTCTGGCTTCCTCGACTCCTGACTTCAGCTGCTCCGTAGGAGCCACTTTTTCGCGGCGCGGTCCGCGAAAAAGCGTAGTACCTTTATCATGAAATCGTTGTTTTTTCTGGCAGGAAATTTTTCGATAGTGCCGTTTGGCCCTTTATCTATGCGGATTTGGTGGCCATTCGAAAAGAATCGGACTTGTGTACCCTTTTTTGTTCCGGCTACGCCGGGTTAGGAAATAGCTCCGAGCTTGTCGCCAAGGGGCGAGTAATCCTGGGTTGGTCCGATGCCGTGAGCCGATCACCAAATCTCTTGACACGCGTTTCTTCGACTATTCGGACCGGCACGCCTTAGGCCGGTCGAGCCGCGGGCTGTGAGCTACCACGGACGGCGAGGACCTCATCAATCTCGTAGTCCTCACTGGGAAATGCCTCGCCGGTAATGCAGGTGAAACACGCGTATCCCGCTGAAACGGATCCGATCACCCAGATGGGTGCTCCGCATTGGCAACGCGCTCCCGTCAGGGCGTCCGAAACGCAACTGCGCAAACGTGCTAGCAACTCGCCGGGATTCTCCTCAGGGTTAGCCTTCACGTGCAGCTTGACGTACTCCCCTACTCCGATTGGAACGAAACCCATGTCTCTTCTCATCGAGTGTGTGTTCTGCTCCTTGTACGGGAGCTTGTGCTCCTCCAGCCAGTTCCGTGCGATTTCTGCCAGCGCCCTCACGGAACTGATACCACTTTGTTCTATGCGCAGTCGTCGAATCGTGCTCCGAAAAATCCGAAAGGCGCCAGCGCCATGAATGGCATCCAGGAACTCTTGCCGGCGTTCGCTATCCTACGCTCGGGCGAACTCATCCATCATCGACCATTCATGAATGCCGAAGCGGTTCGGCAACTCAAGGCAACGATCGTTTATCAACAAGGCACGAACCTTCGGCATCATCCAACGCTGCTATTCTGGAAATTCTGGAACATCGTCTAGAGAATCCTCTTCTACCAATCGCCGTTCTTCCTCTGTCACACTGATGACTTCGCCAGTGTCCGGATCCAAGTAGGAAACGCAGTCGTCGCGCTGGATTTCCATCGCCTCGATAATTTCACGCAGAGAAATGACAGTCGCCACGCTTCTATCGTAAGCCTCTGTTGAGTAATCAAATCGGATAAAAAAGCCCTCTTTGGAATCGTTCGACCGCAACAAAGGCACACAGGATATCGCCTTCCGATCCTTCCTGTCTTGTGCACCTGTGGATACCGAAAACTCCGTCCGGATTGAAAACGCAGGTTTTCGCTCAGTTCGTGAGATCAATCCGGTCAGCAAGTTCTCGCGGTGTAAATTGTTACTTTGTCCCCTGTCACGCTCAATTTACAGGGCAATCGAGTTTTGGCACGGACGAGGGTGCCCTCTCAATCGTGTCCTTATTTCGTTTGCGACTTCCAGCGCGGCAGGCTAGCTATCAATCGTTCAAATTGCAGTCCATCAATGACTTCCGTTTCTACCTACCTCGTTACCTCGAAAAGGGGCTTGCTGCCAATGAAGCCTGGCTCGTAAGCTACTGAAAACATGGAGCGGGAGACGGGACTCGAACCCGTGACGTCCAGCTTGGGAAGTTATACGACACTATGATCTCAACAATTTAGAGAGCGCAGGAGTTGGTTTGGAGAGTACCGAGAGGCCTGGAAAAACAGCGGTACACCGCAAGCGCCCTCTTAATGGAGTGCAATTGGAGTGCAGCGGTGCGAGACCCCGATGTGCGGCCCGAAGTATCACACGTAAATCGGGTCAGAACAGAATCCGAATACCCACCGAAGTGCATCTGCGATTGCGACTCGATTGATCGAGGCTTCATTCCTGGGAGCTAACCCTAGAACCAACTGTTCTCTGAAAAGGCATGTAACTTCTTCTGCACCCATGGCCGGAGGGGCAACGAGCCAGCCAGCTGAGCGGCCCGGGTCCGAAATGTCGAGGAGACCAGCCAGAAGAGCGATGAAAAATGGAGTCATCGTGGAGACGATAATGATCTCACGAACAGAGCGAAAACCTGCATTTCCAATCACGGAGTTTTCGGTATCCACAGGCGATTGACTTAGTTTTGGCTAATGAACCGGGCCAGTTGCCTCAGGGTATGGTTTCCCGTATCCTGAAGGCGAGCCGGAACCGACCCCGAGCGCCTGGTGAAGGATGTGCTCGCCCGTTATCTCGACGATGAGGCCCGGTTTCTTACCGCTGTCGAAAAGGGGCTGGCGGCAGCCGAACGCGGGGAGTTTATCGAAGAGGAAGAAATGGACGCCCGTCTCGAACGTATGTTCAGCAAGACCTGATGCGCATTCGCTGGACGGTCCCCGCCGCCGAAGATTTAGAGGGCATCAAGGATTATCTGAACCAGCACTACCCACATTTCGCCGAGCCGACCGTGCGTACGATTTACCAGCGTATTCGTTCCCTCAAAACGGCACCGAACCGGGGCAGGCCCGGCCACCGCAGCGGTACAAGGGAACTGCCGCTATCGCCGCTCCCTTACGTCGTGGTCTATGCCATGAGCCGCGGCACGCCAATCGATCTGACCGGCTTCAGCACGGACATGGCTTATAACCTGGACTTCAACGGCATGCCGAAGGGCACAGGGAGCGGCGTCATTTTCCGCGGTGCCTACGCCGGCGAGGGCACGAATCCAGGTTGGCAACTGCAGCTCGGCATCAAGCCTAGCGCAATTTGTGCCACACATACATTCCCGCGGAACGCTCCCGAGAATTGGGGCTCGTCACCGCCTAGAGACAGTGTTGAAGGCGCATCTTTGATGGCGCCGGCTCGGTTCGTATGGACTGCGGCGACTTGATCTTGAAGGCTGGCCCGAAAGAGGTGCGTTTTTGGAAGCCCATGGTCTACCCGGAAAAGGACGGAACGAGAATCCCGGTTAAATAGTCTTACGGCTCGCGCCGTCCGGTTAGTCTCAATTTCGGCGACAAATCCCAAAGGCGGCATTATATACTGCGTGTTGTCCAGAAAAAATGCATATCAAACTTCTTGCCACCATTCTTTGCGCTTCATTTGCCACAGCTCCGCTCGTCTCGGGCGCGAATGCGGGCATAGAAGTATGGGCCGTCAGCGATTCGGTACGGATCGACCCTGTGCGCAACCAGCCCTTCGAGGATAATCAAAATCTTTTCCCGGACGGAATCCGCCGAGGTTACAAGAAGTCCAATATGATCTGGGATGGAACTGCACGGCGCATCACCTTGAAGAGCGCGCGAAATGAGACGGTCGCGTTCCAGATCGTTATCGAGCGTACGGGCGAAAAGCTGTCGAACGTGAGGGTCGCGCCGGCGGAACTTACAGGGCCGAATGGCGCGAGGATCGCGCTGGAGAATGTGGACCTCTTTCGGGAATGGTACGTGCATGTCAAGAATCCGGCGAAGGAGAGTTACACGCTCGGTCCGGGTTGGTATGCCGATGGCTTGCTCCCGTGTCTTCGTTGGAGCGGCAACCTCTACCCGCACACGTACGTGATGCCGTTCGACATACCCGATCCGCTGAACAATGTTGCCGCAGAACAGAAGAGCCAGGCGCTGTGGGTGGACGCATCGACAGCGATGGGCTGAAAGGCCGCGCTCTGAGCTGGATTGCCTGGAAACTGCGAATGGGATTTCGCCCTGCCCGAGGAGAGTCATCTAAAGCCCAATATCCACACCGACACCGAGATCAATACATTTCCGGAGGAGATGGAGCTCAAGTATTATCAACTCCTGCGCAAGCACCGGATATCGATGTACCCACTGGGCTACGCACCGGCGTTAAAGATATCCGGCACAAATGTGCAGATCGACTGGAGCAAATACGACGCGCGTCTGACAAAGTATCTCGACGGAAGCGCCTTCACTAGCAAGTATGGATATAGCGGACCGGGTTACGGCGTGCCCATTGAGTATCTGGTCTTGCCGTT
>QHXW01000500.1 GCA_003223115.1 Acidobacteriota bacterium
GGGCTGTTACGGGGTTTTTGACGGGGGAAGTCAGGATTTCCAACCAAGCCCATTCGTGTGTACGGACCTGCCGGGCAGCCACTTATTTCGCGTTGCTTTCAGTGAGGAGAGTTATGCACAAAGGCGCTATAGCAAGTACTGTATGCGTGCTCCTTGGGGGCATGCTTTTGATCGTTCTCGTAGCGGCGGTGGGAGGGCAAATCACGTATGCCCAAGGGCAGCCGGCTACAGTGACCGGCACCGTCTCGGATCAATCCAGCGCCGTCATTCCGAACGCGAGTGTCATTCTGAAACAGGAGAGCACGGGCTCGTTGCGCCGCACGGTGTCGAACACCGACGGCTATTTCACGATCACTGGGATTCCCGCGGGCACCTATGGCGTATCCGTGGAAGCCCAGGGGTTTGTGAAATGGGAGCGCACAGGCGTCGTCGTTCATCCCGGCGACAAGGTCAACCTGCCGGACATCGTTCTAGCGGTAGGGACAGCCGAGCAGAAAGTAGAGGTGATTGGCGTATCCGAAGATCTCATCGTGGACAGCAGCGAAAAAGCCGAGGTGATCACGTCCAAGGAGATTCAGAACCTGGCGGTGCTCGGGCGCAGCGCGGACGAACTGCTGAAAATTCTCCCTGGCGTGGTTTACACAGATCCGGACGGCCAGGGACAACCGGCGGGGTTCAGGGTGCAATTCAACCAGGGCATCGGCAACTACAACGTGAACGGCACGCGGAACACGCAGGTGGAAAATGTTTCCGACGGCCAGAACGTGATCGATCCGGGATGCCAATGCGGTTCCGCGGTGACCCCGAATGTCGACATGGTGCAGGAAGTGAAGGTGCAAACCTCGAATTTCGCGGCCGAGAATAACCGCGGCCCGATCATCTTCAGCGCGGTGTCGAAATCAGGCGGCTCGCAGTTCCACGGCGAGGGATATTTCTACGGACGCAACTCTGCGCTCAACGCACGCGACTGGCGCAACAACTTCTTCGATACCAAAAAGCCTGGCGACAGTTTTTACTTCCCAGGATTTAACATTGGAGGCCCATTGACGAAGGGCCGGCAGAAGCTGTTCTTCTTTGCGGGTGTGGAGTTCATGCGTCAGAACCATGACCTGGGCGTTCGTCCGGCCACGGTTCCGACTCTCGCCATGCGTAAGGGCGACTTCACCGACGAAGCCTACATCAAGCAGTTGAATGGCTACGACGTGAACGTGATGCCTCACAACGACGCCGAGGGAAACAACAACTGGAACGGCACCGCGGTGAGCCCCGGTATGCTCCAAGGCGGCAAGGTCAATCCCAACGCCATCGATCCGGGTGGCAGCGTGCTGATGAATCTGATGCCTCTGCCGAATCAAGACCCGTCGAAGTCCGCGGGCTACAACTATTCATCCAATATCATCAATCCCGAGCACCGGAACCAGGAACTGGTGCGCCTGGACTACAACATCTCTGACAGCACCAAGCTCTATACACGCTTCAACCGTGAGTACCAGGCAAGCCCCTATCCGTTCACTTTGTGGTGGTTCAATTCAAACGACGTGCCGTTTCCGGGCAAGGTGAAGGGCGACTATCACACTTACACCAGTTCAACCAGTTTGGTTAAAGTTCTGAATCCATCCACTACGAACGAAATAGTGCTGGGCGTCACGGACTGGGCCATGCCGCACAAACTGCAAGATCCCAAAGCGGTTTCGCGCTCAGCGCTGGGGTATCCCTATCACGGCATCTTCAGCGCGAGTGCCGATGTCGTTCCGGATTTTACGGACTGGGGCGGCGGCGTGCCCGATTTCGTCCAACCGGGAGGCTTGGCCAAACCGACGATCTTCGGCAACAAGTGGTTGATCGACCTGAGCGACAATTTTACGAAAGTCGCCGGAACCCACACTCTGAAATTCGGCTACTTCATGGAGCACATGACCAATAATGAGCCGACCACGGACAACGATCAGGGCATCCTTTCGCCGACAAACTGGGGTGGCAACTCCACCGGCAATGCTTTTGCGGACCTGCTGTTGGGACGCATCGGCGAGTACGGGGAATCGACGGCGAACCTGACCGGCCATCATCGCAAGTGGGAGAACTCCTTCTACGCGCAAGATAGCTGGAAGGCAACACGGCGGCTGACGCTGGAGATTGGCTCGCGCTTCCAGCATGATGGCTGGTTGTACGAGAGGGACGGCCACTATTTCACATTCGATCCTCAGAAATACGACCCGAAGGCACCATTGAGCGCGTTCTCAGGCCTGCTGGCCAAGTACAAGGGCGACCCGGTATCGGATTCCGTCTGGCCCAGCCCGAAGCTGTTGTTCTCGCCCCGAGTGGGATTCGCCTGGGACGTCACCGGCAGCGGCAGGACGGTAATTCGCGGCGGCGCGGGCGTGTTTCATTACATTGACCGCAACGGCGACATCTTCAACACGCACTCGAACCCGCCGCTGCACTACCAGGTAACCATCGACAACCCGGCGCTGCTGCTGTCGGATTTTGACCATCTCGATCCCACCAAACAGCTGGTGAAACCCGCGCTGACCGTGCTCGAGCCGGGGAGCAGCAAGATTCCTGCAACGTACTCGTGGAGCTTTACGCTTTCAAAACGCTTGCCGGCATCTGCGGTGATGGAGGCCTCTTACGTGGGCAACTCGAGCTCGCATCAGATGGTGTGCACCAATTGCGGAGCGAATCTGAATGCCGTGCCGGAAGGCGCTATGTTTGGCTTCCCGCTGGGGAAGACAGCGGATTTTTACCGTCCTTACCAGACCTACGGGGTGATCAATATGCGCGCGCACGCGCTTTCGCAGAACTACCACTCGTTCCAACTGACCGCAAATCGGCAGGTGGGGCGCATCAACTTCGCCGGATCCTACACCTTCTCCAAGGCGCTGGGAGTCGGCGGAGATTCGTACGGTACGCCGTCGGATCCTTTCGATCGCAGAGGCCGCAGCTACGGCCCGCTGCCCTATGACCGCACCCACGGCTTCAGCATGGCCTATAGCATCCTGCTGCCCGGAACGTTTCAGAATCCCATTGCCAAGGGCGCATTGAGCGGCTGGCAGTTGTCGGGCATTTCCCAAGTGCAAAGCGGAGCATTCCTGGCGTCACAGTTCCGTTTCAGTGGAACCTTGGCGGATGGAACCAACTGGGACAACACGCTGGTGGTCGGCACAAACGCAACTTCGGTCCGGCCGCATCTGGTCTGCGATCCACGTTCAGGCCTAACCGACGGCCAGTACGCGAACCCCAACTGTTTCCGCGCACCGTTGGTGGGTCATAACGGCACATATGAAATGCCGTACATGAAGACGCCGCCGTTCCAGAATCATGACGTTTCGCTGTTCAAGAACTTCCAGTTCAGCGAGGCTAGGAAGCTGCAGTTCAGGTTGTCGGCGTACAACTTCCTGAACCACCCGCTGCCGTTCTTCAACGGTGGCAGCGATCCGGGCCTGGCGATTAATTTCGACCACGGCGTCCCGGACGCGAACAGCCTCAAGCAATTCGGGCGAACCTCGCTCGAACGCGGGCACAGGCTGATGCAGGTGGCGGTGAAGTTCTACTTCTAGCGGCTGGTGATCTCGCATTGACATTCGGGGTGGTACTCTCGGGCCACACCTTAATTTGTTATTTCGCCGGGCATCCTATAATTTCAGATATGTCTCGCAGGCTGGCGGGGAGCTTGCTTCAACTGGCCGTGGTGTTGTTGGCGCAAACCCCTCAACAGGAGCTCGCACGCGCCGTCAAGCTGCATCAAGCGGGCGACCTGGAAGGCGCGACGCGCGCCTATGAAGCTGTGCTCCAAGCGCAACCGGAGAATGTGGTGGCGCGCTCGAATCTCGGCGCAGTGTATTCTCGCCAGGGGCGGTACCAGGATGCAATCGAGCAATACATGCAGGCGCTCGCACTGGACCGCCAGAACCCCGGCATCCGTTTCAATCTGGCACTCGCGTATTACGATTCGGCCCAGATCCCGAAAGCCGCGGTGGAGTTCGATCAGGTCATGGCAACACAGCCGGACAACGACCGCGCCGCCCTGTTGCTCGCCGATTGTGATCTACGGATGGGGGAAAACAGAAAAGTGATCGAGCTGCTTGGCCCTCGAGAGGCTGCGCATCCGGACGACCGCGCCATGATCTACGTGCTGGGCACGGCTCTGATTCGTGATAACCAGACCGAGAGAGGGCAGAAGCTAATCGATCGCATTCTGCGGAACGGCGAGTCGGCGGAAGCACACGTCATGCTGGGCACGGCCAGCATGATGGGCCAGGATTATAAGAACGCAGCCAAGGAGTTCGCGCGAGCCATTGAACTGGATCCCCGGCTTCCGCTGGCTCACCGCCTTTACGGACGCGTGTTGCTGGTCCAGAGCAATGTTCCACAGTCGATCGAAGGGTTTCGGGGAGAACTGGCCGTTGATCCCAACGATTACGACTCCCACCTCATGCTGGCTGTGCTTCTGAAACAGGAAAAGGAGTACGATGAAGCGCTCCAACACCTGAACCGCGCGCTTGAAATCCGGCCAGGCGCTCCCGACGCGCGTTATCAATTGGGCAGCCTCTACCTGGCAACCGGCGATCTGGCGAAAGCACAGCGCATTCTGGAAAAGTTGCTACAGGAATCCCCGGATTTCGTCGAAGCCCATGTATCGCTGGCCACGGTCTATTACCGGCTGAAGCGGAAGGCGGACGGCGATCGCGAGCAGGAGATGGTGCGCCAGCTGAATGCTCAGACACAGGCGCGGCCGGAGGCTGCGGCCGGCACAACTCCCATCGATCCCTCGAAGCCAAAAGAAACGTTCGAAGCACTCTCCGAGCGCGCGGAGGCCGCCCGGCAGGCCGATAAGACCGACGAAGCTATCGAACTTTACCTGCGAGCGCTCGATCTGAGATTAGACTGGCCTGAAGGATGGTGGTACGTCGGCACGCTGTACTACCAAAGCAACCGCTACGCCAAGGCGCGGCCCGCATTCGAGAAATTGACTGCACTCAAGCCTAAAGGCGGCCCGGCCTGGGCCATGCTGGGGCTTTGTGAGTTCGAACTGCAGAATTATGAAGGTGCGCTCGACAACCTGCAGCACGCCCGGGTTCTGGGCCTCGAATCCGATTCTCATTTGAGCGTTGTTTCCCGCTATCATCTGGCCTTGCTGCTCAACCGTCTTGGCGATTCGCCCTCGGCCGTACAACTTTTGTGGCCGCTGGCACGGCTGGAGAGCGACCTAGAGGCCGTGATTCAGGCGCTTGGGATCAGCGCGCTCGAGTTGCACGTCTTGCCAAAAGATCTTTCCTCCGACAAGCGCAGCGTGGTCACCGATGTAGGATGGGCGGAGTATTACCTGGCTCGCCGCAACGTGGAGGAGGCAGGCGTTCGCTTCGGCCAGGTTCTGGCTGCCTATCCATCGGAACCCGGCATTCACTATGTGCAGGGCGTGTTTCTACTGGCCTCAGATGCCAGCAAGGCTCTGGGAGAATTCAAGAAGGAACTGGGGATTTCACCGCAGCACTTGAATGCGCGCTTGCAGATTGCATTCGAATACATCAAGCGAAACGACTATGCAACTGGGTTACCGTATGCGGAGCAAGCCGTGAAGCTGGCGCCACAGTCTTTCGCCGCCCGTAACGCGCTAGGACGCATTCTGCTTGAACTGGGAGAAACCGGACGCGCCATTCGAGAACTCGAAACGGGCGTGAAGCTGGAGCCCGAGAGCACAGAAACGCTGTATGCTCTGGCTCGGGCCTATACGCGCGCCGGCCGCAAGCAGGATGCCGACCGGGCCAGGGCGGAATTCAATCGTCTGGACAAGTTGCGGCGTGGCTTGAACGACGGCGGTGTTCCAATGCCGGAGGGTGATCGAAAGAAAGCGCCGCCGGGGTAGAGCTGGTTGGATTGCGACTTTATGGGGAAAACCAGAGTGGACCAGACAGGCGAAAGCCCGGATACGACGCGGGCGCAGCGCCTGTCCCACCCAGGTGCGAAAATGAGAGGCATATTTCGCAGTAACGGGAGCATCATCATGCGTCTGACAGGGTTTCTCCTTTTTTCCGCCTGCATGCTTGCGGCGCAAGAAACATCCAAAGCACCGGGACCTCAGCCGGCCTCTCAGCCCGTGATTCGCACGGGCGCACAGGAAGTGTTGTTGGATCTCATTGTTCGCGACAAGAAAGGCAAGGCTGTTCGCGACCTCAATCCCAATGAGTTGGAAGTTTACGATGAAGGGACCCTGCAGAAAGTGACCAGCTTCCGATTGGTAACCGCAAACGACGACGTCGGCCTCGGTTCCGCGGAGGAGCGTAAGCCGTATGACCCGATGCGGCAGCTCCGGCTGGTCAGCCTGGTTTTCGAAGGACTTGATAATGAATCCCGCAGGTTGACGCGTCAAGCGGCGCTCGAGTTCCTGAAGAACCCGCTGGAGCAGAACGTTTATATGGCGGTGTTCATCATTGACCAGAGACTGTATGTACTCCAGCAATTTACCAACGACCGTGAACTCCTCCGTAGGGCAATCGACACGGCTACGACGCGGCAGTACACGGAATTCGCGAACCAGTCAGCCGCCATTCGCAAGGAACTGGAGCAAGTAGAGCATGGTATGAGCACCGCGGACACAGGCAGCCAACCCGGCCGGGGGAATGCAGGCGGGGGCGCGTTCGGATCGGGAATGGCGTCCGCTCGAATGGCGCAAATGACGCTCAATATCCTGCGCTACGAGGAGACCCTCACGAGCGATCAGCAATCGCGATCGAGTATTTACTCGCTCATGTCCATTATCCGGGAGCAGGCGGGTCTTCCAGGCCGCAAGACGCTGGTGTACTTTTCCGGTGGGCTGACCGTTTCCGAAGCCCTGATCCAGCAGTTCCACAGCATCATTGGAGCGGCTAATCGAGCGAACGTCAGCGTATATGGCGTGGACGCGCGCGGGCTCAATTCGGAGGCATTAAACAGCACGGGCACTTCCATGCTGGCCACGGCCGCGGACTCGAGCCGGACCCAGCAGCTTACGGATGCCTCAATCAATCCCGACCAGGTGAAGGAGTTCGATACACTGCGCGACAGCATTCATTCCAACCCGCAGCAGAAATTGGATGAGCTTTCAACCAGCACCGGTGGCTTCATGATTGCGAACACGAATGATTTTCGGCCGTTATTGCGCAGGATGAGCGAGGACATCGAGACGTATTACGAGTTGGCGTACGTGCCGCAAATCACGGCGTACGACGGCCGGTTTCGCCGCGTCAGCCTGAAAGTAGGCCGTCCCAACGTCAAAGTGCAGACGCGCAGCGGATATTTCGCGCTACCTCCCAACGAAGAGTCGGTAATGGCTTACGAGATGCCGCTACTCAATGCTCTGAACGCCGCCACGCTACCCCGGAGCTTTCAATATCGCGCCGCGGCGCTTCGCTTCGGCAGACAAAACGACAAGCTGGAGTATGGGTTAGTGGTTGAAGTGCCTATGCTAGACATGACTTTCACTGAAGACAAGGAGCGTAGCCAATACAAAGCCCACATCGGAATGCTGGCGCTGATCAAGAATTCAAAGGGAGAAGTTGTGCGGCGCTTCAGCCGGGACGTACCCGTGACGGCGCCGGCGGATAAGGTGGAGGCATTCCGCCGCGGCCATTTCACCCAGACCTATCACCTGGCTCTTGCCCCCGGGCGTTACACGCTGGAATCGGCCATCATGGACCAGGAAGGTATAAAGGGCAGCGCCAAACGCGTCTCAGTGGTGGTGCCGGTTGAACCGGCGGCGGCGGTAAGCCTCAGCAGCCTGGCACTCATCCGTCGCATCGAGGCTCAGCCATCAGGTGCGCAAGTAGATGCCGAAGACCCGTTTCATTTCCAGGGAGGACGGGTGGTGCCCACGCTGGATGGGACGATTGCGGTGGCAGGCGGAGGCGAGCTGTCTTACTACTTCGTGGTTTACCCCATGCCAGCCAGCACGGAAAAGCCGCAATTGACCATGATGTTCCTGCACGACGGCAAGGTGGTGGCGAAGGCTGCTCCAGAACTGCCGGCGCCCGACGCGACGGGCATCATCCGCTATGTGGCTTCGCTGCCGCTGGCGAGCTTCACGCCGGGTGATTACGAGGTGCGTACCATCGTCAAGCAGGGAGCCACGGCCGCCGAGGAGCACGCGGTTTTCACGATCAACCCATAGCGCGATCGTGGGAGAATATTGCCAGCTTTTGTTTTCGCGTCCAGGCAAACTGATGCGTTTGTTCTTACTGTTATGGTGTTGCGCGCTGGCTTTAGCTGCACAGCAGCAACCCGGCCAGACGCCTTCTACCCCGCCGCAGCCTGTGATTCGCGCAGGCACCGAAGAGGTGCTGCTCGACGTCATCGTGCGCGACAAGAAGGGCCGGCCCATACACGACCTCGAAGCAGACGATATCGAGGTCTATGAGGACGGCGCCAGGCAGAAAGTGACCGCATTTCGCCTGGTAGAAGGCGCTCGTCAGGAAACGGAAGCTTCAGAGGCCGAGCCCGCTCTGAGCGCCAAGACGGAGCAAAAGCACTCTGATCCAACGCGGCAGTTGCGGTTGGTCAGCCTGGTGTTCGACTCCCTGAACGAAGAGGCCCGGCGCCTGGCGCGGCTCGCAGCTCTCGAATTCCTAAAGAATCCGCTCGACCAGAACGCCTACATCGCGGTTTTCACCATTGACCTGAGATTGAACGTGTTGCAGCAGTTCACCAACGATCGGGACCTGCTGCGCAAAGCTATCGGTACCGCGACGACCAAGCAGTACACCGATTTTTCCGCGCAGTCCGATGCCATCCGCAAGGAGCTCGAGGATGCCGAGCAGGACGTGAATGGCGCTGAATCCGCCAGCTCGCCCGGCCGCGGCAATTCGAGCAGCGGTGGCATAGGGTCAGGCATGGCGGCCGCCGCAATGGCCAGCATGACGCTGAACGTGCTACGGAATGCTGAAACGACGACCCGCGAGCAGCAGGCGCGCTCGGCGATTTTCTCATTGCTGTCCATCATTCGCGAGCAAGCTGCATTGCCGGGGCGCAAGACAGTGCTCTATTTTTGCGAAGGGCTGGCGGTTCCCGAAGCTACCATCGAGCAGTTTCGCAGCGTCATTAGCGCGGCCAACCGGGCCAACGTCAGCGTCTATGACGTGGACGCACGCGGTCTGATTTCCGACGCTCAGAGCAAATCGAGCACAGCCATGCTGGCGTCCGCGGCCAAATCGAGCCGCCGTCAGCAGATATACAATAATTCCGTCACCGTCGACCAGGTGAAAGTGTTCGATACCGCGCGCGACAGTATCCATGCCGACAGACAAACGGCGCTGGATGATCTTTCGACCAGCACGGGCGGCTTCCTGATTGCCAATACCAACGATTTTCGCGCACCTTTCCGCAAGCTGAGTGAAGA
>QHXW01000093.1 GCA_003223115.1 Acidobacteriota bacterium
AGCTTAGCGATTCGATATAGCTTTTAATTACCGTTGACGGCTAGCAGACCGGAACTCACGGAGGATCGGCGAAATTGTGATGGGCGCAGGTTTCGTTGCGCTTGCCGAACCGTGTTACGATGTTTTGACTTTTTTCATGATCGAACTCATAGACGTCTGGAAGCAATTCATGGGCAAGCGCATCTTCACCGCTCTAACAGAAATTCATCTCAAGATTGAACGCGGCGAGATGGTTTCAATCGTGGGACCCTCCGGTTCGGGGAAGAGTACGCTGCTTAACTTGATCGGCGGATTACATCAGCCGACCCGGGGGAAGCTGATCCTCGACGGTCAGTCGATCACCTCGGTTTCCGATAATGAACTGACACGGGTGCGCCGGGAGAAGATTGGATTCATTTTTCAGTTTTTCAACCTGATGCCCAGCTTGAGCAGTCTGGAAAACGTTGCGCTGCCTCTTCACTTGCGCGGCTGGTCAAGACCGAAGGCCCAGGCACGAGCCCGGGAACTGCTCGAGCTGGTGCATCTGGCCGGGCACCTCGATTTTCTGCCAGATGAGCTCTCCGGCGGGCAGCGGCAGCGGGTGGCCATTGCCCGCGCCCTCGCATTTGACCCGCCAATCCTTCTAGCGGATGAGCCGACCGGAAATCTGGACAGCGCCACAGGGGCGGAAATCTTGCAGTTAATAAAACACTTGCACGAACGGCTGGCGTCCACAATTCTGATTGTGACTCACGATCCAGGTGTAGCACGGAGCTGCCATCGTATGATCACGCTGCGTGACGCGCGTATCGTTCAGGATGAACGTCTATGAATCACGGTTATCTGATCTACTGCCTCCTCGCAAGCGCGGCCATGGCGCAGGATGCGCGCCAGATCATGCAGGAGTCCGAGAAGCGTGGCCAAGTCAAGTCTCAGAGATATGAGGGAGTGCTGCAAGTTTTTGAGTCCAATGGCAGGATGCGGGAGAAGCGCTGGGTGTACGAGCGGACCGGGTCGTACGGAAACAGCAAGGCGATGTTGCGCTTTACAGGGCCTCCGGAGGTCAAAGGCATCGCCCTGCTGATCGCAAATCGTCCAGACCGAGCCTCGGAGCAGTGGATGTGGACGCCGGCGATTGGCAGAGAACGCCGCATCGCGCTGCAAGACCGCTCCACGCGTTTCTTCGGGACAGATTTCAGCTTTGAGGACATGGAGGAACGCGACCTCGATCAATTTGATTTCAAGTTGCAGGGTGAGGACAACGTGGGCGGCACCCAATGTTGGCGGATCGAAGCCACGCCAAAGCAGACCAAGGCATCACAATACACGAATCTGGTTCTCTGGGTTTCGAAGGATCATTACGTTACGACACAACTCGATGCGCATGTAAAAGATGAGGTGGTGCGGCGTTTGAAATACCTGGAGATCGGTGACGTTCAGGGCATATGGAGCGCTCGTGCGCTCGTTATGACGGATCTGAAACGCAAGAGCCATACGCTGCTTAAACTCGACAAACTGGAATACAATTCGCCAATGAAGGATGAAGCCTTCACCGTGCAGGCGCTGCGCCTGGGCCAGTAATACGCCGGGCCTGTTCTGCTGCTAGCTCCCTCGAAAATAAAATGCTGAAGCGTTGGAAGGGCTTGCGTTAATGGCCAGGGGCATAGCTGGCACTGTGCGCAAGCCTGCGAGGCACACCACCCCCGTTCCCCTCGAGTAGGGTGAGCGTGATCGTCAACGGATCTCCGGGTATCCACCAGCGGCGCACAGTCTGGAAATTCCAGTCACGCCTCTCTGGGTGATGGCCACCGAGACGCTAACATCAGCTCTGTTAGCATATCGCGATCTGGCACCCGTTTTCATGATTCGTGCTGTCAAAGACATGGAAAACTAGCTAGTGAAAGTTAGTGGCCCTTTTCCGAAACAGTACAGCGTATTTCTCGTGCGCAGGTATAACTGGCGGTCAACCGGCGCCGGCGTGGCGCCGCGCTAGCGCGCACCATTCGCTCGATGGCCCGAGAGCATGAACGACGCTCATTTGGTGCCAATCTGCACCGCATTCGCACCGAGAGGGGCCTCTCCCTCCGCGTCTCACCTCTGCGTGCAAGCAGGCGGCTCGGCGCCTCCGTTTCAAGAGCCACAGCCCCGAACACTACCAGCTAGTCGCGTTCGAGCATGGGCGATCAGGGGCGCATCGGCGGACCCGGCTCGTGATTGCTGCTGCCTTGGGAGTGCCGCCGTGTGAGCTGGAGCCGGCGGGGTCAGCCGCTAGAGGTTGTCCGGAACCCTTTCAGGGCTGAAGTCGTTGAGCTGCTTGAGTGCCACCCGGTAAGTGTTAATCGCGTTCCTGTGGGCTTGTTTGGCCTCGGCGATGCGCAACGTTCGGTTTGGTAGGTCGAGCGGTTCTGTCCGGAGCGGTGAAGGTCTTCCACGGCCTGCTTGTGTTTGACCCGCGCCACTTCTAACCGGCGGCGAAGCTTGGCTTCGATCAAGAGGCGGTCTCGCGGTGGGCGCTCCTTCCTCTCTTCGCCCATGTCGACTGCCCCAGAATCGAACCATAGAGTACACCTTAGCGGCAGTCAAGCGCCCGAGCCCCGACGCGCGTACATCTCTCTCTTGCTCTGGTGGCTGTGGGGAAAGTGATACCACGTCAGAGCTCGGTTAAGGTTGATCCCGGGGGCAGAGCGCCCGTCAGTAGATCGTACGAGACAACTCACCCATTGATCTCAGTAACTTGCTGGGGTGGAATGGCTTACGCGCATTGAAGGGAGTGTCACTTACCAGCTTTGTCAAGGCTTTTTTAGACCTTGGTAAGGTTTGATAAGGTCAGAGGGTCTAATCATGGCTACGGCGGCCGAAACGCCCGGGCGGCCATCTCACACGGCCCGGGGGCCACGGCGCTGTGCGCCATCGGCAGGCTACCGCTCGACATTCGGAGACATTGCAAGACAACGCCAGGCAGCCCCGT
>QHXW01000090.1:0-20913 GCA_003223115.1 Acidobacteriota bacterium
GCTTATCATTGTTCGCGGCGGGGAGAGGCGGGAGTTGAGTGTCAACGTCGGTGACAGACCAACCCAAAAATAGCCGAGGCGCAACTAAGCGGGAAAGCCAGCCGAGAGACCACCGTCGCGCCCCGGTGCGTGTCCTGGTTGCTTCTTCGCTGCCTGCCACGGCTACAGGTCTTGAAGTGCTGCTGCGGACACACGCTGATCTGGAGTTGATCGTTTCCTGGTCGCGCGAAGCACAGTTGGAGCACGTGCTTCGCGAGACAGATCCAGACGTCTTGGTACTCGACGTGGATGAGTACGATTCTGCGAATCATCAAACCCTCGGCTTCATTTCACGGCTTGCCGGAGTGGTTCCAACCATCGTGCTGACGGCCAGTCCTTCTGCAGCGTGGATGTCCCGAGCGCTCCAAGGGCGGATTCGTGGTTTGGTTCCGCACGGAATTTCTGGAGACGAACTGGCCTCGGCGTTGCGGGCGGTGGCGTCTGGTCTGGTGGTGCTCACTCCCGAACTTGGCGAGATCATGCTCGGGCGCCCAACCCCGGTGGACTCGGATGAGATCGATTTTCCATCCGAGTCCCTAACCCCGCGCGAACAAGAGGTACTGGCAATGGTGGCCGAGGGGCTGCTCAACAAAGAGATTGCCGACGGACTGCATATTTCGGAGCATACGGTGAAGTTCCACCTCAGTTCGATCATGGGTAAGCTAGGCGCGTCCAGTCGAACTGAGGCCGTGACTCGGGGAATTCGGCGTGGGCTGGTGTTCCTCTAAACCACGCGAGTTCCGGCTAGGCTGGCTAGGCTCGTTTGTTCTGGGCTTGCCTCGGCTAGCCTGTGTGGCTAATCGGTGCATCGTGTCGCGATGCTTACCGCAGTGCGTCAATAAAATCACTAGCTTAGCTAAACTAGGGCAGCTAGGGTGAGCGGCCGTATTTGACTCTCTGCCTATGTGCGCACATAATATGTGTAGTTGAACATTACGCTCTCGATCGACGATGAAGTCATCCGCAGTGCCAGGCGGCGCGCCGAGGCGATGGGCACTAGCGTCAACCAGCTTGTTCGTGACTACCTTGAGCAGCTTGCGGGGAGGTCCGATCCAAATGCAAATGCCGCGGAGTTCGAGAAGCTCTCGCGCTTGGCCAAAGGAAATTCGCGCGGCTGGAAGTTCAATCGCCAGGAACTGCACGAGCGGCGATGACCGGACTCGCGTTCTTCGATACGAACGTGTTGGTGTATGCCGATGACTCCGCGGCGCCAGAGAAACAGGAGCGTGCGATCGGGCTTTTTGCGGAACACCTGCGTCTCGGGACCGCCGTTGTGTCGCTGCAGGTCCTGCAGGAGTATTTTGCGGCCGCCACGCGGAAGCTCGGCCTTGCTCCGCAGATGGCCCAGCGGAAAGTGGAGATCTTGGCCAGCGCCAGAGTGGTGCGTTTTGAAGCTCGCGATGTCATTGCGGCGATCGAACTGCATCGGCTCACGCAAGTCTCGTTTTGGGATGCCTTGATTGTTCACGCGGCGCGTGCTGCTGGCGCAACGGTACTCTACAGCGAGGACCTGCAGACCGCTGCCGAATTGGGCAGCGTGCGTGTGGTCAATCCGTTTCTCCAGTGAACGGAGCTCGCGGATTCCTACGAAGTATGGTGCCATGCCACGCTTCGCCCTGAAACTTACGGAGAAATACAAGATTTTGGGAAGTCCGCTTTTCGCCACTTCTGCCTGCCGATCGTGCGGTCAACTAAAATGACCGCCTTTATGTTCGGGCAGCGTCGCCACCTCACCCTAGTGATCCAATCTTCGAGATCGGCTGCGGCCGCACTGATGTCAGAGCGTGCAGTGTTATCTTGCCCCCATTGCGTTCCCCCATTTCGTTCGCGAGTTTGTCTTAGAAGGTACGAAAACTTGCCCTGGGGGCGAGTTGCGTACCTGTTGTCATCCTGATCTCCTCCTTCCGGTAACGAAATTGCCCCAACAGAAAAAAGATGAGCGGCCGCCCGCCAGAACGTCCGTGCTGTTTTTGCGTTTGAGGATTATCGCGCCGCACCCGCCGTCTCGTCGGCGGCGCATTCCGCATGCCCGCAGCTACAGGCGATAGATGGCTGTTTGCCGATACTCTCGCAATAGTCGCTGCAGTATTTGCTCTCTCCTGCCGCCGGACAATTGCAACCCGGATGCGCGCACTTTCCAATTTTCTTCTCTGCCACAGAACCGCCCTCGCCTTTCTCTCCGTGCTGACGAGCATACGCCCCGCCGTATTCGAAATCAATCCCGGGCGCCCCCCAGCCGCCAGCCAAATCCGCGACCCACATGGCATGCCATATCCGAGACCTCAGCTCTCGAATGTGTCCGGCTAAGTCCGCGACCTTCTTCAACACTCACACCGGCACGCCGTCAAGCCATCTCGTCTGTGCTAGCGTGGTTGCGGGAGGTAAATTTCATGCCTGCCACCGCACGACGCGCAAAAGAACCCCCGAGCGAAACACTTCCACTCGAAGAACGAATCCGTCGCCGGGCGTATGAGTTGTATGTCCAACGCGGCAACCAATCCGTCTCGGAACTGGACGACTGGCTCCGAGCCGAAGAGGAGATCCGCCGCGCCACGGAGCAAGCCATCGACGAGGCCTCGGAGGAGTCATTCCCGGCGAGCGACCCTCCTGCGTATTAAAAGATTGTTGAATTCGTGATCTCACTCCGACGGCCGCGATAGATCGGTTTCATGTCGCAGGCTGCCCTTTGACACCAACCGCAGAGCATCGAAATCTTGCGGATTCATCACGGCGCGCAGGACAGGCCTTAAAATCGCGAGTCGTGAGTCAATTGGATGCTTACTATAGCAGTGCTAGCTATCGCGTTCGGAAAAGCTTGGAAGAGGAGGAACTGATGATGAATTAGCGAAACCTCTTATTGCAATCCAGTGGGTGCAAGTCCCACCTGACTAAAGTCGAGCAGACGGGTCCGGGAAGGGGTTGCCCGAGCGGACGTATCGGGCGAGGGAGACATAGTCGAGACACAGAACTCGGGTGCTATGTGCACGAAACTCGACCGCTTATCTGCCCCTGGGGCCGGAGGTTATCCCGGGGGGGTGGTGAGCCCGCTGACGAACCCGCTGCGGGAAATCTGCACGGCGGGGTCTGTGAGGGGGGAGAATTCAGGGTTGCCATGGCGGACCTAAACGCGCACGAAGCTGGAAACGGGATAGAGCCAAGGAAAGCCTAAAGCACTCTGGATCCTCCTCTACTCGGCGGGTCAAGCCTGATGCTCCTTGTGAGTACAGCCGGGGAAGGACGCGATCGCGGTATCGCCGCCGTAGCCGATGCATTTGCGGCCGGCCGCTGAGAGATAGAACGCGCCGATGGCCGTGTTCTTGAACGCGATGAAGAACTCCTCGTCCGCGGTCTGCGGCGACAATTCCTTCTTCGACCAGCGGGCGACCGTGGCCTCGAGATCGGGTCCACTCGCCGCTGCAGCATCCAGGCCACGCCGCCAGGACTCGCGCTGGGACTCGCCGCCGTAGTGAAGCACTGTGTCGAGATAGTAAGCGACACCGGCCTCATGGGCGCCGGGACCATCATCGCCGGCGGGCAGAAGGATCTCCGAAAGTGCGTCCAGCGTTTTGTACTGCGCCTCAGAGAGCGCGCGCGGCTTGTAGGAGGCGATATCGAGCTTGGCGGCCGCAGTGGCGGCGTGCCTGTGCTCCTGGGCCAGCACCGGGCCGGCCGTGACACCCGCGGTAACAGCGGCAGTGATGATGCGGAAGATTTCGCGGCGATCCAGTTCCATCGTCAGATGTCCTTGCGGCGGAATTTTTCCGCGATCTTCTCGCTGGTGCGCCAGGCTAAAGCAATGTTGGTCAGGGTGGGGTTCTTCTCGGGATAGGCGGCGAACACTGAGGCGTCGCCTACAAAGAGGTTCGCCACGTCGTGGCTCTGGCAGTCGGTATTGAGGACGGAGGTCTTCGGGTCCCTACCCATGCGCGTGGTGCCCACCCAGTGGTTGTAATCGATCTGTAGCTTGGACGCGTCGGCTTTGCCTGGCGTCACAATGATCCGGCCCCCGGCGGCGCGGATAATTTCCTCGCAGGTTACGATCATGTCGTCCGCCATGGCCACGTCGTTGTCCTCGTAGTGAAGGTGGATGCGAGGGAGCGGCAGATTGTATCTATCCTTGCGGGACGCATCGAGATCGACGAACTTCTTCGAGGAAACCAGCAGAGAGCCCTGCATGTTCATGGAAGCGTGCGTGGCATTCATCTCCAGCAGATCGCGCTTCAGCCCCCTGCCGTAGCCGGGGACTTCGCGGATGAGCATGCGGTTGGGATGAAGGCCGGAGCCGCACTGCACCTGGTAGGTGCCTTCGAACTTCGGATTGGGTTGGTCCCAATAGAGCGAGGTGAGCAGGCCGTGGTAGTAGTCCGTGCCGTCGTCATTGGAGGCGTCGCGGCCACGCAGTTGCGGGAAAACGCCGGCGACCGTGAGGCCGAAGTGGCTGGTAAGGTTGCGCCCTACCTGGCCGCTGGAGTTGGCGAGGTTGTTGATGAGCAGATGGCGCGCGGTCTCGACAGCGCTGCAGGCGAGCACCAGGGCGCGACATTGCAGTTCCTGCTCTGCGCCTTTGCGGTCGGCATAGACGATGCCGGTTACGCGTACGTCCTTCGTGAGGATGCGGGTCATGGTGGACTCCATCATCAGGGTGAGGTTCCCCGTTTTCAAGGCCAGCGGGATGGGCGTGTTGGCTGAGGTGTACTTGCTGTCGATCTCGCAGCCCGCCATGCAGTGGCCGCAGTAGTGGCAGGTTGCGCGGGCGTGCTTCTCCGTGGGGATGGCCTTGCGCTGCGCGACGAAATCCATCTTGCGTCCTCGCGTCTTGAGGACCTGTGTGCCGCGCTGGAGCATCCGTTCGGCGCAGCGCAGTGGAACACCTTTCTGAAACTCACCGTCCGGCATGTTCCACAGGCCATCCTTGAATCCATGGACGCCCATCACGCGCTCGGCCTTACTGTAGTAGGGGGCCACTTCGTCGTAGCCGATGGGCCAGTGCTTGTAATCGCCGGGGCCGAAGCGAAGGCTGTGTCCGGCCCAGCAGAGCGATCGGCCGCCGAGGGCCCGCAGATAACCGTGGTCCGGACGGTCGCCCATGCCAGTGAAGTGGTTGCGCTCGAAGTGGTCGGAAAAAACGCTGGGGACGGGGCTCGAGTAGCCTTCGTGCAGGCGGGGTTCAAGGTTCGCATATGCGTTGACGTGCGCGCCGTAGTCGATGCCCGGTTGCATGCGCCGCCCAGATTCCAGCAGCGCCACTTTCAGGCCCGCCGCGGTGAGACGCCACGCCGCCATACCTCCGCCGGGACCGCTGCCTACTACGATTACGTCGAACGCCTGGCAAGTCATGTGGAATTATTGTTTCACACGCGGCAGCGGGAGGGCGCTCATTGCCGGATGCGCACGAAAGAGCGATCGATCTGCGAGATTTTCGCGACGCCCGCCATCCCCATGTCAACGCCGAGTTCCGCGCGCAGCAGTTCGATGACGCGTGCGACGCCGCGCTGTCCGAACGCCCCGAGACCCCACAGATAAGGTCGTCCGATTCCTACCGCCGACGCGCCAAGAGCCAGCGCCTTGAACACATCCGTGCCCCGCCGGAAACCGCCGTCGATCAGCACGGGGATCTTCCCGCCGGCGGCTTGGACGCATTCCGGCAAAGCTTCGATCGTGCTGCCTACGTGATCCAACTGCCTGGCGCCGTGATTCGAAACGACCACGCCCGAAAGCCCTTGTTTGACAGCGCGCTCGGTATCTTCCGCGGTCAGGATGCCCTTGACGATCACCGGCATTCCGCTTGCAGCTTCACGCAGCCGCTGCACAGTGTCCCACGCCGGTGTGGGGAACGGGCGAGGCGCCGGAAAATCGCCGGAAGTCCACACGATCTCATCGGGTTTGTGTTCCAGTTCGCCCTTGGTGTCGCGGGGGATGCCGCCGGCGTCGCACCACCTTCGTACCAGCTTGTGATGGATGCTGCGCTCGCGGCGCGAGACGTGATAGATATCCGCAGTAACCGAGATACCGGTGCATCCCTTATCCTGCAGCTTTCGGGCGAAGTCCACCATCTGATTCTTCGTGCGGAATTCGGCGGCAGTGGTGAACTGCCACCAGATCTTCGGGCCTTTGCCCGAATCGATGACCTTGTCGATGCCGCCCGTGGCGATCAGCATTGTGTTCGAAACCCCGGCGCCGTAAGCCACTTCCTGATCGCCATTCGGGAAGACGCAGTTCTTGCCGCCCGTGGGACAGAAGAACAAGGGGTGAGGGAGTTCTTTCCCGAACAGTTTGGTCGAGACGTCGATCTTGCTGACGTCGTTCTCGAGGAAGTGAGGCCGGATGATCAGGCGCTCGAAGCGGGCGCGGTTATCCCGCAGCGAGACCTCGTCTTCGGATCCTTCATCGATGTAATCCCAAGCGAGCGGATCGAGCTTCTTCTTCGCCAGCTTGGCCATGTCGAACACGTTCGCCACCGAGTAGATCGGATCGTGCAACTCGGAGTATTTCCGGTCAGCGAGCAGAGGCGATGCGGCCATGAAGCGCAGGAATCCGGCCAGGGCCTCTCTTCGAGTCATAGATCGATCCTGTATATGTAACCCGCGAATGGGCTCTTGCTCTCGACCGAGCCGGGCGAAATGCCCGCGTCGCAGAAATACATTTTGCCCTGGTACATGTCCATACCGTGTGGGTCGGGATCCTTGCCTTTTTCGATGCTCACGATGTCCAGCACCCGACCGTCGCGGATGTCCTGTTTCAGAAACAGATAGTCGTTCGAATAGCCGACCCAAATGCCCGGCGGGTCCCACGCCAGTCCGTGGGGGCGCGTCAGGTGCAAGGGGATTTTGTGCTGGACCTGGAATGTCTCGGGGTCCACGCGCGCGATCACGTTCCACTTGAAGCAGGTGAACCACAGCGAATTATCCGCGTAGAGGACGCCGTGAACGCCTCCCTCGTCGGGTATGCGGTAAAGCCCGACAGTTCGGCCGGTTTCGACATCCACCTTCACAATGCGCCCGTAGGTCAGCTCGCCGGGGCGAGGCTGGCGAAGCGCTGGACCGCCGTTCGCTCCCATCCACAGGTAGCCGCCGCCATAAGCCATGCCGCTCGTGTTTGAGGATTCGGTGGGCACTTTCTTGAGTACTTCACCGGTTTTCCAATCGAGCAGATATGCGATGTCAGTCACCTGTTCGCCGACCCAGAGACCCTCTGGAGTGGCTTCGAGGGCGTTTGGGTGCCCATCAGGCGATTTGAACAGCTTCGTGATTATTGTGGCTTTACGGATCGGCACGCGCCCCTTTGCCCGCAGAGAGGCCGCTGCCAGCATAGATGCGACAAACGCGCGGCGTTTCACGGAAACCTCCCGTTTCAAACGTCAACCGCAGGCCAACTGAATGTCCCGCGAGCAGATGATCGTTGACGATATCACACCTCCCGCGACGCCCGCGCCGCGATGCCGGATAAACCGATTCGAGGCGTAAAACGGATTCTCTGCTGGTTGGCCAGCCCTCAAGCGCGACCAGCATCCGCCGCCCCACACCAGTAATCCCAGCCCCGATCCGAGCAGCCAGGAGGCCAGAGGGTTCCGGGACGCTCGACGCCGGCGGAAGAAAACGATTGTTAAAGATGAACATGCTGGGCGCGTTTGCGGTGCGGCCGTCCGGCAGGGTGAACACGTCGCTGCCAATCGGGAAGTCCAAACTGGATCGCGTGGCGCCGCGCGTTGAAAGTGCTGCAGACGAAATGAGGCTACGCGAGGGAGGAAGCCAAAATTAACATTTGATTGGGGCGATAGAGCACTCGCCAGTGAGGGGTACAATCGCTAGCATGAATCGAGTTGTGTTAGAAATCTTGTGCGGCGTCGCATTCGGCGCGCTTGATTCTCTGATGGTTCTGTTTGGCAAGCGACCGGACACCTCATGGGCATCTGGGCTTGCCGGGCGGGCATAACAACCATGCTGCTGCAAGCATTTTTCAGCCGCTTCGCAATTTGGCTTCTTGCAGCGAATGTTTTGCTGCCTCTACATCCAGCGGTTTCAGGTGCCGTTTTAGGTCTCTTAATCAGCCTTCCCGACGCCTTCGCCATGAAATCTTACGCGGGAATTCTCGGAACCGGCGTGGCATTTGGGGCCCTGGCAGGCTGGGCCGCGAAGATGTGGGCACGTTAAGATTGCCGCATCATTCCCGTTACCGCAACTGTTGCCGTCAATCCGCGGCGAATATCCTTATTACACCGTGCGCCGGATGGCGTGATATACAACCAGGAAGACGACAGCCCCAAGCGTCGCGACCAGGAAGCTGTGCAGGTTGAGGCCGTTCACGCCAACGTGGCCGAACATGTGAAACATCCAACCGCCAACAATCGCGCCGACAATACCAAGCAAGCAAGATATCCAGCACAATACCTTCGCCACGATGGTTGACGATGTGGCTGGCGATGAATCCTGCAATTAGTCCCAATAAATCCAAACGAACAGTGACATTGCGCACCTCCTACAGATGCAACTGACGCATATCAGTGCAAGACGGCTGCCATGGTGTGGAAAAAGGCACCAGGGCGAAGATGTCCCCTTGGAATGTTGGCGATCCCGCATAGGTGAGATGTTCAAGTGCCTTACGATGTCCTCTTCGGCGGAGTGGTTTTTACCAGGTCCTTGCCGTACTCAACCGTGAGGAAATTATTGGGCGGGACATCTTTAATGCTAATGTTTCCCACTTTGCCGTCGAGCCAATGGACTTCGATCAGATCGACACGGTCGGAACAGCGGGCTTCCCGTCGAGATTGCTGATCACGATGTCGATGTCGCCGTCATTATCGATATCGCCGAAAGATGCGCCACGGCTGACGCGCGGCGTCATCAGGGCATCGCCGGTTTGTGCCGCAACCTCAGTGAGTCGCCGTTATTGTGAAAGAGCAAAATACGCTGCGCGTACTTTGTGTCGACATCGATGTTGTCCACCTGCGCGTAAACGTGGCTATTCACCAGCAGGTCGGGCCAACCGTCGTTGTCGTAATCAAAGAACGCCGTACCCCAGCCCCACGGCCCGCGCACTTTTGCCACGCGTGAAGCGAACAAGACCGTTCACTCTCACGTTCGCGGGTCATTGACGGTGGTGATGGCGGCGAATTTCTATGGGAAAAACGAACCGTTCCGCTCGCGGCCGATCTCGGCGAAGGCACTGGAAGAGGTGGCGAGCGGATCCGACACAAATGTGTAGTCGCCGGCCGTGCCGGTCCACTCCATCTGTGCAGTGTTTCGAATGAATTCCCCAGCGTAGCCGCCGAACACAGGGTCGGAATTTTTGATGTTCACCCGTTCGCCGACGCCGCTCCAGGCGACTTTGAATGACACGCTCGCCGGCACTGGCGTGGGTCCTCCGCCGAATAAAGCATTGCCAATGTCGCCGTAGTCGATGACCGCGACATTCTGTGCCTCCATCGTAGCTACACCCTTCCCCAGATTCACCTGGATTCCACCGACAGGAATTGCTATGGTCCAGAACAGACCGAGCGGCGGGAAAAGGGAAGGATTCAGGTCGTGCAATTGAGCGCCCGTACCGGACGCGTATACGTCGACTCAAACAAGGGCGAGGGCCCCCTGATGCATGCGCCCATCCTGTCCTTTATAGACTCCCTGCATGAAGCGCATGTCTGACTCCACGAACGGCAGGCGCAATTTCTCACCCGTCTTGTTGTTGGTTTGCGTGACCATGCCGCTAATGTACGCCAAACCTACGAAACCATTAAAATCCGTAATCGTCGCGGGTTCGGCATCCACAGGATCGAAGGCAGCGGGCCCGAAAACATGAAAGCCTCCACCGAGAACCGGCGTGCCGCCCGGAAGATGTTGGGGATCAGACCATTCCTTCGCCTGGGCCAAGGTTGGCTTCCACAGCCCAACCGTGGACGCTAACACGGCTGCGCCGCCCGCGGTGCGCGTGAAGCCTCGCCGGGACATTCCTTGCGGCAGGTTGATTTGCTGATGAATGGGGCCCGGGGTCTGAGCGGTGAGTTTCCCGCCCATTTTCCAAGCAGAAATGTCACGGATGTTCATGTGTTCCTCCTACGGTAGGCACATCCCGCAGCGCAAGAGGAGCAGTGGAAACGGTCTCCCGGAATGCGTGGTGTGCAGCGCCTGTAAAGTGGTGTGCAGCGCCAATAAATTAGATATGATTCCGACGCCCGAGTCAAGGGAGACAGGGAGTGGGACAGCAACCCGAATGGCTCTTAGGGCCGCGTACCGATGGCGATGAACACATCCCGATCGTGGTCGATGGGATCTGTGAAGCGGCGATGGAACTCGGCGGCGGTGGTTTGCTTGAACCGCTCCCACCCGGCATCGCCGAGATAGTGGCGGATAAATCTGCCTTGCAAGGTATTCTCGCGAATCGCGAGAAAGTCCGCGATAGTGGCGCGGATCCTGTACACGACGCGGCGAACTCCGACGGTCGTCAATCCAGCTTCTTGGAAAGCCTGGTCCAAGTGGCCGGGATCCGAGAACCACTCGTCCCAGGGAATACCCTCTCGAGTCGCCGCAGCGAGCTGGTCCTGACCGACGAACGATTCCGCTAAAGACTCCCAGAATTCCCGGTATTCATTGTGAATCGAACCCCAGGCAGTGACTCCGAGCCGGCCTCCCGGATAGAGGAGCCGCACCATGTCCAGCAATCCCAACTCGTAAGAGGAAAGGTGACTCAGCACGAAATTCGCCAGAACTCTGTCAAACGAGCGGCCAACGAGCGGCAATCCAGGCGCGCTGCCCACCGCAACATGCCGTAACCCGTGACTGCGCGCTGTGCGAAGCATTTCGATGGAGGGATCGACGCCCATGATGATGGCGTGCGGAGGGGCGGACGTGGACGCCACCAGTGCGGCCACTCCGGAGCCAGTCCCGATATCCACAATGCGAGCCGCCTCGCTCACGTCGATATCCGCCACCAAATCACGAGCAGGGCGTTCGAAAAAACTCGGGCCGGCGAGACGCTCGTGACAATCGGCTGCCGAGTCATAAGAAGCCCAGTTTTCAGTCATCTGTTTGGAAATATTCTGGCCCCTAATCGGTCTGCCGCCAGGTGCTATGGATTTGGGTTCCCAGACATCGCCACATCCCTTCAATAGCTCAGGTTCAGTTTCTTAGGCAATTGTACGCACAATGCTCGTGGTATAACGGCACCACCAACGATTACACAACGTCATCGAACTGGACGTCGGAAAAGAAAGCAATAGTCTTGCTAGATTGAATCCAAAGGTTCCGCCCAACCGGTCGCGGCTGCGAGCGCCGAGCCACCTACCAATCTCCCTGCCGGGATTTTACCCGCCACATAGGACCTGTCCATGAGGCTTCGCGGGAGGACGCCGGAAGAGATTACCATGTTCACTGTTTTCCTTGTTAGCTTACTGCTTGCGGCTGAAAAGCCAGTCGCCTACATTGACCTTTCCATCCACAGCCGGGGACGCAGTTTGAAGGAGCAAATTCGACTGTGCGAGGCGGAGGACTCATAGGTCCTGGGAAGCCGCCAACCCCTCCCAATCCGCTTTCGGGCTTAACTATAGAACTCACCCGCTTCGTATCCAGTAGCGACAGAATACCTTGGAAAGGGGCCGTTGAGGCGGTGGATGGCGACGGCATGATTCTACAACAATACGAATGCTTCAATTGCTATTCCTGCGGGTACGAACGCCAAGTCCCTTTTGGTGCCCGCAATGCATGAGCGGCGTGAGATTCTTTAGCAAGTGCGCATCGGCAATGACGTGTGTGACGTGGTCGGTGCAGAAAGAACTGCCAGCGCTAAGGAGTGAGCACAAAGCACAATAACGTTACACCCGGGTCAGTTTATTCTCGTTAGGATACCGTTTCACACACGTCTCGCCGCAGAGAGAATCCGTGAGAGACATGAACCGTCTGGGCGCATTACGTTGCCATTAGCATGTGGTCGACGACTCTCGAAGACGGTACGGATATCAGCGAGCAGCTATCTCAACCGTTGATCTCCGCAAACAGCCTGGTTTGGACTCCGCCGGCACGATAGAGGATTAGAGAAGACTGGTCAGACGCTCGATTCTGTGTCGCGTTTGAAGATGAGCGAGAATGCCTGGACGTGAAATTGGTTCTGGAACTTGGCGGTGCGGACCGGCGGACGTGAGCCTTCTCTAACCGTTTGGGATCGGTACTATCCGATCGGATAGGAATGCGGCTGCCGCGGCCCGACTTTCGAGGTGGCGGCCGCCACCTCTCCCCGGGATTTCCTGGCCTGGATTCAAGCACTTAGCGGAAAGATCAAAACAAAGCCAATCGGTGCGTCTGCTTTGGCCTGCGCGTTGCCCCATTCCCCCGAATCGAAATGGAGAGGGCCATGAACCCAAAGTTGAATGTCACATCGGCCGAGCCCGAGTCCAAACGGACCGACTCGGTGCCGCGAGACTTTCCGCAGACGGTCTTCACGGACGTCGACTTCATCACGGCTCACACCGTGTTTGCCCAATTCTTTGTCACCAACCCGGAGAAGAAGCCAACGCCAGCGGCAAAAGGCAAAATGCCGAACCGCTGGTTAGGGCGCATTTTTGCCAGCGATTGACAACAGTCTGACGTCCCGTGCTAGCGGCCGGCGTATTCTGGAAGCATGCGATCCGCGATCCGCTGCCTTCTTTAGCGCAGACCCGTCTTCGGTCTCGCCGCAATTCTTACTGTCGCGCTGGGAGTGGGAGCCAATACGGCCCTGTTCGGCGTCATCTATACGGTCCTGATTCAACCGCTGCCCTTTCGCGAGCCCGGCAAGCTGATGCAAATTTGGGAGACTCATCCTATCCATTCGTCCGTCACTCGCCCGCTCAGCCTGATAGCTGACTCCATCCGCGGAGATGTAAAGCGTGCCCACGCAGAACGCGCTGAGGAGGTTGCCGATCGCGTGATCATGAACAACCCGAAATGCTTTTCCCTGCCCGGTAGGCATGGGTGAACCTGAATCTGAATGGGTCTGCAATCCTCAATCTGAATGGGTCTGCAATCCTCCCAGCCGCTTGATGCCACTCTTCTCCAGGAAGTCGACGTTCAGCGCCTGAAGTTCGGGGTTGGGTACGCGGCCCACGGTCCACTGCTCCTCGACATTCACCAGGTAATACAAGCCCTCATCCAGATACTTTCGGAAATTCTTGGCCCCGATTTCCACGGCTTGTTCGAAGTTAAGCCGCTGATTGCTGCCGCCCAAGCCCGTGTTCTCTACCGGGAGCAGATCGCCGCCAGGCAACCGGATCGCAGCGAAGGTGTGACCGGGGACCACCATCAAATTCGCCTGCAGGCCGACGCTTTCCGCCAGCGCAGCGTAGGTGATGGCGAGGTCGATGCAAGTGCCCGACTTATCGCGAAAAACGTCGCGCAGATACTTGATGTCCTGTCCGCTCGAGTGGTCCTTGGTCAAAAAGCCGGACGGGGTCTGGTATACCACGTTGTTCGCCAGTTGCATCAGATAGGCCGCTTTCAGCCAACGTACGGCGTCCTCTTTGCTGCCGGCCGCCGCCGCTCCTCCAGACGCCTCGCTGACGTAGCCGGCGAACTGCTTCACCGCGTCATCCACTTTTTGTAACAAAAGCAGATAACAGCGGCGCATTATTAAAATAATCGAACCAGGCTGTCGCTGCGGTCCTCGTCGTTGAGATTCGAAAATTCGAACTGATTGATGCCCAGCATCTCCGGCCGTTTGGCCATCTCACCGGAATAGGATTTTCCGGCGGCGTCCTTGTACTCATACTTGACGTAAAGCTGCATGGGCGTCTGGGTCTTGAGCTGACAAACTCTGGATTCAATGACCGGGTAGTAACGATCAACGACGATGCCTCCTGGCGGCACCACGGAATACGGGTCGGCGATGCTCATGTCTGTGAATTCGCCGAGGCGATAGTTGATCTTCAGGCCATAAACGGGAGTCTTGCCGGTGTTCTTGAAAATGGTCTTGGCCACCCAGTAAGCGCCACCCTGAGCTTCGCTATCTCCGTACACCTTGTAAACAGCAGCCATCAGGCGTTTCTTGTAGCGCATACTGACATCGACCTCCGGTTCACCTGCTTGCACCGGGGCCTTTATCGCTGGCAGGGTGTAGCTTAGCAGTCGTGTTTCCTTATCGAATTGCACGTTTTGGGCGTTCTGCGGAAACACATAGGTAGGTATTGATGCTGGTGATTTTCAGACCGTTCTGGCTGCCAAGCTGCGAAACTGTGAAAACCTTGTTGGCATCTTGTGTGGTGATCTGCTCGTTGCGGTCCAGCTCGACCTGTCAGCGGTTTTTCCCCTCGAAACAGCAGCGCCCCAAACGTCAGCGGTGAATGTGATGGACCGCTGGCCGTCATCAGAGTTGATCTTGAGGGTGTTGCGATCGATCTCGAAGCTAGAGCGCTCCGGCCCGAAGTCCCGGAACAAGACGTATAAATTTGGGTAATTTCGCTTTACCCGGTCGTACCCCCGTGGCGGATTAAAGTTCATGACCCAGCGCACGTGGGCGTTACCGGTAGCGTCTATGTTCTGAGCAGCGGTGATGTTGATTGTGACCTCTTCACCCTCCTGGGCTGACGCCGGCAATGCGAACCCGGCCCATAACGCCGCTGTCGCGGCGATTAGCGGAAAATGCTAAATTCGAGTTCAATAACGCATGCGAGCGCTCCTCCATGTTTGCGGGAACGGGACGTGAGCCGGACTCAACCGTCACGGGGTTCCGACGGGACGATTGGTGCTCAGGTGATTGTTGCGCGTTTTCATCCCCGGTTGATTAGCTGACAGTATACTCCCGCCGGCAATTCCGTGAATGCATAGCGGCATTATCTGCCTGAGCGCCCACGGTCCAGGCGAGTTCTTCAAGCTGAAAATATCGCTTTTGGGACTCTTGCCCGGCACCCGTATCTTCAAGAGAATGACGCCGTCAGAATGATTCCGTGAGGAAGGTCCCGAGCTGTGTGACTTTCAAGGTCCTGAGGTCCGAATAGACGCGCGCAAGCCGGACGCCGCTGCCATCCGCCGCAGTCGAAATCCAGCGACTAAGCCTGAGATGGTTGTACAACCGCGATGAGCGGCTGCAACTGGGCGCGCATGCCATCGAAGGCTTCGAGCAGCGCTCCCACTTCTACCCTGCTCCAGCCGAAGCTATAAAGGATGATCCTGAATTCGACCGCCACAAAAGCGGAAACGAAGCTGAACTGTTGTTTCATCACCAGTCCCGCCAGGTCTGTACGGTCGGTTTCGGAAGCCAGCATTAGCGTCTTGACGGCGCTCGATATGCGAGTGAAATCGTTGCCCAGCCAGCGCACGTAGCCGCGAAAGATTCGCACGCGCTCGGCTCTCAATTTCTTCTCGACATTTGGATTGTAACCAGCCTGCGACGCGACGAACTCATATTCCCCCTCATCCAGCAGGCGCTCCATAGCGCGATACCGTGTGGGCGAGAAGATGTCGTCCCAGTCGACAGACAGCGAGGGGGTGCGGTCTCGCGATATTAATCTTCGAAAAACGAGCGTGAAACCAACGCTCGCCAACAAGAAGAACAGTGTTGCGGTAATCAGCGCAATGGTCATGGGCCCCCCAGGCTTACAAGGAGAATATCCGGTTTACAAGGAGGCCACAATAATCCCTTTGAGAATATGACTAACGTAATGGCAGCAAGCGTTTACGGTTAAAAGGGGCGTATTCGAGAATCGGATGTGGAAAACAGGTTTTTGGGTCGAGGCCCCCCAAGAGACGTAAAGAAAGTTACGCATAGGCAGGCCGAAAAAGGAACCCGACACTGTCCGCGAGTCCGTAGATACCGCCTGCCGGGGCGGGAGGCCCCCTGATGGTTGCCGGTCCGGAGGCCCAGTTTGGCCCAAACCCTGCCCAAACCTGCCCAAACCCTGCCGTTGGACATAGAGTAACGAAAGCGCTATGATGTCAACGAATTTGATCGTCCCGCCAATTTGAGGCAAGAGTGCCAGTTCGAAGCGTGGTTCCCTCTGCCCTGTAAATAGGCCGCTTTCAAATTAGAAAAGGAAGATAGATGAAAAATATTTTCGTCGGGAACCTCAGTTTCGGAGCTACTGAGCAAGATCTCCGTTCGCTTTTCGAAGCGTATGGCGCGGTGGAGCGTGTGAACCTGGTCACCGACCGTGATTCGGGGCAACCGAGAGGCTTCGCTTTTGTTGAAATGACGAACGATGCCGAGGCCGAAAAGGCCATTGCGGGACTGAATGGCACCGACCTTGGTGGGAGAGCCATCAACGTCAATGAAGCCAGGCCAAAACCCGAGCGTGGCGGTTTCCGTCCAGGTGGCGGAGGTCAGCGGCGAGGCGGGGGGGGCGGCGGCAGATCGCGCTACTGACTGATTCCAAAAGATCCGCACGGGAAAAACCCTGACCGGATTGCGATCCACCATTTAACTGGGAAATATTTCGCGCCGGTGAAGATTCCGGCGTCCATTGCCGCCCCGATCGCTTCGGGAGCTGAGCACTCGCTCACGAGCGTTGGCTCCTGAAGATCCGTGTAAAAACGTAAATGCACAACCCGGCCGCGGTGGCGAGCGCAGTATCGCGTGCCTCGCGCAAGGTGATGTTCGACAATAGCCACAAAGCGAGCACAATGCCGATCAGGGAGACAGCCACCCCTGCCGGCATCCGGAACGCGGCTTTCGGCGCTGTTGTCCGGCGACGCAGAACTGGGAGCGCGCTGCAGGTAACAATGTAGGTCACAAGACGCGAAATCGCACTGATCGTCACCAGGTAGATGAATGTGCCGGACAGCGTCAGTGCCAGCATTGCCGCACTGGTCCAAAGGACCCCCGACACTGGAATACGGAAGCGCGGGTGCACTTGTTGCAGACGGCGCGGCAGCTCGCCGTTCTCGGCCATGGCAAACAAAACTCTGGAGGCCGCCAGAACGAGTACATTCAGGTTTCCCGCCAGCGAAATCACTATGCCGACCGTGATCATCACCGCGCCCCACGTTCCCAGGAAATGGTTCGCCGCATCAGCCAGTGGCCGCTGTGACGCCGCCAGCCCGGGCAGCGTTCCAATGCAAACCACCTGGATCAGAACGTAGAACGCAACCACCGTGGCCATGCCCATCAGCAGCGCCCGCGGTAGGTCGCGCTCGGGTTTGCGAGCTTCACCGGCAGGAATCACGGCCATCTCGAAGCCGGTGAATGCATATACGAGCAATAGAAGCGACTGAGTGAGCGGCCGGTAGCCCGGTGACATGGTGAACGAAAATCTTGCAGGGTCGAGAAACAAGAGGCCGGCGATAATAAATACTGCCAGGGGCAGCAGCTTTCCAATCGCGAGTGTGTTGCTCGCATCCGCCGCCAGGCGCACACCGCGAATATTCACCAGCGCCAGCAGCGCCACGATGCCGGTTAAAATCAGGACGCGCGGAACACCTGAGCCTGCCCCGGGAAAAAGAAGATCGAGGTAAGCCGGCAACAGATTGGAGTTGGCCGCAAATGAAGTAAGCCGCGCGATCCACACCAGCCAGCCGACGGTGAAGCCCACTGTTGGACCGTAGGTTTCGCGCGCGTAAAGGTAAGGCCCGCCGGTGCCGGAGTAGCGGCTCGCCACTTCGGCGAAACATAGCACGAAGGTGCTCACGCAGACGGCGCAGGCGCCAAAAGCGAAAATGCTGTCGGCGCCCGTGAGGCTGAAGATTTTCGAAGGCAGGCCGAATATGCCCGCGCCGATCACGCCGTTGAGCACTACCCCGACAAGGTCCCACCGCCGCAGGGAACGCGCCAGGCTGGGGGCCGCGGTTGAGGCCATAGGCAATCGTCGCACGGTGGCTATCAGTGAAGGAACTCCCGACACGAACCTCGATTACGCGGACAGATCAGGCATGGTTAGATCGTTTTGAGCAGCAGCGCGGCAGCGTACCCCAAACCTGCGCCAAGACTCGATCCGACCACGACGTCGCTCAAGAAATGCACACCGAGCAACACTCGGGAAGCCGCCACGCTGGTTGCGCAAAACGCAAGGACGGGCCAAGCGGATGGGTAGAAGGCACCCAGCGCCGCCGCGACCGCAAAAGTGGTAATTGAATGGCCGGAAGGAAATGAGAACTGATCGGGAGGCAAGAGATTAGCCCAGCAATGCGGTGCGATAGCGCAAGGCCGTTTGCGGCCCACGACCCGCTTAAGGACTTTGAAAGTCAAGATGCCGACGAGTACCGCCAGTGCCGCGGCCGCGAATGCCTGGTGGCGAGCGGTGTCATTCGACGCTAGAACCGCGAGGCCGCAGCACCACCACAGCCAGCCGTCCCCTGCACGAGAGGCTGCAAGCATCCAAACGCGAATCCATCGTGGGGGACGCCGGCGATTCACGCGATGCATCAGAAAGTAGTCCGGCGCCGATAAGCGCGCCGTGGTTCTAGCGAGAATCATGGCCCGGCCTCGGAATAATCCTGCGCCTCAAGCCATCGCTTGACACGGGCGCGCTCCGGTTGTCTGCGGACACAGGTTCTCACAGCCCATTTGTACGTGAAAGCAAGTTCGTGAACGCAATGGGCTAATGTGACCAGGGGCACACCGATGATCAGGGGCGACAGGAACAGAGTCCACGGATTCTCTAACATCATTTCGGAAGCGAGCGTGCAAGCAGCGGTGGTCAGCTTCCAGTAACTCCCGGACGGTCCTTCTACGGTGGCTTGTCCGCGCCTCAAACCCCGGAGGAATTCATTCTTATCGTGTGCCCCTGAAACTTTTGTATAAGTTTGTCCAAGCGAGGCCAGCGTGTGCGCGTCGCTACCACCGACTACCACTTTCCCGAGGCGCGCGGCCAGCTTCGTTGCCTGCTGATTGCACCGCGCCGGTATTTGCCCGTTGAGCGCTTCAATCCCCGGAAAATATCGCGCAAACAGTGCGAAGTCTGACTCGGTGCGCGGGCCCGTGAGGCTGGAGTAAACGTGATTTACGGTGAAGAAAAGCTGATGCTCGTTTTGGTAGGCGATCAACGACATCAAATCTGCACGACGCCGCTGAATTTCAATGTGATCGCGTTCGTGGATATCGTACACGCCTACGTGCACTTCAGTGCCACTCGGCGAAGTCGCGGTGACCTCTTCACTTAAGAAGAAGCCCGGCTGCCCGCTCAGTGATTCCACAGCCTCGATCGAATCATGGTCTGTCACAGTCACGAGGTCCGTCCCGCGCTGTTTCAGCACCTCGTAGACCGCGCGAGGCTCGCTATAACTCTCCCGGCACACCCGCCTGAACCCTGGTACTGTACACATACCCGAGTGATATGTATGAACATGGAGATCGCATCTCATACTACCTTCTTAACGAAATCCGCGTTTCAACTTCATGACGCGGTGAATACATTTGTAAGAATAAATGTTTCAAACAAAAGCATGGCGATCCAGGGCGGAGTCAGGTGAGGGGAACACATTCTTGAGAATAAATGTTTGGAACAAAAGCATGACAATCTGGGGGTAGAGCCCGGATCACTCATGTTGCGCAAGCACCGATCGCCGGTAGCCGCCTAAATGTTCTCAGGATTGAAGCTGTATCCGAATCCGCGAACCGAGTTGATGACCGGGGCATGAGGGGGGGCCAATTTCGAGCTTCTTGCGCAATCGTAGTATGTAAACATCCACAGTGCGGTCAATCACAGACCGGCTGCTTCCCCAAACAGCATTCAATAATTGCCCGCGGTTAAAGACAGTACCAGGCCGGCTCATGAAAAATTCGAGCAAACGAAACTCCGTGGCCGTGAGTTGGATCAGATCCCCGTTGTAGGACACCTGGCACCTGCTCCGATCCAATTCCAGCCTTCCGGACCGCAGGACCGTCGTGTCTGTTTCCTCTTTAGGACGCAGTTGAACCTTCACACGCGCTATCAACTCGCGGATGGAGAATGGCTTCACGATGTAATCGTTCGCCCCCATCTCCAGTCCCATGACACGATCTGCTTCGGACCCCCGGGCGGTAAGAAAAATGATTGGAGCACCGGCCATCGCTGTGTGGTTTCTAAGCCGGGCACAGATCTCGAATCCACTCGAGTCCGGGAGCATGATGTCGAGAAGGATAAGATCAGGACGTTCCTTGAAGCAAAGTTCCACAGCACCTTTACCGGTGTTGGATCCGGTGAACCGAAAACCAGCCCGCTCCAGGTTGTACTGCAGGAGCTGATAGAGATCCAGATCATCTTCGATCAGCAGCACCTTTCTCATATCGTCCAGAATTCGACTATACGCGGATGAGTTTTACATTCAGATGACGAATCGATGACGACGTTCTAAAGAACTTGGCGATACTCGAATGGAAGTGTCTCCACCAGAGAAACACAGTGCTTGAGAACTGAACATTCATTAGTTCGTCACACAACTGTAACTGCTTGGCTGTTAATTTCTGACTGGATGAAATCCAGTAACAAGTGTTTGGGCGTGCTCTATCAGCATGAATCAGCATGCGATGCTCGCCATGCGACCTGAAATGCACTGGGGCTATTCATTTCTTCGGAAAGGGAATCTCTTCATCATGATCCGCCAAGCCACGCTCGCGTTTTTTGTGTGCCTGACAGGCGCACTTGCTCAAACCGAAACCGCCCGCATCGTCGGGTTGGTTTCTGATCCGTCGGGCGCTGTGATCGCCGGCGCCGCCGTGACGGTTACCAATCAAAAGAACGGGCTCGATCGAACCGTGCAGACCAACAAACAGGGCCTATCTTACGTTGTCAACCTGGCGCCTTCGCAGTACAAGGTAGTTGTAAAGTCTGCGGGACTTAGCCCCGTTGAATACGCGGACGTTCCTCTAACAGCGGGTCAGGAGCGCACGATGAATGTGGTGCTCAATCCGGCCGCTGTCACCACCGAGATCAACGTTTCGGGTGGGGAATTGGTTGTGGTGGATACCAGTTCGGCGCGTATCGGAGCCAACGTGAACGAACGGGAA
>QHXW01000090.1:20922-24013 GCA_003223115.1 Acidobacteriota bacterium
CTAGTTCCTGGCGCGCAAACCGCGGGCGGTGGAAGCTTTGACAACATCCGCTTCAGTGGGCGCGCGAACCAGGAAAACGCTTTACGCTTTGATGGTATCGAGGGATCTTCTATCATCGATGCTTCGCCGGGCAATCTGAACGGCGAAACCTCCACCGGTCTTCGCCTGCAGGCGAGCCTGGAGAATGTGCAGGAATTTCGCGTGGAGTCCAGCAACTACCCGGCGGAATTCGGCACCGGTACGGGCGGGCAGATCAGCGTAGTAACGAAGTCGAGTGGCAATGTTTTCCACGGCTCGCTGTTCGATTACGTACGAAACGATATATTCGACGCCCGCAACTTTTTCGACAACACGAGCTCGCCGGCGCCGCTACGCCTGAACCAGTTCGGCGCCTCCTTCGGCGGCCCACTCATAAAGGAAAAGCTCTTCTTTTTTTCGTCGTTCGAAGGTTTGAGGCAACGCGGATATCAAAACTTCATTGAGGCGGTTCCGAGTGCAGCGGCCCGCGCCCGCGCCGTGGCCTCGATCCGTCCGCTGCTGGATGCATATCCGCTCGGCGCGGGGACATCGGACCCTGATCTGAACCTCGCGCAAGTCGTCGGCCGCGCGCCCATCGACGAAAATTATGGCAGCATGCGTCTCGACTATAGAATCAATAATTCTTACTCGGTGACGGCTCGTTATTTCCGCGATGCGGGAGAAGCGCGCACGCCCCTGGGGACAACCGGAAACTACCAGCGGATTAGCGCACTTGGGCAGAACGACATGGTCAGCTTCCAGCAGATCCTACGCCCTACGCTCATCAATGAGACGAAGTTCGGATACAACGGTCCGAAGACGCGCATCAACGGCGTGGCGCTGAGCGTGAACGGGATAAATCTTTCGGCCGTATCCATCAACTTCACCGGGACGGCGGTCATCGCGGGCGTCGGTGGGCAAGGCGTATCCGGCGGTGCGGCTATTATCGGCGGCTTGATCCGCTCGAACAGTTCCCAGAACGGCCGCGCACAACCGTATACGAGCTATTCGATGACTTTTGCGGACACCTTGAATTGGATCAAAGGCGCGCACACCATGAAGTTCGGCGCGGAAATCCGCCCGGTACGCCTGTACACCGACCGGCTGGGGGGAACCACATACACCTTCTCCAACATTAGCGCCTTGCTGAATAATAAGCCCACCTCAGTGCAGATTCTGGGTGATGTGAGCGCGCCAAATCCGTTGCACGGAGGAATAGCCGGCAACCGGATTCTCAAGCAGCAATACTATATCCTCTTCGCGCAAGACGAATGGAAACTCACCCCCACTCTGACCATGAATTACGGGCTGCGCTACGAATATTACTCGCCTTTGCACGAAGACCGGAATCTATTTACGTTCTTCGATATGAACGCGGGTACTCTGGATCTGAATCCGCACCGCCAGTGGTACCAGAGTTCGAAGCTGAATCTCGGGCCGCGGCTAGCTTTCGCCTGGTCACCGGCTCGTTTCAAGGGCAACACTGTGCTGCGCATAGGCTCCGGCTACTACTACGGCCCCGGGCAAACCGAAGACCAGGTGCAACCGATCGACAGCGACCGTGTCACCGTCTCGCCAACAACGAATCTCGCTTTCCCGGTGGACAGCCAGGCGATCGTCAACGGATTTGATGTTAATAATTTCAAAGGCTTCCAACCCCGCGTGTACGCGCCCGGTTATAGGATTCCCGAGAAGATACTTTCGTACACCTTTTCCGTTCAGCAGAAGCTGCCGTTCGACACTGTACTGACCGTGGCATATGTGGGCAGCCAAGGCCGCAACCTGTTTCTCCGTTCGTGGACCAACGTCATCACGGGCGTGACCATGGACCCGTTAACGGGGGTTGGAAAACCCGTGCTGCAGTATGGCAGCAAGTTTGCGCAAATGGACGTGAAGACCAGCGGCGGCACCGATCATTACGACTCCATGCAGACCACTGTGAACCGCCGGTTCCAGCACGGCCTCACGGTCGGTTCGCAATGGACCTACGGTCACAGTCTGGGCAACACCGGCGGCTCAAACGAAGCGCAGACAACGGTGAACCCCTTCAACTTCAACCAGGATCGCGGTAACAACGCGTTCGACGTGCGTCACAGCTACAACGTCACAACGCTCTATGAGATCCCGCTGGGGCGCGGGCGCAAGTTCATGAAGGATGCGCCTAAAGCTGCCGACGTTCTGCTCGGCGGTTGGGAATTAGGCGGCATTCTGAACGGTCGCACAGGGTTGCCTATCGACCTGACAATGGCGCGTAATGACATCGTCTACAGCGTGAATGCCACGGGCCAGTTCGTGGGCACGCCCATCGTCGACGCCAGTGGCCACATCCTGACGACTCCGGTGATCAACAATCCGTACGGAGGGGCGTTCCGCAGCAACCGGCGGCCCAGTGTGGTGGGTGGCGTCAGCTTGTTCCTATCGGATCCAAACGACAAACGCGTGCTCCTGAATCCAGCGGCGTTCATGATACCGGCGCCGGGTGAGTTCGGCAATTTAGGCCGCTGGGCTCTTCACGGACCCAGCTTGACGCAACTTGACCTTACGCTGCACAAGCGAGTGAACCTGACCGAAAAGGTAAACGTGGAATTCCGCGGCGAGGTATACAACATTCTGAATCACACGAACTTCGCCAACCCGGTATCGCGCTTGAATGATGCCCTGGGCACCAAGGGCACGCGGCTCCAGCCTGATCAGCCCTATTCGTACAAAACCGGTGGCAGCACCTTCGGCAAATCAACCTCGACAGTTGTGAGGGACGTGGGTCTAGGGGCGAGCCGGCAGATCCAACTATCACTCCGGCTGAACTTCTGATTCTTAGCTCCTAAGCCTACAGGGAACGCTTGTACTCCAAAAGTGCGCAGCGTTCCCTCTTTTTATGTCCGCTCGCGCCCTATTGAATCCGATCGCAGGCTTTCCACGCCTTCCTTTGTGTTCATCTATCTTGCATCGCTCAAAAATGCAGCGATGTGCGGATCTGGTCTCTAAAGGAAGAGAACAGCGGCTCACCAAACATGACTTGCGCCGAAGCCACACCGGCGAACGCGCCTAAACATTGAGCTGCAATGTAGGAAGG
>QHXW01000501.1 GCA_003223115.1 Acidobacteriota bacterium
CCTCGCTGCCCATCGTGATTTGCAAAGGGTATATCACGAAAATAGGAGCAAAGGGATCTAAACTTTGTGGACTGACGCAAAGAGGGCCCGAATTGGTCTCGATCAAAAATTCGCCGGGGTCTTCCGACGGGTCGGCCGGATTTCGTTCCCCGCTCGCGGGCATATGCCAGTCCGGCAACAATCCGCTCTCGGATCACCGATCGTTCGAGCTCCGCCATCGCCCGATGATTGTAAACATCGCCTTACCCATCGTTTTATTGGTTATGGTCGAGCAACGCACGTATATTGACGCCCGCAGCACACTTTCATGTTCGCGGCAATCCGAACTGGATCACTTGAGCACGTTTCGTCCTGTTCCAATGGAGACAAACTTCGGCGAGCCTAGTTTTTGTTTTTGGAACAGAATGGAACAGAGTTGAGGTTTTGGGTGGCTGTAAGTGTTGGAAATGTGGTGGCCAGGGACGAATCGAACAGCATTACACGTTTGCAAGTCTCTTATTACTATGCCTCTGACTGGTATTCGTCTCAACCCGGCAGCCTAGCCGGGGGTTGGGATGGAATACAGCCGGTTTCATCACAAAGAATCCAGGTCGTTGCAGCCGGGCTGCAGGGTGCCTCTCACTGCCAAATGGTCCATGGTAATGCGCGATTTCGTTGGCAAAGGCGGGTGCGTTCGCAGCGTGTCCATGCCGTCATGGACTAGGCCGCCATCGACGCCTGGACCACCGCAGCGGGAAACATCACCGCCCGATCTTCCGCTCCGGGCGATCTTTCGCATGGACCTGAATCGCAAGTAGCCCATGTTATGCCTTGGGGTTAATCCCCGATTGTCGACATTAGGCATCTTAAAGTAATGTCATTAAATCGAGACATTCTGATTGAACGTTAGTCCCACAGCGTTCCGGAGACGCAGGTGCAGTCACGTACCGGTTCGAGGCCGGATTTACCTTTGCCGCCGATGGAAGTGGAATCGAAGCCGATCGATTCGCCCGCCCGAATGATCGGCGTGAATCTTCAGACCTACAGCCGAGAGTGCAGAGGATCATCTAAGGGCCGAGTCGCTTTCTCCACCGTAATGGTATGCCTCATCAGCTCATTTGCGGCGATGGGTTTGTCAGGTTTGGATGGAAACTATTTAATCCCCACTCGCATGACCTCGATCATCCGCCGAGTCGTTGCAATTGGAGTGCCCCTGGAAGCACGGTCGGGCGCGACAGCTGCGTCCACTACAACGATCCTGGTTGCGGAGAACGATAATCGCCAGCGTCTCGTTGCCAAGACCACGCTCGAACGTTACGGATACTCCGTGATGCTGGCGGACAACGAATCCGAGATGCTGTCTATTTTCCGGAGGTGCGCGCCCAGAGTTGTGCTAGTGATTCTGAATCGAACGGTCCTGCGGCATTCGACCCAGGATGTGGTTTGGCGGCTGAAGGGCATTCGGCCCGACATCCGCATCCTGGTTTCCCCACGACCAGGGGATGGCCGACGGCCACGTTCCGCCTTGAGGGATTCGATTGCTAAACCGCTAAGCGCTCCACTGTTGGCGGAAGCCGTCAGAAAAGCGCTCAGCGGATTATCGCCGGAGGGAACAACTGCGTTCGCTCTGGACTCGTCGTTCTTGGAACTGCGCCTTGGCAAACTGCCGCGCTGGAAGCGTGACGCCGATCTACAGGCATGGCTCGATTCGCTGTGAGAGCCGGAATTATTAGAAGAAGATTCCTAGCCAACCCGGTTGAGGCATTGGCCGGCTCCCGCGAATTCCCGCAAACTCGATAACCGGCCCCGATTAGCTCGCCTTCAAATTTGGAATGGAAAAATCGCGATGAAGAATATTTTTGTGGGGAATATCAGCTTCCAGAGCCTACGTTGACGCCATCGTCGAACCCGGATTTGATTGAATTCTGAGAGGAAATATGAAGCTGGTACGCAGAGGGCGCCAAGGCCAACTAATGAGACAACAACTCGCACCTTGCGTGAAAGATGGATAGAGTACTGACCAAATTGTAGAGATTTGGATTTCGGCACGATCTCACCACCAGTCGGGTGCGGATCTCCGGCGCCTATATTTATATCGTGCATATTCCCTTCAGCCATCCCGCAAGCCCATCACAATTGGGTGCGTCAGGTAATTTCACCTTACCTAGCGGTGCTTACTTGACCAGTTCTATGACAAAGTTCATGGGCGTAGCAATTGAGTATCCGGAGTTGCTCAGCATCATGAAAGAGCGTCCCGTGTCAGCAAACGGTACATACTGATTTATCACACCGATAATCTTAAAGTTGGTTAGGAATGTCTCCTTATCCAGTTCTAGGACTGGGCCGCCACTGTTACCGAAGTAAATCGGGCAGTCGAGGATTATCGACTGCTTGTCCGGATTTGTCCCGGCCACAATTCCTTTGCGAAGGGGTGCAGCTCTTTTAGATTTTGCGATTCTCTGGGTATGAGGGAGCTTCGCGGGTGCGAAAGCCCCCTACGACTCTCCTTCCTTGCTAACGATACCGGCAGTCTCAGTAAGGACAACACCTCGACCACACCTACACTGTGCTGCAGAAGCGTACTCGAGTAGCTCCGCGGTCCAGTGGTTCGCAGTTACGGCCCGCTGATTTTTTCAGGGTGCCGCGACGGCTGGGCCGGGATGAGGAGGCCGCGGACGGGACGGTCTCCGGCACACGGTGATCGGCGTAGTGTGAGGCGTGGTGGCGTTCATATTCCTGTTGCTCGTGAAACTTCCAATAGGCATCGAAGTCGTTACTGGAGCGCAGGGCGCGCAGGCGGA
>QHXW01000502.1 GCA_003223115.1 Acidobacteriota bacterium
TGCGAGCGAGAGAACCACGAGCAGCGAGTTTTTCATGGCTTGCTCTTAGACGAAACAAGGCGCCGGGGCGCCGGGCCGGTTCCGGGGTTAGGGTGAGCCGCATGTGTTAAGTTCGGAATATCGGGTTGATCGTCGATCCTGGCTTCTTCGAACCTTCCCGCTCAGTTTCACCCAAGTTATGAGCCACCCGCACAACCCAGGCCCGGCGGTTCTGTATGGGCTTGTCCTGCTTCAGCGCCGCGTAGCGCCGAAGGAAGACTTCCTGCGTGGCCTCCTGCGCCTGCGGTGGATAGAGTCCTAGGCTCAACACGTAACGATAAACGCTCTCGCGCATCTCTTCGAACAACTGCACTACGTCATTCTGCAAGCTCACACGGGTCTGCTCGGAAGGGAGGACGCCCGCCAGTTTTTCAATCAGCGAATCGGAGAACACTTTCTCTATTTAATGACCCCGAACGTACCACTTTCGACTACACCAAGCGGCGAAAAATTCTTCACCCGTGCCTGTAGTCGATGAGTGACTTCCAGGATCTTCTTGACAGGACACCATGAAGTCAGCCTTGGTCAGCGTCACTGTGGTTACCTACATAGCGGCCAGTTCATTGACCGTTGCCTGAGCGCGATCTTTCTGCAGGAATACCGGCCTCTGGAAGTCATTGTGGTGGACAACTGTTCACGGGACGACTCGAAACGCGTGCTTGCCCGGTACAAGGACCGCATCCGTCTGATCGAGAATGATCGCAACGCCGGTTTCGCCGCGGGACAGAACCAGGCGATCACCGCAAGCCGCGGCCAATGGGTCCTAACCCTGAATCCTGATGTGCTCGTACAGCCCGGCTTTGTCGCGGGTGGTAGTTCGGTATTATCCAGCTCGGGTCTTACGCCAGCAGACGCGGGTTGGAGATGTCCGCGTTGAGTATCTATCCGCCAACTTGGCCCATGTGAATTCGCATGAGGGACGACACGTGCATTCAGGGGCGACTAACGCTCGACCTCCGATAACTCCGTTTTCCACTGCGAACGCGAACTACCGGGCAAGTTGCTGATTACAGCTTGGCAATTGCAGCTCGCGCGGCCTCGGCAACGGATTCCAATTTGTCAAAATTACATCTCTCGTTGTCGCCCAGCAACTGGCGGAGCCTCGGCAAAGCCTCAGTAGCCTTGAGTTCTACAAGAGCGTAGATTGCGAGAACCCTCATACTCGGATTTTGATCACTCAGTGTTGCGATCAACGGTTGAATCGCAGACCTGTCGCCAATCTGCCCGAGGGACCACGGAACGATATCGTTGACCTCCTGATCCTTCAGAAGAGGCACAAGGATCGGGACCGCATGTGGGTCCTTCAAGTCACCCAGTAGGTGCGCGGCATAGTAACGGTCTTCGCTGATCTGCCCTTGGATCGACGGAAGACCTGCAGACGAAATTTTATGAACCTCGCGTCTTTCGGAACGATCGCCAAGAATGCCGACAATCACGTCAAATCCACGAGGATCGCCAAGCCCAGCAAAGATGAACGCGGCGTTTCCGCGCAAGTGCCGGTCTTCGTGTGTCAACCAGGACTCCAGTTTGGGCAGAACACTCGGGTCGTGCGCGGCGACGATTGCGTGAGCCACCTCGAACTGTTGCCAGAACACTGTGGTGGTCTCGAATTGCTGGAGCAACTCGGCAACCGATGGACGTTCCTGGCCTCGATCGAGACAAGGTGTGGCAAAAAGCAAAGCGAGTGGAAAGCTCAGCCGGGCGACCATCGCTAGGAAGGTCGTCGAAGGGACGAACCAAACCTGGCTCATAGGCTTCTATAATAGGGCTCCCATCCCAAGAGTGCAATTGAAGGTAAAGGGTTTTAGATGCAGCAGGTTGCTAGTACGAGCCATCCCCGAGAACGATGGGACCTGGGTTGTCGGGCTATTCGATATCATTAATGCGGCACGCGTCAAGATAGAGCCGTGCGTGGCCGGCGAGAAGGGAGCCGAGATGACCTCACGCGCGATTCCGCGCCTTCCATTTGAGTGAGCTCTCGGCCGTGCTTCGCCCGCCAGGCGTAACCCTGGTTAACGCCCCAGAGTGAATGCGTGAAGCTTCTATTTTCGGCGCCTTCGATTGATCCTGGTAAACGCCGTCCACGTCCGAAGTGCTGAACGGTCCGGGAGTGCGGTGCACGATTGATGTGATCGGGACTTTACCATACCACGATGTATCCCCGGAAGTGACAACGTGAGGCCGGGCGAATCGGCACATTGACTCCGAGCGTCAATCATCACTGGTGGCATGGGGATTTTCGAATTGTGCCAGTTATTTCCAGCGGCAACCCCAAGTGGTGTAGGAATTCTATAATTGGAAATCGGTAGGACGACAGATGGCGGTGTACAAGCGCGGAAATGTCTGGTGGTACAAGTTCGTCTGGAACGGTGAGCCGATTCGGGCGAGCACGAAGCACACAAACAAGCGCGTTGCAGAGCAAATCGAGGCCGCTCGCAAGACACAATTGGCTAAGGGCGAATTCGGCATCGAGGAGAAGAAACCGGTGCCGACGCTTGAGGCGTTTGCCCCGCGATTCTTGGCACAGATCAGAACCGACTGCGCGACGAAACCGGCGACGGTGTCGTTCTATGAACGCAAGTTACAGGCTCTGCTTCAGTATGGAGCGTTCGCAAAGAGCCGCCTGGACCGGATAGATGAGGAGATGATCGATGTATTCAAACAGACACGCGCTCGTACAACTTCTCGTCGCAAAAGGCCTCTCTCGGTCGCGTCAATAAACCGCGAACTCGCAACGCTTCGTCGATTGCTCCGCCTCGCGCAGAAATGGAAAATCATCAGCGCCCCGACAGTCAAAATGCTCGACGGTGAAACGGAGAGGGAATTCGTGCTCAATCATAGTTTGGAGATGGCGTATCTTGACGTCGCCCCTCCAGACTTGCATGACGCCGCGATCGTAATGCTCGACACCGGCCTGCGCGTCAAGGAGTGCCTTACGCTTGAATGGCCAGATGTCCATCCAGAGCCGGTGGGTGATGCCACTTTCGGTTATCTCACCGTTCGCTCTCGAAGCAGTAAGAACTCAAAGCCGCGTAACGTCCCGCTCTCCGACCGCGTCATGGAGGTTTTTGAGAGGAGGCGAAATGGGCACGCCGCCGGTTTGGTATTTCATCGCGAGGATGGGCGCCCGCTGTACCAGACCTGGTTGAATCAGCAACACGTCGAGGTGCGGAAGGCGCTTGGACTGCCGGAGGAACTCGTCCCGCACTCGTTCCGGCACACTTTCGGAACCCGTCTGGGGGAATCCGGCGCGGACGCATACACGATCATGAAATTGATGGGCCACTCGAGCCTGAAGATCTCACAGAAGTACGTCCACCCGTCGCCGGAGCACGTAGAACGAGCCTTCCAGCGAATGCGGCGAATGAACGCGACAGGCAGGCGAGCAGTGGGCACATAAATGGGCACAACACCTTTTGACCGCGGCCTGAAAAAACATGCAAGTCACGCTTAATCAATCATGCCCGGGTGGCGAAATCGGCAGACGCAAAGGACTTAAAATCCTTTTCACCGCAAGGTGAGTGCGGGTTCAAGTCCCGCCCCGGGCACCAATAATAAAATAACTTATGTCGATTATCCTAAATCTGGCAGTTGGGGCCGCCGGATTCCGCCATCTACTTGTCGCCGCAACTCATTGCAGAAAAATCGGTTGTCACCCAGAAGGTGATCTGCGCAGCAGTTGGAACTCGTAGTCGGCAAAAGCGTATCAGAATGCGGCGAAGGCCGAACTGCCGGATTTAGGATTATTTAGCCCTGGCCTTAACCCGGCTTGCGGCACTTTTGCATGCCTATATTGCCAACTTTTGCGTTAGTTAGCGAATACATGCTCGGGGTATTCGTCTTCTCGGCCAGATAGGATTCAATACATCGCCGATGCTGGGACGGTCCTGTCCGACCATCAATCGGAGCTGCTGATATTTGCATGACCTGGCCGTCGGTGGGCGGGCTGGGCGGCGGGAGAGAGTGCCCACCAAAACCGAGGATACAAATTTGAACCACGCATAACCACCCCCAGCAGCAGTGCGCGCGTCCTCTTATTTCAACCGGCGAACTTCCGTTTAATCGTACCCGCACATCAACGCGCCCAAAGATATTGATTTACCGGGTAGGATCACTGCATAGGTGGAGTCGGGCGTCGCGGACCAGCGGGTAGACATAGATGTCTTTGATGGCTTGACCGTGGCTTTTGTGCTCCCGGTCCATGCGACCGCGTCCGGTGGTCTGCCCAACATAGATCCAGTTGGCCGCCCGGTAGCAGGTTCCGCGAAACCGGATGGCATCCACCAAAGTTTCCAACAGCAGCGGACGATGCCCATATCGGGTTTGCCAATCGTGCGGCAGTTGCCGAGCGCTCAGCGCCAGGATCTTACTCGCCAGCCCTTTGACGTGTACCCAGGGCAAAACCAGAAATCGGCCATTGTTGACGATCGACTGGAGGTGGCGTCGCCGCTGCTCGTCGTTCCAGCCGATCCAAGCGTCCCGCGCCTGCATCTTCCAGGCGGGCGATGTCCAGAGCAGGCAGGCCAGTTCCCGATCGCGACTCCGCACCCAATAGCGCAAGTTGGCGCCGAAGGGCACGCGGCATCCCAGATAGTGATAGCGTTCCACGTGCTCGCGCCACAACCGGCTCT
>QHXW01000503.1 GCA_003223115.1 Acidobacteriota bacterium
GCATGGGAACGCCCGTCCCATCCATGCCCAGGTACCTGGTAGGAGCCGTGTCGCCTGCTGGTTCCCCGCCCTTGTGTTCGTCAGCGGCGATCTCGGCCCCCAACGCTTCGGCGGCCCGTTCCACCTGACTCGCGCTTACCTCCACCCCCCCCAGTTCGCGCAGCAAACTGCTGCTCTCGACAAAGCTCCCCAGCGCTGCCGTGCTGGCGGTCATGCGCCATACTCCCGGCGTGAGCGAAAACATCTCCAGCCGCAGATGACGGTCGCGAGGACAGAACCCGCTCTGGCATGGGGAGCAGTGATCATAGGCCCGCTCCAGGAACAGAGGCCCCAGTACGCTCTCCAATGTCTTCCCGTGGCGCCCATGATACTGGGCTGGTTCTCCGCAGGGGCCAGGCAGTTCCGGGCCGGCATAATCGCTGGTATCGGCATTCAACCGTGGTTCGAGCGCTCGTGCGGCCAGACACAGAGCCTGGCGCCGCACAGCTATCTCGACGGCTTCGAAATCCAAATCCTCGATGGATTGGCGGCCTAAGAACGCTTCGATTTCCTGGAGGATGTCGGTTTTAAGCGCCGTTTGCAGCCCCTTTTTTCGCCCTCCCCCGTCGGGGCAGACGATGTCGGCTCCAGTTGGGCATCGGCCCATTGTTCACAGGCTTCCCAGTAGTCATCCACCTGTTCGCGAAACTCGCGCCCGGCGGCGATCTGCTGGTGTGCCACAGCGGCTTGCTCCTCCGTCAGAAACCGTGACCGGGTCTTGCCGCCCACGGCTTGAGTCAGGCTGTGATAAGGACCGTGGCGGGCCTTGGGGTTATCGGCGCAGGCGCAACCCGCTTTGCCACAACGGATGGTGCGTTCCGATAGCGAGCCGCGGCGCATGGGTTGCGGATGAGCCAACTCATCGGCGAGTTGGCGTACGCGATTGGGGACTTCCGGAGAGATGGCCATGCCCACATCTTTACGGCATACAATGCCGTAAGACAAGGAGCAAAAAACAAACCCACACCGAACCCGCCCATTACAGACGTGCACCCCTGCGCTCTTCGCCCCTTTCGCCCTCCCGCCATCCGTGATAGACTCCTATGTTTCCGGAGGCGTCATGCAAGCATCCGCCGCGCCACATGCAACCCGCACCCGCGTTTGGTCCATCGCCGGCCGATTGCCTGCGATCGCCGTTCTCATGTTCGGGCTGGTCGTGCTTTACGCCGTGGGTTTTTCCAACTTTGAGCGCGCACACAGCGCCGCTCACGACGCCCGCCACGCCAACGGGTTCCCTTGCCACTAACGTGGTGAGAAGGCTGCGTGCGTGAATCAGTTCCGCAGATTGATGCTGGTGGCACTCTCATCGGGAGCGCTCGCTGGCCTCCTGTTATTCGCGGTCCAACATTTCACCGTCGTTCCCCTGATCGAATCCGCGGAGGCTTACGAAAATGCCGCGCACCAGACGGCCGGGGAGGCCCAGGATCACGAAGGCTGGCAGCCGGCAGATGGCTGGCAGCGTACCTCTTTCACCGCTCTCGCCACCGTACTCAGCGGCATCGGCTTTGGGGCGCTCTTGTTCGGGTCGCTGGCCGTCGCGGGCAGAACAGTGGATGCACGCCGCGGCGCGCTTTGGGGTCTCGCTGCATTTGCCTGCTTCGGACTGGCGCCCGCGCTCGGATTACCTCCGCAACCTCCGGGAGTTGCAGTTGCGGATTTGTATGCGCGCCAACTTTGGTGGGCCGGCACGGCGCTCGCTACCACCATCGGATTATGGCTGCTTGCAAGTCGGGGGCGGAGCTGGCCGCTGCGCATTGGCGGCGTGGTTTGCCTGTCGCTGCCCCACTTGATTGGCGCGCCCATCGCCACCGGGCATAATGCCGTCCCCACCCAGCTCATCCGCGAGTTCATCGTCGCATCCCTTGCGACCACCGGCATGTTCTGGCTCCTGCTCGGGACGATCGGCGGATTCATCTCCAGCCGCGACGAAGCGCGCCGCGCGTAGTGCGATTCACTTGCGCGGAGCTTTCATGTCCTGCCCGCCCTGGTGCAGTACCAGGTGCGTCACTTGGGCGCGACTGAAATCTCCTTGCGCTCCGAGGGCAACTGCACTTTTCACCGTGGGCAATGGCCGCAAGCATAGTCGCGATCTGATCCGGCGCCTGTCCGTTCAGATTGGTCAGCACCACGACCGTCATTTTGTCCTCTGGATCGTAAGCCAGCATGGTATTGAAGCCTTCGATCCCGCCGCCGTGTGAGATTACCTTGCGCCCGTTCACCGTTCGCACGCCCAGTCCAAAGGCGTAGTCCTGTTTGAATGGCGTGGTCATCTTCTCGAGCGATGGCGGCGACAGCAATTTCCCGCCGAAGAGTCCCTGTTTCTATCGCAGCAAGTCTTCGGTTGTGGAATAGAGCGCGCCTGCGGCATGCTCATGTGGAGAAACCCGCTTTGACGGCGCCGCCCGGTCCCGGCGCATATCCCGCGGCGCGATGCCGGATGATGGCCGAGTTGGAATCGTAGCCCGAATCTCCCCAGGGGCGAGAAGACATATTCTTGTACGAATTTCTCGTAACTCTCGCCGCTGATCTTTTCAATCAGATACCCCAGCAGCACGTAGCCCGAGTTACTGTAGCTCCACTTTTCGCCCGGCTAAAAATCCAGCGGCTTGTCGCGGAAGCGCGCCACCGTCTTCTCCGCTGGCGAAGGAATCGCCTCGGCCGCCTGATAATCCGGGAAGCTGGTGAAACTCGGGATACCGGAGGTGTGCGTCAGCGGATGGAACACGGTCACCTTGTCCCAGGCGGCCGGTGTATCCGGCAGATATTTCTTCACCGGATCGTCCACCTTCAGCTTTCCCCGCTCTTCCGCAAAATTGAGGCGGCGGTGAATTGGTGACCGAGCCCAGCCGGAACTTGGTCGATGGCGAATCCGGGATCTTCCCACTCCAGGTTGGCGGACCCGTAGCCCTTACTCTCACCAGAAACCTTGCACAGGATAGTCGGCCCGGTTCCGATTCGTAAATAAGAAAACTCACCAACGGGGTCAGATCCGTGCCAA
>QHXW01000504.1 GCA_003223115.1 Acidobacteriota bacterium
TCGTCCTCCGGCGTCAGCGCTCTTCCGGCCAGTACTCTCATCCCGAGGCCCGAGAAGAAATTCCCGGTGACGAACTCAGCGTCCGCATAGTGGCTCTGGGCGCCAGCGATGACCGTCACTGTTGTTGATGCGAATCCCATTAGATCCGAAAACTGCGGAATACTGCGGACGAACTCCTCGTAGATCGGATGTGGAAATGAACTCCAAACGTCATTGGTGGAATAGCCGTCGAAAGTCTGCGCTGGAGGCCTGCCCCTCGACAGCACAATCCGCAGCTCCTCCGGATTCCGCACCGGCAGCGACGTCAGCAAAATCGCATCCACCACACTGAATATAGCTGTGTTCCCCCCAATCCCAATCGCCAGCGACAGAACCGCCCCCAGCATAAATCCCGGACTGCGCCGCAGCATCCGCGCCGCATAGCGCAAATCGCTCCAGAAATTCTCAACCGCCCGAAACGTCCACTGATCCCGCAAGTCTTGCTTGACTAGCTCCGGATTCCCAAACGACCGCCGCGCGCTCTCCGTCACCCCCGCCCGCCGGTTCTTTTCCTCCCGCATCGCCAGGTGAAACGCCAGCTCGTCGTCCAGATCGCTCTCCAATTGCCGCCTCTTCCACACCGCCTGCAGTTTCTTCAGCACACCGCGCATCTCACGCCTCCATCACTCGAGCCACAGCTCCACTCAACCTTGCCCACTCGGATGATTCTGCCGCCAACTGTTTCCGCCCCGCCGCCGTCAAACGGTAGTACTTCGCGCGCCGGTTGTTCGCCGAAACGCCCCACTCGCTCGCCAACAGGCCACGTAGCTCCAGACGGTGCAACGCTGGATAGAGCGCTCCTTCCTCAACGTGCAAAACATCGCGTGACCAAGTGAGAATGTATTCGGCCACGTCGTAACCATGCAACGGTCCACGCGCCAGCGCCTTGAGCACGAGCATGTCGAGCGTGCCTTGCAACACACCTGTAGAACGTTCTTTGTTTTCTCCCATAATCTCTTTATGGGAGTAAGCTCCGTTTGGCATCGGATTGCAAGGGGTTAAACAAAGAGTGGTCTTTGTGGAAGCCGCACATGGGCCGATCTTGAATCTCAAGTGCGTGCGTATTTCACTTGGCCAGATATGCAGTTCTGGTCGATAACCGTTTCACAATCATCACACTTCCAGCAGACACCACCCCCATAGCCATCTATGGGGCGGGACATGAGCAAAGGGAAAAACGATCTATTGTCGGGCACTAACGTCGCTCGTCGGCGCCAATGGCAGGGTTCTCGTCGTCGGGTATTTTGTTTCCCCAGAAGTCCCGGCTGCCGTTGTTCTTCACCGGTATTCCGCGGCCGATGCAAGGCGAGTCTGTTCGGAGCTTGTATCCGTCAAGAGAGTCGCGGCCGTTTGCCCCGGTGCCCGGGGCCACGAGCTTCGGATCATTAGTCATCTTTTTCCACACATCCGGAATGTCCTGGAAATTACCGAAGATAACGTTTCGCTCGAACACGATATTCCAGTCTCCACCAAAACCTGGCTTAGTGAAGAACGTACCATCATCAATTGGTTTCCTCCTCACCCCGGTGACGTTCCTGCCAATGCCCGCAAGATAGAAGATATTGTTGACGATCTGCGCTGCCCTGCTGCCGGTGGCCTGCTCCCCGGTCCACAGGAATAACTGCACGTCGCTCCCCTTTCCGACGAAGAAAACATTATTGTAGATCTTGATGTTCTCGTTCTTGTCTGCCATGTGGAACAAGCGGGCCCGGTCGTTTTGGCTGATGTTGTAGCGTATTACGGTGTCCGTGTTATCGGCGCAGCAGATGAGCATGAAGCCGCCGTCGTTGTCGTGCGAGTAATTGTACTGATAGGTTGAACCCTTGCAGTAGGCATCGGAGTCGAATGCCTCGCCATCTTTCGTACCCTTAACCCCGCTGACCTCGTTGAATTGAAACAACGTGTCATCAGAAGCCCATGGCCAAATGCCCGCGGCGTAGTCATCGCACCTTCGTCGCGCGCCGCGGATGACATTGCGCTCCACGAGCGCGCCTTGGCAGCCCCACACTTTGATCCCGTCGCCTCCTATATCTTCCAGAAGGTTATTACGAATCACGACGTTTAGGTTGCGGTTGGTCCGATCGGGCGATGGGTAAGGAGTGTAGCCGCAAATCCCGTTGCGATCGGTCCGCGCGAGCTGGCAGCCTTCAATGAGGAGCCCATCGAACCGACTCTTGACCCTGTCGCCACCATTCTCCCAAACGATCCCGTGCCCTTCGCCTTTGTCCTTTTTCACCAGCGATCCATTCACATCGTGCACAAACAAGTTCTTCAGTTGGATGTGCCGCATCCTGCCGTGATCCCACGACCGCACCCGAACACCGTACCGAAATGGCTCGCGCGTCGGTCCGGTATTGGTCAACTGAAGATTATTCACCTCCCAATAGTCTTGGTTCTCCAACAGGAGTGCCTCGCGGAACCTGCCTTGGGCAGAGATGAGCGGTTTTTCCCCTTTCCCGTACACGTCGATAATGATCGGGCTAGTCTCGGTGCCCGTGCCACGTGGGTGGAGCTGTCCTGTGAAGTGGGCGCCGGCTTTGAAAAGGATTTTATCCCCCGGACTGAATGTGGCATTGTTTACCTTATCCAGGCTCTTCCAAGCCGTTGCCCGCGTAATGCCGGCATTTCGATCGTTGCCGTTGGAGCTGTCTACGTAATACGTCTTGGCCTGGGCGACTCGACAGACGAGCACCACACCAAAGCAGAACAGACAAGCCATCACTGGCGAATCGTGTCTGGAGCATGAACTGCGCATCGTACACCTCCCGGATTTGTCAAATGACGAACAACGATAGTTCATCCATCCGCGCGGTTAAAAACGGTCAAGTTTCCTAAACTGTACGCCGTCGATCTGTCTCGCGCCCATTGTGGATCTCGGACAGCAACTACTTCGCGTCTTGTACGCTTCATAACAGCTCGTAACGAGCGGAATACGATAGCTCCAATACACACTCAGGGTGGAGTCGAAAGCAGATCGCTATCGAGGAAGAATAGCACTTGGAAGCAGAGTAGCTGAGGGAGTTCAGAGGACGAAAAGAATAGCTGCTTATCTGGGAATTCCTCGCTAGGAGCACCCACGAAAACATCGCAGACGAGCAAAAGCCAATCAATGTCAACTTCGACCTGAGGTTCCTCCCCTAGTTTGGCCGCCGGTAAGCCCACGAAACGGGGATGGCGGAGATCTGACGCGATCCAGCGAAGGGGAAGGCGATCATTGACCACAAGCGGACATATCGCCCGGTTGGCACGATGACTGGCTCCAAGCGATTCCAAACGGTCGTGCCGGCTACTGACTGCCCGAATCAGACTAGCGGGGCACACCAGTTAGGCATGCGCGTTCTTTCCTTGACAGTCTAGGAGAAAGAGCAGATAATCCTAGTTTACCTAGGAGTCAACGTGAGCCCGCTCGCCGATCTGCTGCCAGGAACACTGGATTTATTGGTTCTAAAGGCGGTTTCGCTTGGACCCCTTCATGGCTACGGCGTCCTTCTGCGCATCCAGCAAATCTCGCATCGAATGCTACAAATCGAGCAGGGTTCGCTGTATCCTGCCCTGTATCGTCTGGAACACGCCGGCCTCATTGAGTCTGAGTGGGGCATTTCGGACAAGAACCGGCGCGCCAAGTTCTATCGGCTAACAAGATCAGGCCAATCGCGGCTCCGCAAAGAAAGGGAGCAGTGGAAACTGTTTTCGATCGCGGTCGGCCACGTTCTCGGAGCATTGCCGGAGGAGGTATAGTGCTGGACCGCCTCAAAGCTCGCGCACGATCACTTTCGACGCGAAGACGCTTGGATCTCGACATGGACGAGGAGATGCGTTTCCATATCGAGCAGTATCAGCGTGATCTAGTCCGTAGCGGCGTGCCACCGTCTGAGGCGTCTCGGCGGGCGCGACAGGCGTTCGGGAACATCAGCCTCGTTAAGGAGTGTGCCGTGAAGCGAAAGGATTCCCTGTGTTGGATGAACTTATTCGCAACACTGTCTACGCGTTTCGTCAATTGCGGCGGTCGCCAGGATTCGCCGCAGCCGTCACTCTAACACTCGGATTGTGTATCGGTGTGAACACGGCCGTGTTCAGCGTTATCGACGCCGTGCTGCTGCGGCCGTTGCCGTATCCAAAGCCGGATCGGCTCTTTGATGTGATGCGGGAATTCACGCAAGGGTCTGAGTTCTTCTCCTATGCCGGTCAGGACGGCTACGCCTGGGAGGCGTTGAAAGACGCCCGCAGCTTTGAAGTGGCTGCTATGGGCGGCATCACCGGAGTGAACCTCGGCGCCGGCAATCGCGCATTCTACGTGCAGCAAGAACGAGTCAGCGTTCGATACTTCCGCGTGTTGGGGGTTCCCTTAGCATACGGGCGAGAGTTCGACGATGCAGAAGATCGCCTCGGCGGACCGGCCGCCGTTGTGCTGAGCAGCGGGATCTGGAAAAGGTTCTTCAATGGTGACCCATCGGTCATTGGCCGCACGATTCTCCTGCGCGGTGAGCCGCATTTGGTGGTGGGAATCACGAGTGAGACGTTCAGTCCGCGAGCAATGGTGGATGTTTGGACGCCCCTTAAACCCTCCACTAGAGGAGAGGGAGGCGGAGTCAACTACGCGATGATCGCAAGGCTGAATCCGGGCGCCAGCTTGGCGGAGGCGCAAGCCGAGGTGCAAACACGGGGAGTCGCGGCTTTCGAGGCCCGGAAGATTCCGAAGGCGACTGCACGCATGAATTTTGCCCCCTTTGAGAAAGCAAATCAGGCCGGTCTGCGTGATCGGCTTCTAATTCTAAGCGCGGCCGTCGCGGTGGTGCTCTTGATAGGTTGCGTGAACATTGCCGCACTGATGCTCGCGCGTGGGGCAGCGCGGCGCCGCGAGATGGGAACACGAATCGCCTTAGGCGGCGGACCCGGTCCTTTAATGCGCCAACTGACCACCGAGTCCCTCGTGCTTGGTTCCGTCGGCGGAGCTGCCGGACTCGCTCTGGGATACCTCGCCATCCAAGCACTTCAGACAGTGATCGCTCGTTATGGTGTCTGGCAGGAACTCCGATTAGATGGTCGCATCCTCCTGGCTACGGCTCTGCTGTCGCTTTCGGTTAGTGTGCTATTCGGATTGGCGCCAGCGTTTCAGGCGGCCCGCGTCAATGTACGTGATACGCTGCTCGAAGGAGGCTCGCGTGCGGTGGCGGGCGGCAGGTCCCATTGGCTACGGCGATTGTTAGTCCTGGTCGAGGTGGCCTTAAGCGTGGTGTTATTGGTCGGCGCAGGGCTGCTCATCCGTACGTTACTTCACCTTCAACATCTCGACGCCGGCTTCGACGGAGCGAACGTCCTAACGGCGAGCGCCTCTTTGCAGGACGCCCGATACAGCGACAGCGGTAGCATCAACCGGCTTTTCCGAAATTCGCTCGATGCCATCCGCAAGATCTCCGGCGTGCATTCCGCCGCAATTGGACTCCATCTTCCGTATCAACGCTGGCTAAACGACGGAGCGAGGGTCCGAGCGAGTTCGGCTTCGACCGACACTGAAGTCGGAACGTCGCTTAACTATGTGACGCCCGGCTATTTCGAAGTGCTTAGCATTCCGGTGCGCGCGGGACGGGTCATCGATGAGCGCGATTCAGAAAGCTCAATGCCTGTTGCGATCGTCAATGAGACATTCGTGCGGAAATTCCTGAAGGACCAGGATCCGTTCACCAGCTACATCGTTGGCGGCGATGTGACGCGTCAGATTGTCGGCGTGGTCAGCGATCTGCAACAACAGCCGGGCCTCTCGCGATCTGGGCCGCTCACGCAAGAGCCTGCGATGTATGTTCCCGCGGCTCAGTTTTCGAGTGCGGGTTTCCAAATGGCTCACACGTGGTACGCGCCCAACTGGGTGGTCCGGTCCACTGGGAAGCGCCAAGAGATCGCCCGCGGGATTGAGCAAGCAATCTCCAGCACCGATCCCCTTCTGCCCGTATCCCGTTTTCGCTCCATGATCGACGAACGCAACTCGGCACTCGAAGATCAGCGTATCAATGCCTGGCTGCTGGGTCTACTAGCCGCTCTGGCGCTCTCGTTGGCGGTAGTCGGTGTGTATGGAATCGTCGCGAATTCTGTTGTAGAGCGAACTCGCGAATTCGGTATCCGAATGGCACTTGGCAGCTCATTAGGAAGAGTGATCCGGGACGCAGTCACGCCAGGAATCCTTCTTTCCGCTGCAGGCGTCGCAATCGGCGGAGTGCTAGCGGCCGTTAGTACAACGGTGCTCAAAGGATTGCTCTATGGCGTTCAACCGATCGACGTTTTCACATTTTTGGTCGTGGCGGTCGCGCTCGTTGGAATCAGCGCCATTGCCAGTTTGCTACCCGCCCTGGCCCTCGTGCGGCTAGCGCCGGCGAGCGTCTTGCGTCAGGATTAGTCACTTTGCAGTCAAATGTGGAAATGCAGTCCGGAAGCCCAGGTTCGCTTGCGGACCTTGATTGCAGTGATCATT
>QHXW01000094.1 GCA_003223115.1 Acidobacteriota bacterium
GGTCCGAAGTCGAAGAATGAAGTGCGGTTATATTTCTCTACTGCTGGCCGCGAAACGTCCCAGCGAAAGCCCCAATTCACGCTCAGCTTGCTGGTCGCGCGCCAAGTGTCCCCGAAATGCAGGTTCCAGGAGTCCGCGCGAGCATACCATGCTTCGACGGTATTGAATTGACCCGAAGCATTGTCTACCGAGCCGAGGATGAAGCTTGCTATCGCGTTTCCACTGGTCTCGCCGATCAAACCGGTGCTGAGCCTTGAGAAGCCGAATGAGCCGGAGCCGTTAAAACGGTCGACTCGATTGATTCCCATCCTTCGGTACTCGCCGCCGAATTTGAATATGTGGCTGCCGTGGACCTTGGTCATCAGATCGGTGACGATATAAGTAGGCCGGCTCCCGCGGAATTCGTTGTTGCAACCCCAACCGTTGAAATCTGAGAAGGACATCACGGGCGGGTTGTTGTGGTCCGCTACGCCGGGGATCTGGGGCAATTGGCCGGCGAACTTCTTGTCGATACAGAACGACTCGGCGTACGTATCGTTGTAGCCGGCGGCAATGTGGTTCAACAGCGTTGGGTTGAAGGTATGGTCCCAGCCGGCACGAGGCATCACCGTCCAGTTGGTCTGATAGGGCTGCTCTTGTGCGAGTTGCGGGGGCAACTGTGTTGCCGCGGGAGCGAACGACCTACGCGAATGAGACGATCCGAAAAAGTGGTCCTTATCCCCGTAACTGTAGTCGAGGCGCACATCCCACAGGTTTGAGTCGTTGAATATCCCCGCCCCGACCGGCACCGGCACCACATAGTTGTTCAGCGCCCCGCCGAACGTCGGAGTCGGGAGGAACTTAAACCACTGTTGGGCGAGCGAGTTCTGGAGGCGTGAATCGGATTGGCAGATAACGTTCGGTGTCTTGCCGTCGCAGCCCATGAACTGGTCGCGAAGGAATGGCAGACTTGCGGTTCCGGAAGTCGCGTTCGGATCGAAATTGGGGTTGGCCTTGGTCGTGGCAGGATCGAAGACGGGGATCAGCTTTCCATCGCTATCCACCCAATCGCTGAAGTCACCATTTCTCTCCTTTTGCGACGGGATACTGAGGACCGGCGTGCTTGCGCCGCCGCGAACCCGGAAGCGTTCGTGCGCCAGGAAGAAATATGCTTTACGGTTGGCCGACCACAGCCCGGGAATCTTGACCGGGCCTCCCACGGTTCCGCCGAAATCGTTCTCGATGTCTTTGGGCCGCTTCGGCACGCCGAACTGACGCGCGTTGAGCGACGTATTCCTGAGGAACTCGAACAGAGAGCCGTGGAAGACGTTGGTGCCGGCCTTTGTGACGGCTGTGACCACGCCCGATGAGGTTGAGCCGTACTGCGGCTCGACGTTCGAGGTCAACACGCTGACTTCGCTGATCGCCTCAGGCGAGAACGGGCTGTTGCCGAATACCAGGGCAGCACCCGTCTGCGTATTGAGTCCGTCCTGGATGCTAATACCGTCGAGTACCGCCTCGTCACCCGAGCCCATGCCCCCATTGATGCGTGTGTCATAGGTGTTCGCGCCGGCGCCGGTTGTCACGCCGGGCATCAGCACAATAAACGAAATGGCCGATCGCGGCAGGCCGCCCACGATCAGTGGCAATTCGCGCAGCGTGTCCGGCGTGATGGCCTGCTTCAGTTCCGCGTTCTCGGTATTCAGCGGAGAAACGTCGGCTGTGACTTCAATTGCCTGTTCCGCCTGCCCAACTTCGAGCGGAACCTTGATGTTGACCGTATCATTGATGCTCAAGCTGATGCCGCGCTGCACGAAATCCCTGAACCCTGCCGCCGAAACCGTGAGTTCGTAGGCTCCCGCCTGCAGGTTGGGAAATCGAAACAGACCGGACTCCTTCGTCGTTCCCTTAGAAACAGTTCCAGTAGCGAGTGACTTCAAGGTGACCCCAGCGTTTGGGATCAAAGCCCCACTCGGATCGGTGACGGTTCCTCCGACCGAAGCATTAATGTTCTGCGCCTCGGCACTGGACACCGGCAGAATCAAAGCCACGGCCGTTGCCAGGGCGATTTGTAAGAGATTACGAGACACTGTGCGCTCCTAAAAAGGGGAATTAGACGGATGTGTGAGCGCGACGTTTTGAAAACGATATCCGAGGGTTGCTTCGATGTCAACCGTGCATTTTGGTGGCCTCGATCAGGACCGTATGCTTTGGCACTGTTGTTTGTGACTGCGAACCCCGTGTAGCCGGAATTCACAACGGAAGCATGGATCGGAATATAGCCGGGGCACGATGCGAAATCGCTTCCGGACTGCCGGGCGATCTGAGAGGCCTGCTACGGTTCCTGGACCGTGACTTTCACCGGCTCCTCGATGTACTTCGGTTCTTTCCCGCCAGTGAGCACCATGACGGCGAATCGTCCGGCTGCAATCTTCGGAATCTTGAACTTGATGGCCGTGGGGGCCTGGTCCGTCACTTCAACTTTGGTGTCCTTCTTGCCATCGGTCAGATAGAGCTCCATCACCTCACCCTTGCCCAGATGCTCTCCGCTGATGGTCAGCACGTCCCCTGTTTTCCCGTTATCCGGCTCTACGGACGTGACGCGCGGCATGGCCTGTTGCGCATAGAGAGCTGCAGATGCCACCGTCAACAACACGACAATTAAAGACAGCTTCATCTGATTACCGTCCTTGTACCCTACATCCTATTCCCGAAATATTCGGATTACAACAGCGACACCTTCGGAGCGACACCTTCGACGGGCCCAACCCAACTATCGCGCCTCCGCCCTCCGGGACACCGGCCTGATAAGATATTTGGATCGGGACCCATGATCACCCGCGACCAAGCTCTCGACCTGCTGCGCTCTGACGATCTCATCGGGATCGGCATGGCGGCCGACCAGGTGCGCAGAAAATTCCACCCCGAGGGCATCGTGTCGTACATCATCGATCGCAACATCAACTACACCAATTTCTGTACCGAATACTGCAGCTTCTGCGCGTTTTATCGGCCCATGGGCCATCAGGAAGGCTACATCCTGCCGAAGGAAGTGATTTTCGACAAAATTCAGGAAACCATTGACCTCGGCGGCACCGGTATCCTGATGCAGGGCGGGCTTCATCCGGATTTAAAGATCGAGTGGTACGAGGATCTGTTGCGCTCCATCAAGAAACGGTTCTCCATCCATTGCCATTGATTTTCGGCGCCAGAAATCACGAATATCGCCGATGTCAGCGGACTTTCCCTTCGCGACACCATCGCCAGGCTGCGCGACGCGGGGCTCGATTCCATCCCGGGCGGCGGCGCCGAAATTCTGGACGACGGTGTGCGCCATCGCATCAGCCGGCTAAAGTGCTCCACCCGCGAGTGGATTGAGGTGCACCGAACGGCTCACGCGCTGGGCATGCGAACCACGGCCACGATGATGTTCGGCTGCGGCGAAACGTTCGAGCAGCGGATCAATCACCTGGAGATCGTACGCCAGATCCAGCAAGACACCGGAGGCTTCACCGCGTTCATCCCGTGGACCTTTCAGCGGGAAAATACGTCGCTCGGCCGCTTCATCAAAGAGGAAGCCACGGCCGTCGAGTACCTCCAGATGCTGGCGCTTTCGCGCATTTACCTCGATAACATCGAAAACATTCAGTCCTCATGGGTGACGCCCGGGCTCAAGACGTGCCAACTGGGTCTGCGCTTCGGTGGAAATGACGTTGGCAGCATCATGATCGAGGAAAACGTGGTCTCCGCGGCCGGCACTCATAACCGCGCCTCTGAAGAAGAACTTCGCAGGATGATCCGTGACGCGGGCTTCATTCCGAAGCAGCGCGATACTCTTTACCGCACTTATTTTCTGAACTGATACCGCTGTCCGGTTGGTTGCAGGACCGGGCCGTAACTCGTGTCGCTAACTATTTCACAACTGTAGGTGGGGCGTAGCGAGGGTCCGGCACATATTTGGCGCCGGGTTTCCAGGTGAAATCCCAAATCTGCATGTTCAGCTTGCCAGGCGTGTACTCAACCACGGCGTATTCGCCCGGCTCGAGCGGCTTCTGCGGCCAAATCTTGTACAGGCCATTCTGATCGAGCTGCCGGCGGAAAATCTCAACTTCCTCCGGCTCTTCCACAACTTCTTTTGAAACCGGGATAATCGTCAGCTTCTCGGCGATGCGCACGTTCTCATGGGGAATGAGGCGAACGATTCCGAACCGCTCCTCGCGCTCGATCTGAATGTAGAATTCCGGCGCGTCGTTTTCAACGTTGTAGTTCGAGTGTAAATTATCTAGCTCGAGCGTGGCCTTGCCTGAAACCAACGGAATAGGTGATATGGCCTTCAGCACCGATCGGCGCTTGTTGTTATGAACTTTGGATTCGGCCAGGTGTAAGATGCGCAGCTCTTTTCTGTCAATGAGTTGATAGACGCCGGGATTTTGCGGAATTTTCGAGATCTCCTGCACCTGTTCGCGCTCGACCTTTTCCTCGGCCGAGATCACTTTGGCATCCTCTTCGAGCCTCTGCTTACGGTCCGCCGCCTCGTCTTCAGTACGCTTCAGATCCACGAGGTCCGCCGGGATTTCCTCCCATTGGCTTCGCTCGACGCTGTAAAAACGCACACGATCCTTCTGGACGCCGTACTCGCGCACAATGTGATAACTGCCGTCCTTCAGGTACATCCGCAGGTTGGCGGCGAAAGCGGAGACAGCAAGAAGAACCAGCGCGGCCAGAGCTCTACGCATACTACTAAAGACCAGTTTATCGCGAGGAATGGTTTCAGCAATGGGAACCAGCTTTTATGCTAAGAGCGTTAAATCTGGTTAGCCAATTTTGTGAAAGTGTTCTGTGTAGGAAAGATAAAGGACGTCAATAGAGAACCGCAAAATCACCATCTTGAGGATTCAGCCTAATTTTTCTAGTTTCCTCGATCGTCCTAAGAACTACCCCCGGCAACCAGATTGGAACCGCCGTCCTCACGAAACAGCGGATGTGGAGTAAAAGACTCAGGAAGGTCTTGTTCGTACCTTCGCACGTCTGAGGGTTTATAGTGATACTCCTTGCCGCACTCATCGCACCGGACCACGAAAGGGCCCTCAAGAGCAGGGAGAGTTGCGACAGCATCCGTCTCGGCAAGGGGGATTCTATGCCCGAAGAAAATATTCTGCCGAACATGAAACCAATGATTCTTGCAGATTACCACCCAGCAATAACGGCTGTCTTCCCACATACCACATCCTCCAAACCATCGAATGTTTTTGGCATCCTGACCGGCCTCTAATATACACCACTTGCCTCCGTTAGGGATGTTACTTCCGGGGCCAAGAAAGGGCCAGCCTGCCTCTTCCGGGTACAGAAAAACTAGGAACTGGCTCATTTTCAAGCGATTTCTCATACACTGACGCCTGATCTGTGACGTGCGTTTTATTCGGCCGTGGTGGAGCGCGCTGATTCCGCGATGGCCAGCGCCTCAGTAAAGGGGATGCCCTGATGCACCAGGGCGTTGATACCGGCCAGCACAGGCTCCGGCTGCGGCTCAACCAACACGCCTTGAGCGCCGGTTTCCATGCAATCGTGCACGAAGCGCACCAGATTGCGGGGCGTCAGAGAACGCGGCGTCGCGGCCAGCACCGGACGGCCGGCATTGCGTACGGTCTGCCGGAAATCGGGAAAGTCCGTGACGGTGGGCGCCAGGATCGCATCGGCGCCGTACTCGACCGCGATGGACACAGCGCCGGCCAGGTCTTCTCCAGCGATCTCGGCGATCACAGGCATGCCCAGGCGGCGTGCATCTTCCGTCACGCGCCCCAGCCTTTCTAGATCGTGCGCCAGATGACCATCCACCCTCAGCAGAACGGCCTCTGCTCCAACCTCGAGTGCGCCCTGCACACTCGCCAGTTGCGACGCCCGGCTGGTTCCGTTCAGCCGCAGAATCACCGCCAGCCCCGCCAGGTCTTCAATCACCCATTCCAGAATTCCTGGCGACAGCGCCACCGCGTCAGCACCCGACCGCGCAATGGTGCGGATCAGCGCTACCGGGCTCTCCGCACCTGGATCAAGCGGTACGATCAGCGCCCGGCCATTCGCAAAAATGCGGCGTAATCTCAACGATTTGCCGAGATTCATGTCTTTATAATAGTTGTGTCATGCACTACCGCAAACTGGGCAGAACCAATTATCACGTAAGCGAGATGGGTTATGGTGCCTGGGGTGTCGGTGGCACACAGTGGCTCGGCGGTGACGACAGGCAATCGCTCGATGCCTTGCATGCGGCCCTTGAACGCGGCGTGAACTTCATCGACACTGCCCTGGCATACGGAAATGGCCATAGCGAGCAACTGGTCGGACAGGTGGTGCGCGCGGCCGGCTACAAGATTTACGTCGCCACCAAGGTCCCTCCGAAGAACCAGAAGTGGCCCGCCCGGCCCGGCGTCGATATCTCGGAAGTGTTCCCCCACGACTACATCATCAGCTCGACAGAGCACAGCCTGAAGAATCTGGGCTTGGATACCGTTGACCTGCAGCAGCTCCATGTCTGGAATCCAGAGTGGATCGACCGTGACGACTGGATGCGGGCTTTCGAGGAACTCAAGACATCCGGCAAAGTGAGGGCGGTGGGAGTTTCGATTAACGATCACCAGCCTGATAGCGCGCTCACAATCATCGAGACCGGCCTCATCGAAACCGTCCAGGTAATTTACAACATCTTCGACCAGTCGCCCGAGCAGCATCTGTTACCGCTTTGCACCGCCCGTGGCATCGGGGTCATTTCGCGCGCGCCTCTCGATGAAGGCGGGCTCACTGGAAAGATCAACAAAGATACGCATTTTGAGCCCTCGGATTTCCGCGCCAGTTACTTCGAAGCAGATCGCAAGAAGGAAGTGGCCGAACACGTTGCCGCCATCGAACGCGATCTGGGCATTCAGAACGGCGCCATGCCTGAGCTTGCGTTGCGATTCTGCCTGTCGCATCCGGCGGTCACAACCGTCATTCCGGGCATGCGCAACCGCGCCAACGTGGAATTCAACTGCGCAATACCGGGAAAAGGCCCTCTACCTGAAAAGGTGCTGGCTGTATTGAAGCGGCACGCCTGGAACCGGAATTTTTACGGACTGGATTGATCCCGCGCTGCAGGCTTTCTTCGCCGCGCGCCATGGCAGCGATGAATCACCGGCCCGCGGGACCGGATTTTGAAATGATACCTTTTCCTTCTTCGATCGTAATGAATTGGTTGGCGGCCACCTCGGCCACGTGCTGTTTTGTTCCACTCGGCCACTCGATGTCGATCCCTTTAACACCGCGGTCCTGTGCCAGGCCAAACGTCAGCGCCAAGTCGCTCTGCGAACAATAGCTGCCGCCCGAGTGCACCATATCCCACTGCTTGCCGGAAGCGCTTTCCACGTAAACTTTCGCTCCAATGCCATCCCGGTTGGATTTCGTCCCTACCAGGCGCAGCGAAACCCAGTTGTTTCGATTGCCGCCGTCGTTGCGGAGCAGGTACGCCGCGCCGTGGTTGGTCGTGATCAGAATATCCAGGTCCCCGTCGTGGTCGTAATCGCCGTAGGCGGCGCCTCGTGCGACCATCGCCCGAGCGAATGCCGGACCCATGGAGGCAGTGACATTTTCAAACCGCCGCTTCCCCAGATTCCGGAACAACAGGGGTGGCTCTCTATACTGCACTTTCGGTTGCACGCGCCCGATCTCTTCTTCAATATGCCCATTGGCGGCAAAAATATCGGGCCAGCCGTCCAGATCGTAATCAAAGAAAAACACGCCGAAGGCGAGTGAGAGCAAGCTGGCTCGGCCGACAGTAGACGAAGGCGCTTCGTCCACGAACAGGCCGGTGCCTTCATTGTGGTAGAGGCCAATCATCTGGTTCGAGAAGTTGCCCACCAGCAGGTGCGGTCGTCCGGAGCGGTCATAGTCTCCGGCATCTGTACCCATCGCGCCGCGCGCCACACCGTCTTCGCCAAACGCCACGCCCGCGGCCATTCCCTCTTCGGTGAATGTGCCGTTGTGATTGTTGCGGTAGAGTTTGTTGGGCTCCGTGTCGTTCGCCACGAAGATATCCGGCCAGCCGTCATTGTTGTAGTCGAACACGGTAATGCCGAGCGATTTACTGGTTGGCTCGGCAACTCCCGCCTTCTCCGTCACATCTTCAAACTTGCCGCCGCCCAGGCCGCGGTACAGCTTACACGACGTGCCTTTATAGGATTCCGGCGTGCAATAGGATTTCGTGGCGCCATCGAGCGAGCACCACAAATCGCCTTTGGCCGTCCACTGCACGTAATTCGCCACGAACAAATCCAGTTTGCCGTCACGATCGTAATCCAGCCAGGCGGCGCTGGTGGAAAAGTTCGCATTCCGAATGCCCGAGGCCGCCGTCACGTCCTTGAACTTGCCGTTACCTTCGTTGTGGAACAGGCGGTCGCCTTCGAGCGCAGTAATGTAGGCGTCGTCGCGGCCGTCGTTATCAAAATCGCCGATCGCCACGCCCATTCCGTACATTTCTATATTCAACCCGCTCGCTGCGGTGACATCGGTGAATGTGCCGTTGTGGTTGTTGTGGTAGAGTGCGCAGTACGATTTGCGTCCGCGCGGTGCCCAGTCTTTGCTGTTGATCAGCAGAACATCGAGCCAACCGTCGCCATCGGCGTCAAAGAAGGCGCCGCCCGCGCCCAGCGTTTCCGGCAGAAACTTCTTCCCTGCCCTGCCGCTATTGTGAACGAAACGGATGCCCGCCTGTTGCGTGACATCGGTGAAATGAACCGCCGCCACGGGCAATGTCGCCGCGGCCCCCACCAGCAGGGGCAGTGAGAACAGGAATAGAACGAAATTCCGTCTGCGCGCCGGCATTTTTCCGCTTCTCTTCACTGAGAGCCTCCACTCGAAACCGCCGCAGGCAACACTTTTACCTTGAGCTGGCTTTCGCCGGGCTTCGCGCCACGGGTCTTCGCACCACCCATCGGCACACTCTCATGATCGTGAATCTGCTGGCGCTCGTTATTGTCCTCCGGGCTGATCAGGCGTCTGATCGAGGTGATGGATTGCGCCGACTCCTCGGCCTTGAAGCGGCGGAACAATGCCTCTTCGCGGGCCCCTCGCTCCCGGTCTCCCAGGCCCCGGTAGCAAAGCATCATCGTGTAATGCATCTGCAGATCTTCCGGATCCACCCGGCACACGCGCTGCAGCACCTTGAGCGCCTCCGCATACTGGCGCTTCAAAAACAGAATGCGGGCAATCTGGTTCAGAACCACGCGATCCCGTGGATACATGGCTGACGCCGTCTGCAACGACGCCAGCGCCCCGTCGTAATCCCCATCGGATTTCTGCACCATCGCCTTGAAGAAATAGATGCGTCCGAGTTTGGAGTTGATGGAGAGCGCTTTTTCGATGTAGGACTTGGCGGCTTCGGTTTCGCCTTCCTGAATCAACGCGCGCGCCACGTTCAGCCAGCCGTCGGCATATTTTGGATCGGCTTCGGTGACTTTCTTGAACGCGTACTCCGCCCCTTTCAAATCGCCTTGCAGCAGCAGGCCGATGCCCCAATCATTCCACCGTTCCCAATCGACTTTCTGAACCACCGGCGTCCAGTTGGTTTCACCCAGACCAACCGTCGTCTTTGTCTGCGCCAGCGTGATGATCGGCAGGTCCGGAATGCGATCTTTGATTTGACCGGAGACATTCTTGGGAACGTTGCTGGCATCGAGCGAATAATCCCGGCTGTCAAAACTGGTGCTGACGAGCGAGGCGTTTCGCCCGGGCTTCGGTTGTCCCGCGTAAGCGAATTGTGTGTAGTACCACGCGAATTTGCGATAGTTCAGCTTCGTCGCAAATGTAATCGGACCTTTGGCGTGCTTGGGAATCTTGACCCGGTAGTGCGCCACATCGGCCGCGCCAGGCGGGATCAGGCGCACGTAAAGAACACTGCGCGCGGACCACGCGTTGCGCTTGTTGATGGGGTTGCCCTGCCCGTCAAGTTGGTAGGACTTGTAGAAGTGTGCGCCCGGCTCGACAGGTCCTTTTCCGTTGTCCTCCACCTTTCCGCTCCAGAAAATCACGCGGCCGTCCGCATCCTTAGCTTCCAGTTCGAGCCACACATCGAAGGCGTCCACGGTCCCACCCGGGAAGAAGTGGCCGATCTTTCGCGTGCGCACCACCACGTCAACGCGCGCCGTGCTGCCCGGCTGCAGTTGAACGCCGGCGTGGTCGATGGGCGCGACTACTTTGCCCACTTCGCGGATCACTGCATTGCCAGACTGCTCGGCCTCTTCACCCACCGCGAAGCCGGACATGGCTTGGGGTGATGAGTCGCCTCCGCGGCGCACCATCTGCGTGCCCTTGTCTTCTACCGGCGAGATGGCGAAAATGTCCACCGTTATGAAGCCCGACTGCAGGAACTTTCGCTCCGCCTCCATCTGCGTTTCATCCTGGTTCGCATAAGCCAGCGCGGTATTGGCCGCGGGGAACCGGTGCGAATGGATCATGCCGCCGCGGTTGCCTGGGTCGTGCGAGGGCACCATTGGCATATGACAATCACCGCAAACCTGGCTCTTCGGCGGATAGTAGAACGAACGCGCGCCCTGGCCCGATACCCCGCTGGCCTGCCAGTTGTCGTAATCGTTGAAGCCTCGGAACCAGCGGTAATTATTCACTGGAACATCGAGGTGCACCTTGTGACACGCCGCGCAGAATTCAGAGTTGCTCCGCATGAAAGGCTTTAGAAACGATTTCCTGTGCGGCGCCGGATTCAGGTAGGTGAGAAACGTATCCATCGCGTGGATGTACGGGTTGTGGCTGGTGGCAATCTCGTGCAAAGGCGGATACTCGATCAGGAAATCGCCGTTGCCCATGGAGCTGCGCACGTGCACAATCGAATGGCACGACGTGCAGGCGAGGCCCGCGTGTGCTTCGGGCGTGTCGATCTGATCCTTGATCGGCTTCTCGAACCGGCCATTGAAGAACACCGCATGGTCGTGGCAGCCGGCGCACCATTTGCTCGGTTTTGTGCCGATTACCGACTGCATATATTCGATGGATTTCCGGTAGAACTGGTTGTTGAACGATGCGAAGTGATGCGCCGAGCTCTTCCACTGTTCATAAATGTCCTTGTGGCATTCGCCGCAGCGCGCTGAGTCCATGAAAAAATTCGATGGAATAATTCCCCCGACGTTGGTATCAGCCGACGACGGAAAGAAGGGCGACTTGGGCCCGCTGCCCTCGCCGTCCATCGAAGTGGGAACCACCAGTGGATTGCGAATGGTGGCATACGGATGCGGATTCATCTTGCGGTAAAGCGCTGTCGAAACCGGACACAGCACCAGCAGGGCCAGTGAAACCTGGAACGCTCTCCTGAAAACAGGCGCCTGCTGCATAGCGAAAGGAATCAGCGCCATCAGCCCCATGGCCGCCGCCACGATGTGCGCCATGAGCAGCCAATTGTGATCGCGAGTGTTTCCGAATATCGCGAGATAAAGACCTAGGGCCGCCGCTGTCAGAAAAAATCCGCTCGCAATCGGAAAGTTTCGCAGCAGGTAGAACATGGCCACCGTGAGCACCGCACCCAGCACCAAGTGGATCAGCACGTTGCCCATGTAGAAGACCGTGGGCGACACGAACGAAGCGATATACGCCGTATTCACTAACAGAACGATGAACAGAACGGCAGTCCACCGTACCAACTGATTCCGATTCATTGTGCCCCCACCGTACTCACTCGCCGTGAGCGGAGCCGGTCAGCGGCCGCAACAGCCGCAATGCCGGTCTGGTATTGTACTCCTCCCGGTAGAGGCGGTGCGCCGCATCATCCGGAAAATGCTGCGAGCTGGCGTACGGGTAGCGCGCCATCTCATGAAATGGCAGCGGTTCAACCGACTGCGAATGTGCCGTGTTGTAATCCCCGTCCTTGGCCCAACCGTCCACTAACAACAGAAAATCGCGGCGCCACCCCGGCCGCACCGCGGGCAAATTACCCGCCGGAAACAGCAGCCGCAGTTCGTCCCCCGAACCCATGATCACCATGCGGTCGTCCACTGCACCAACCAGCGGCCGCACATCGCCATATCGCGTGTAAAGGCCTGGCGTTGGGTTCCACATCGATACCGGCATCCAGGTCTGGTAATCGAATGCCTCGGGTTGCTTGCGTCGCGGGTCGATCTTGGGTTTCGAGAATCCGCGGAAATGCAAATCAGCGAATGTTGCATCCACCGGCGTCATCCGCACTTGGGGACTCGCGGCATTTTCCGTCAGGAAGATCTCGTCCCAGTACACGCACAAGTTGGTGACGATGCGTACCTGGCGCGAAGCGGAAAGCCATTTGCCTGTCAGATCCACCGCAATGGTCTTGGGCTTACCGGCCGGGATACCCATGTCATCGATCACCGTTTGCCACTCGCCCCTCGAGTTCTTCACCTGCAAATAGGGCAGAATCAGGCCGCTCTTCGATTCCTGTGAAGCTCGCAGGAAAGTGCTGCCGTCCGCCCAATCGACCCAGCCGTTGAGAATCAAAGCCGCGCGCCCGTCTGCCGCCGCTCCGCTGAAATCGAGATCCAGATGATGGAGTTCAGCAGCGCCGTTGTAATCCCGCCGGAATGCATCCGGATATATCTGATCGTGTTTGATCAGCCGCGCCCGGACATCGCGCCCGTTTGAATCCCGCGCGGCGACTGGATAGATGCGCTTCTCCACGCCATAGAGCCGAAACTCCGGAAATTGCGGTGACTTGAACTTGTCGTTTGTAAAAATCTCCTCGCCCGCCGGGTGATCGAGCGCCATCAACTGTATGCGATCCAGATACGAAACCTCGCGCAGCTCCTCGGTGATTCGGATTTCAAAGATGCCCTTTTTTTCGACTAGCGATTCGCCGGGAATGCGGATATATTCACTGTGGTTCACTGGGAAATAATTCCCATCGCCGGAACTCGCGCCGAGTGGCGCCACGCCCAACACATCCGTGATGAACTCGAATCGCTTGCCGTTCCAGGCGAAGATCATGGGACAGGAGCCGGACAGCCGCTGTGCTTCTTTGAAATTCAACGCGGTGGTCACAGGCTGCTTGGGCTCGTTCTGGATCAGCCCGTTCGGCCAGGTGATGCGCACCGTGTCGACATTTTTATATGCGGCAAGACCAAATAGAAGCGGGACGCTGTGATAGATCTTCTTCTGATAGCTCGCTCCGGCTTTTACCTCGACCGTGGCGCCTGGCGCCAGCTTCATGTTTTTGATGCCGGCGATGGCGACGCGCAACCAGTTATTCGGTGTGACCGTGCGATTCTCGAAAACGTGCAGCGTGCCGTCTGCGGCGATCGCCGCCAGGTCCACTTTCCCGTCACCATCGAAATCGTCCGCCGCCACTGCTCCACCGATAGCCACTCCTGCAGGCTTCTTGACGCCTTCAAACTTTCCCTCGCCTTTGTTTCGATAAATCCCATTGGCCGTGACCAGGTCTGCCGTTCCCCGGTCTTCCAGATCAGCGAACACTGCTGGTCCTTGTGCCTCGAGCGTTCCGGTTGGTTTCAGTGAGCCTTCCTGGTTCTCGATCAGCACTGTAGTCGACGCCACCGCGGCCAAATCCGGAAATGCGTCATTATTGAAATCTTCGGCCAGCACCAGCTTTGCTCCAGCCGGGACTGCATCGAGAGGTATGGCTTCAAATTTTCCGTTCAGCCGGTCCCGATAGATCACGCCTACCCGATCGCTGTAAGCCACCGCCACATCGCCGGCTGCCATATCGTGGCGTACCGCGAAAATCGCCGCATCCGTCGCACGCCCATCAACGAATGGAAAATCCGCGGTCTGGTTACTGAAGCCGGCTTCGCCGTTATTGCGCATGAGCGCTGAATTCGCGCCGAGCAGCAGCAAGTCCAGATCGCCGTCGTGGTCGTAATCCATCCAGACAGCTTTTTCAAAACGCCCGGGCGCCAACTTCGCGTCCCGTTTTTGAAAAGTTCCCTTTTGGTTGTGATACAGATTGGCTCCGGACTCGGTCAGGATGCACAAGTCGGGCAGTCCGTCATTATCGAAATCGCCGGCAGCGATCGAGATGATTCCCTTCAAGTCCTTGAGCCCCGAATTCGCCGCCGGTTCAGTGCCGCTCTTGTAGAGTTGGGCCCCGTCGGCGGACCAGGCAATCAGATCGGTGCGGCCGTCCCCATCGAAATCGAGTAATACAATGCCCGCGGTCTTAGTGTCGAAGTGCCCCCCGAGCTTGCGATCCGTAAACTTGAGTTCGGCGGGCGTGGCCGGAGCGGGCTGCGGTTCGATGGTCTCATACACTTCGGCGTAGTAGCTCCACTCCATGTCCTCAGCCACAGCGGCCCCTGCCGTACGCTTCTTGATCTCCTGAAAAACTTTCAGTTCGCGGGCGGCGTCATCAGCACGGCCTGCCTGCCGGTATTGATTGAAGAGCTGGAAGTGCGGTCCGGCCAGATTCGGGTTGAGCTTTTCTGAGATTTCCAACTGCTCGAGCGCGACCGCGCCTTTTCCAGCCAGCTTATTCAGCACTCCGAGGTTGTAATGCGTCACCGGCTCATCCGGCACCAACTTCGCCATGCCTTCGAGCTGATGAATGGCCTTCTCGTAGTCGCCCTCTTTTTTCAGCGCGATGCCGAGATTGAACCACGTGTGGGGAATTGCGGGGTCCCGCTGTTGAGCCTTCTCGAGCTCAACGATGCCATCCTTGGTCTGCCCCGCGCGCAGCAGCGCCAAGCCGTAGTTGACCCGTTCGCGAGCCGAATCCGGCGCTAGGTCCAATGCTTTCTTGAACTCGGCAACCGATTCCTTTTGCGTCGTGGGGTTTTCGTAGAAAGCCTTGCCCAGGTTGCGATAATGCCAGAGCAGGTCTTGCTGCTCCCTCGAAAGGCTGGAGGCATTTAGGAACCAAAGTGCCAGCAGCGGGACGACGGCAGCGAGAGTCCAGGTTAGCCGCTTCATTTGAATAAGTTTGAAAGGTGTAATCAGACATTATGCAACCGTGCGGCGTCCAGCCCAAATAGTAGATTTATGTTAGTGGGCAGCGTGGCTTTCGCAGGTCCAGTGGAATAGGCATTCCTGCCTGTCGGGACCGGCGTCGCGTCGAAGATCCGCGATTCTCCCGGAACCCGCGTCGTATCCGGGCTTTCGCCGGCTGTGGAATAGGCATGAACACAGTGGCGAGAGGCATACCTTTTCTGATGTGATGGTGGATGCTCCCGTGCCCATCTCACCCGCTGAAACCGACGCGATCTTCCGCGTCGAGAATCTGTCGAAAATTTATCGCTCGGGAAACAACCAGTTGGCAATTTTCGAGGGCTTGAACTTCGAAGTGACTCGCGGTGAGCGGCTTGCGCTGGTTGGGGAATCAGGCGCGGGCAAGTCCACGCTACTGCATTTGTTGGGCGGCCTGGACAGGCCGTCGAACGGTACGATATACTACTTTTCGAAAGATATTTCTGTACTTGGAGATTCGGAGCTAGCACAATTCCGAAACCAGGAAATCGGGTTTGTTTGGCAGATTCACTATCTGCTGCCGGAGTTTACGGCACTGGAGAACGTGATGATGCCACTGCTGATCCGAGGGACATCCCACGCGGAGGCAGCCTCGGCTTCACAGTCGAGACTGGAGGAGGTTGGGCTTGGTGGGCGCGCAGGGCATCGCGCAGGGGAACTATCCGGGGGGGAGCAGCAAAGGGTGGTCCTCGCCCGTGCCCTGGTTGGCAATCCCTCTGTTCTTCTCGCCGACGAGCCGACCGGAAACCTCGACTACAGGACCGGCGAAATGATCTTCGAGCTGCTGACCACGTTGCACCGGTCACACCAGCTCACATCCATTCTGGTCACCCACAATTGGTCATTTGCCCGAAAATGTGACCGTGTTCTCAGGCTTGAGGGTGGCGTCCTAGTACCGGGTCTTCCAAATGGTGTGCAACCGGACGCGCGTAAGGAGTATCTTTAAGGTAAGGGAGAATTTTTCATCGCAAATGAGCGGGGGCGCTGGGCATTATGTTTGAACGTTATACCGAGAAGGCCAGAAGAGTCATCTTCTTTGCGCGCTACGAAGCCAGCCAGTTTGGTAGCCCTTATATAGAAACAGAGCACCTCCTGCTGGGGCTGCTCCGGGAAGATAAAGCTTTGGCTAACCGTTTCCTGCGTTCTCATGCAGCGGTTGAGTCCATTCGCAAGCAGATCGAAGGTCACACCACCATTCGGGAGAAGGTTTCGACGTCGGTGGATCTGCCGCTGAGCCACGAGTGCAAGCGCGTTCTGGCCTACGGCGCCGAGGAGGCCGAACGCTTGAGCCACAAGCACATCGGCACCGAGCACCTGCTGCTGGGGCTGCTGCGCGAGGAAAAGTGCTTCGCCGCTGAGATTTTACACGAGCGCGGGCTTCGACTCTCCCAGATTCGCGAGGAGTTGGCGCGTTCCTCGTCCGAGAAGGTCGCTTCCAGCCGTCCCAAAGAAAGCTCTTTACTGGCCGAGTTCAGCCGCGATCTGACTCAGGCGGCCATGGATAACGCCCTCGATCCGCTCATTGGCCGTGATTATGAGCTGGAGCGGGTGGTGCAGATCCTGTGCCGGCGCACCAAGAACAATCCAGTGCTCATCGGCGAACCCGGTGTGGGAAAAACCGCCATCGTGGAAGGACTTGCCCAGCGCATCGCCGAAGGTGACGTGCCGTCATTTCTCGCCGATAAGCGCATTCTGGCACTGGACCTTTCCTTGATCGTCGCCGGCACCAAGTACCGCGGGCAGTTCGAAGAGCGGCTCAAAACCATCATGAAGGAATTGATGGAAAATCAGAACGCCATCATCTTCATCGACGAGCTGCATACGCTGGTAGGCGCTGGCTCCGCTGAGGGTTCGCTCGACGCAGCCAACATTCTGAAACCTGCTCTGTCGCGCGGCGAGATTCAGTGCATCGGCGCAACCACCCCGTCTGAATATCGCAAGTCCATCGAGAAGGATCGCTCGCTCGAGCGCCGCTTCCAGGCAGTGAAGGTTCCTCCGCCTTCAGAGGGCGATGCCATCAAGATTCTGTTCGGCATCAAGGATCGCTACGAGAAGTTTCACGCGGTCGCTTACACGGATGAGTCTCTCGAGACCGCAGTCTACACCTCCAGCCGCTATATTCCGGACCGTTTCCTTCCCGACAAGGCCATTGACCTGATTGATGAAGCGGGCGCGCGAGTCAAACTGCGTCAGACCACGCTTCCCGCCGATCTCGCGGACATTCAGAAGCGCATCAAATTCATCGTGCACCGCATGGAAGCCGCCATAGCCAATCACGAGTTCGAAAAAGCGCGCTTCTACTCCGATGAAGAGCGCAAGGAGCGGGACAATCTGCGCCAGCTCCGCGAAAAATACAATCTCGATGACACTTCGACTGGCATCGTAACCAAGGATGACATCGAAGATGTGGTGGCGCGCTGGACCGGCGTTCCCATGACCGCCATTAGGGAAGAGGAGATCACCAAACTCCTGCGCATCGAGGAAGAGCTGCATAAACGCATCATCAGCCAGGAGAGAGCGATCTCCGCGTTGGCTCGGGCCATTCGCCGCTCCCGTGCCGGGCTGAAGGCCAGCAACCGTCCGGCCGGGTCTTTCCTGTTCCTCGGACCCACAGGCGTCGGCAAGACCGAAGTGGCGCGAGCGTTGGCCCAGTTCCTGTTCGGTAGCGAAAAATCACTCATCCGCTTCGATATGTCCGAGTTCATGGAAAAACACTCGGTGTCGAAGTTGATCGGTTCGCCGCCCGGATACGTGGGCTACGAAGAAGGCGGCCAGCTCACTGAGCGCGTGAAGCGTTCGCCTTACTCGATCATCCTGCTCGATGAAATCGAGAAGGCACATCCCGACGTGTACAACATCCTGCTGCAGGTTTTCGAGGATGGCCAGTTAACCGACGGGCTCGGCAATACGGTTGACTTCAAGAACACCATCATCATCATGACCTCCAACCTGGGCGCGCGATTCCTCGAGAAGCGCGGTCACCTAGGCTTCTCGGCCCCGCCGACCGAGGGGATTCCCACCAAGATCGACGAGATGGTGCGCGGTGAAGTGAAGCGGGCGTTCAATCCGGAGTTCTTGAACCGCCTGGATGAAATCATTCTCTTCACATCGCTCGCCGACGACGATTTGATCAAAATCATCGACCTGCTGGTCACTCAGGTCAACGGAAACCTGGTCAGCAAGCAGATCAAGATCCGCTTGACCCCGGACGCGGCCAAGTACATTCTCGAGAAGACCTGCGGCGATCGCAGCTATGGCGCTCGTCCGCTGCGCCGGGCCCTTCAGAAATACATCGAGGATCCACTGTCGGAGGCCCTCATTCAGGGTGCGCTCCCGCGGCCCTCCGAGCTCGAGGTCTATCTCGGAGACACGGGCATCTACTACCGGCCAGTCGGCGAACCCCAGCCCGTGGGCGCTGGCGACGCTCCCGCGGAACCGGTCGCCGGCACTCCGCTTTATACTTTCTGACACACCGTTTTGCTCGAGGCTTTTCCCCTTGCGGACAGCCTCGTCTCTGGCGAGGGCTCAACCTGAATCAAGTTGCGAAACCTTTTGTCCCTTCCACTAGCTTAGCTAGGCTAGGGTGTTCACAGGATTCAGTCAGACCGCGTGATTTCGGTATAATGGATTTCCGCTTTACTGAACACCGGTAGCCCTCAAAAATGCAAGTTCCTGAGGAACAAGTCCCTGTAAGCCCATCCGTTGTTCCAGATTTCTACGTCTGGAGCTTTCCCGGAGCTCCGGTCCGCATCCATCTCTATTTAGACGTTGTCGAGCGCCTGGCGCGCGAAGTCAGGCGGGCCTATGGCTCCATCCCGTCCCATAGCGTCGAAGTCGGCGGATTCCTGCTCGGCGCCTCGGACTTTTATTCCTCTCACGTCATTGAGGTCAAGGACTTCGAGCCGTTCCTCTGCGAGTATCGGGCTGATCACCGCTTCATTTTGTCTGAGGCGGACCGGAGCAAGATGGAAAAAGTGCTCGCGGCCCGAAGATCTGCGTCTGGCGAACCCCTTACCGTGTTGGGCTTCTATCGCAGTCACATTCGAGAGGGATTGCGGCTCGCTGAAGATGATCTCTCGATCATCAAAAGCTATTTTTGCGATCCTGCAAGCATTTTTCTTCTGATGAAGCCCACTGAAGAGGCCTTGAGCGCAGGCTTCTTCTTTTGGGACAGCGGACGGATCGATTCCGAATTTACGTTTCTCGAGTTCCCGTTTGAAGCGCAGCAACTAGCGGCCGCGCACACCAAATCTCCCGGCTATGCTGAAGAAGCCAAACCCGATGAGGACACGTCGGAACCTGACTTGGCACACGTCGGTGAACACCTCTCACCCGCGCCGCTTCCAACTCCGGTTCAGCCCGGACGCGCGAATTGGCTGCACTGGTTGTTTTATCCCGTGTTTACGGCGCTGGTGTTCGCTCTCGGAGCCGCTGGTTATGTCTCGTTTCTCAAATGGTTCTCGGCTCCTACTAGAACCATAGATCCCGACGTGCCCGCGCTGTCACTCCGGGTTGAACGACAGGGCAACGACTTGCGTGTCGGTTGGAAGCGAACCGCACCAGCCATCCATAGCGCGAAAAGCGCGATTCTGCTGATCCGCGATGGCGAGTCCCAGCGGCAGGAGCTGACACTTGAGCCGGATCAACTCCGCACCGGAAGCGTAGTCTACACGCCCGCCAGCAGTAGCGTCCAATTCCGGCTGGAAGTAACCGGACTCGATGGCAAAACCGCCACCGAGACGGTATTAGCTCTTACTTCGCGCCGGACGGCTGAGGTGAATTCGGCGTCACCTGCCCTGCCCTCACCTGTTGCGGGACCTGCCTCCGGCGCCTCGCTCGCCTCGCCGCCGGTAATGCCGCCACCTACACAGAGCGCCGCCGCCGTGCAGAAACCGGTGGCCACCAACTCTCTCGTTGAGGCGCCCACTATTCCCGCGCCCACCACGGCGGTGACAGCCGTTCCCGCGACTCCCATTCGACAAGCGCAGCCCAACGTGCCGGCTAATTTACGAACCATGATTGCGTCGGAGATCGAGGTGGAAGTAAAGGTACTGATCGATGAGGCGGGCCGTGTGCTCAAAGCCGAGCCGGTTCCGCGACGGACTCCCGTCAGCGCGTCCCTCATTGGCGCAGCCCGGAATGCTGCTCTGCTTTGGAGATTCGAACCGGCTAAACGCGGCGGCCAGCCTGTTCAAAGCGAAATGATTTTGAAGTTTCGCTTCCTGCCGGCGGCGCGAACCTGAACCTCACACCCGCGCGATATTCGATTCGATTGCCGAAATGATGACATCGGCCTGCTCGCGATTCAGAATCAGAGGCGGCGAAAGAATCAGCACGTTGCAAAACCCTGTCACCGAATCATTGTTTCGGCCCACCAGCACGCCGCTCTCGCGAAACGCGCGCTGAAGCTGGATCATGCGGCCCTCAGCCAACGGCGTTTTGCTCCGCTGATCTTCCACCAATTCAAGCCCGATCAGCAGACCCCGTCCGCGAACCTCGCCGATATGCGGTGACTCGAGAGCGGTCAGCTTTTCCAGCAGATATCCGCCCAGGCGCGCCGAATTTTCCCACAGGCGCTCGCGCGTCAGGATATCCAGATTCGCCAGCGCGGCTGCCGCAGAGCACGGGTGCCCGCCGAACGTGCTCACCTGCGTGAATTTGGCCTCTCCTCCGTCGTCTTCAAACGCTTCGAAAACGTGCTCGGCGGCCACCGTCGCACCCAGAGGCAGGTACGCCGACGTCAGTCCTTTGGCGAAAGTGAGGATGTCCGGACGGATGCCCGAGTGCTCGAACCCGAACAGCTTTCCGGTGCGGCCGAATCCGGTAATCACTTCGTCGACGATCAACAGCACTCCGTGACGATCGCAAATCTCGCGCAGGCGCGCCAGATAACCTTCCGGGTCCGGAAGAATTCCGCCGCCACCGATCACCGGTTCCGCGATGATCGCCGCCACCGTCTCCGGCGCTTCCATCCGGATCACCCGCTCAAACTCGTCGGCGCAGGACAGCGTGCACGTCGATTGAGCCGAACAAAAACCGCAGCGGTAGTGGTCTGGCGGCGCCACGTGCAGAAATCCCGGAACCAACGGCTCGAAGGCCTGCCGGCGCGGCGCTTGGCCCGTGGCCGATAGTGCCCCCATGGTGAAACCATGATACCCGCGATGCCGCGCAATCACCTTGTACCGGTTCTGTCCCGGATGCATACGCCGCGAGCACTGTCGCGCCATCTTGAGCGCGGTCTCGACCGCTTCCGATCCACTGTTGGAGAAAAACACGCGTCCCAGCGGCTTGGGTAGTAAACCCGCCACTCGCGCGGCCAACCGTGCGGCAGGTCCATGCGATTGCGTCAGCGGATAGTACGGCAGCTCCGCCATTTGCTTGGCTACCGCGTTGACAATTTCTTTCCGGCCGTAGCCCACGTTGACGCAGAACAGGCCGGCCATCGCATCGAGGTAACGGCGGCCCTCGGTATCGAACACGTAGCAGCCCTCAGCCGAAGCAACTTCGAGCGGGGGCCGCTTTTTCAGATCTTTGTGCTGCAGGTTTCCATGCCAAAGATGTTCGATATCCAAATCACGAAGAGAAACGCTGGTGGCTTCGGGCATGCGCTGATTGTACTGAAAAATGACGCCACCGGCTTGAGAAAACATGCCCGGCCAGCCACCATGATGCAGATGTGCTAGTTACCGAAGTGTGTGACCGGCCGTACAAAGGATTTCCCAAAACTTGGGAACTTAGCATGGATTTTAGGATTCCACCGGACCCATCTAAGGTATCAACCCCAATTAAATCTAGGACTTCGGTGTTGGTCACCTACGTGCATTTTTGGACATTCCTAAGGGTGTCATCATGTTCCAACGTGTCGCGGATCGGGCGGTTCTGGGTGCGTTCGCAGTTCTTTTCGACCTGGCGGTTGCCGTCCTCAGGCAGCTTCGCCGAGCCTGAAACGCCGCCTGCGGGAACGGGGGTTGGGCCTGCGCGGGTTTTTCCCGATTTCAGATTGCTGCTTCCACGATGAAGAATATCATCAGCGTTGATGTCGAGGAGTACTTCCATCCCACGGAATTAGAAGGCTGCATCAGCGCCGGACGGTGGACTTCGCTTCCTTCTCTGGTAGAGCCGCAGACACGACAGGTGCTCGATTTGTTTTCCCGGCACGGCGTCAAGGCTACCTTCTTTTTGCTCGGCTGGGTCGCCGAGCGGCATCCAAAACTGGTTCGCGACATCGCCGCGGCGGGACATGAAATTGGCTGTCACAGCTACGCACACCGTTTGATTTATACCCTCACACCGGCCGAGTTTCGCGACGACACCGTGCGGGCCATTCAAGCCATCGAAGATGCCTGCGGTGTTACGCCCCGCGCATACCGTGCGCCGAGTTACTCCGTTACGGCGCAGTCCCTCTGGGCCCTCGAGATTCTGGTCGAGTGTGGGTTCACTCATGATTCGAGCATTTATCCGATCAGCCATGATCGTTACGGAATTCCCGAGTTTGGCAGCCGCGCTCGCACTTTATGGACGCCCTCCGGACCTTTGGTCGAAGTGCCCATCGCCACTGTAAAACTCTCCGAAAGCCGAATGGCTCCGGTCGGCGGCGGTGGTTATCTACGGCTGCTTCCGTATCGCTACACGGCCGCCGGCATTCGCCGCATCAACCGACATGAGCAGCCCGCCTGCATCTACTTCCACCCTTGGGAATTAGATCCGGAGCAGCCGCGAATGGCCCGGAGCTGGATCTCACGACTGCGCACCTATACGGGCCTCACGTCGATGCGCAGCAAGGTCGAACGGTTGTGCACTGATTTTGAATTCGGTCCTCTCACCGCAGTCCATCCAACTCCGGAACCAGTCGATCACCCCCTCACCGCCGTCGCAGCCTGTTGAATCACTCTCGTTCAACGGCGTCAGTCGAGACCACTCGAAATCCGTAATCGGCGTATTGAAACGAAGGCGGGATGCTCGAGCGCGCGGCGCACCGGCTGAACTTGATATGGTGACGCCAGGACCCGCCCCTCGACGCCCGCCGTTCACCGGTATCCGGCCCTTGCGGATTGCGCGCGGGCGAGTTGGCGTAGTATTGCCTGTCGAACCAGTCCGAGCACCATTCGTGCACGTTCTCGCCCAGTTCGTAGACGCCCCACGCATTTGGCACACCGCCGCCCACCGGCAGCGTGCTGTTCACTTGTCCACCCCAGCGCTTCATGTATTCCGGGCGCGCGTGCGGCGCCTCATCGCCCCACGGATAAAGCGCACCTTCGCGGCCCCCTCGAGCCGCGCGTTCCCATTCCGCTTCCGTAGGCAGGCGATAGTCCCGCCCTGTGACTGCGCTCAGCCACTCGCAATACTTCGCCGCTTCGAACCAGCTCACGGCAACCACCGGCTGGTCTAGATGATCGAAATTGGGATCGTTCCACAGTGGCGGCGGCTGCCCGCCGGCCTCGAGAAACGGCCGGTAATCGCGGTTCCTCACCGGAAAGACCGCCATCCGGAATTCATCAACCCACACGCGATGCGGAGGCTTTTCCTCATCGCGGCCCCGCTCGCAGCCCATCAGGAATGAATCGCCCGGGATCGAGACGCAGTGAGGTTCTGAAAAGGTGACGGGAGACGACACTGGCACCTTCGATTTTACTGCGGCGCGACGGAATTCTTTTTGGGACGCGGGCGCGCTGTGAGCGCTAGTTCTCGATCGAAAGCTTCTTCATCTTGTACAGCAGCGCTTTGTAATCGATGTTCAGTAGTTGCGCGGCCTGTTTGCGATTCCATCGCGTGGAGTTGAGCGCCGTCAAAATAGCATCGGTTTCGGCTTGTTCCTTGGCCCTGTTGACCTGCTTCAATATCGGCGTGGCGGGCACGGGCTCATCAAAAGTCGGCGCTGGATCTGCCGCTGCAGCGGCAACCCTTGGCGGCGGCATCATTGGGGACCGGCGCATTGATCTCGATCGCAAATCATCGATGATCAACTCCGGCTCGCGAACCACCAGATACTTGCGCATCACGTTTTCCAGCTCGCGAATATTGCCGGGCCAATGATGTGAAATCAGAGCCTGATGCAAGGCGTTTGTGATCGGCGGGGGAACCGCGCCTCCCGCATGTCTCTTCACCAGAAATTCCGCCAGCCCTATGATTTCTTCCTGTCGCTCGCGCAGAGGCGGCACCCTGATAGTGACCACGTTGAGACGGTAATACAGGTCCTCGCGGAAGCGCCCGTCGGCAATGGCTTTCTCGAGATCACAGTGAGTCGCGGCAATGACCCGCACATCAACATGGATCGTCTCTTTTCCGCCCAGCCGCTGGAATTCCTGATCCTGAAGCACCTGCAGAAGTTTAGCTTGCAGCTTGAAATCCATGTCGCCGATTTCATCCAGCAGAATCGTGCCGCCATCGGCCATTTCAAACATGCCGGGCTTCTTCTGAAAAGCTCCAGTAAACGCGCCGCGCTCGTATCCGAACAGCTCGCTCTCCACCAGTTCCGACGGCAAAGCCGCGCAGTTGAGCTTGAGAAAAACGTTGCCCGCCCGAGGCGATTGCGCGCAGAGTTGACGAGCGATGACTTCTTTGCCGACCCCGGTCTCGCCCTGTATGAGCACTGGGATCTCGGAACCGCCGATCTGTCTCAGCAACGGTTCCACGGATTTCACACGGATTCCGCCCGCGAGCGGATGATCGCCTTTCAAGTGGCGGCCTTGCTCGCCCAATACGTCCGGTACGTGTCCGCTGAGAGTCCCGTTTCCAAGCGCCTTCTCAATGGCGCTCTTCAGGTCATCATGGCTCACCGGCTTCGGAATGAAATCGGTGGCGCCGCTCTTCATGGCCTCCACCACCTTGAACGGCGAGGAAGCGCCCGACAGCATCACGATGGGCAGGTCTTTATCCCAGCGACGGATTTCCCGCAGCGTTTCCAGACCGTCCTTGCGCGGCATCATGATGTCGAGCAGCACCAGCGAAATACGCCGCCCTTCGCGCTCCAGGCAACTGATGACCTCTTCGCCATCTTCAGCCGATTCTATGGAATATCCGTGGCACTTCAGCGCCATCTCCAGGTAACTGCGTACTTCCAGTTCATCCTCACCTAACAGAATGGTCCTGCCGTTGTTTGCGGTGGGCATAATTCCTTTTTTCGAGTCGTCCCGGCTTACACACCCGCCTGCAAAGCCTGGCGCGGCGACTCGGTCATTAGGGCCAGCTGGGCATCCTGGTGCGCAAAGGGTAGAACGAAACTGAACGTGGACCCCTCTGGACCAGACTCAGCCCAAACCTGACCTTGGTGTAAATTGAGGATGAATTTACAAATTGCCAGCCCCAGACCTCCTCCAGATCTGTCCTGGCCGCCGGAATATGAGGTGTATTCTTCAAAAATCTTTTCGATGTGGTCCATCGGCACGCCGGGACCCGAATCTCGAATATCCACACGGAATGAATTCGGCGCTTGCATCTTGCAGATTCGCCGTTCTCCATTTGTCACCGAACTGGCCAGCCTGCCGCGACGCTCCCAGAAGTACGGATAACCGCTCACTTCGATGGAGCCGTACTTCGGCGTGAACTTGCAGGCGTTGTCCAGCAAGTTAATCAGCACTTGTTCGATCTGTTCCCGATCAAAATAGAGCGGCTGCGGTGACGTCATCATCTGCAGCGTGAGCTGAATATGTTTGGCTTCACTAAAAGGCGCGATCTCGTGCATGGCCTGATCGATGCACGCCTCGATGTCGCCTTTCTGCAGATTCGGCCGTTTCTCGATCTGTCGTCCAACGCTCAATTGGAACATCGCCGTCGCCATCCGCGAAAGCCGCTTGATCGAATGCTGCATGCGTTCAAGGACTTCGTGCTGCTCCTGGTTCAAAGAGCCCAGCTGTCGGCCCAGCAGCAGACCGCAATATCCGTCGATGGCCGTCAAAGGAGCCCGGAAATCATGTACGGCCCGCGCCAGGAAATTTGTTCGGTCCTGGTCGTATTCCTGCAGTTTCAGATTCGCATTCAGCAGGCATTGCAAAATTTCGTCGCGATCCGCGCGCAGCGACTGCACATCCAGCGCCTGGTTCATCGCATGCCGCGCCGCCGCGTGCTCCACAAAGGTGCGGAGCGTTGCCTTGTTCAGCGGCTTCAGCAGTATCGATACAGCAGCCAGGGGAAAACGATCCCGCAACGCTCCTAGTTTTTTGCGGGGTAGCACAAACAAGTTTTTGCGTTCCTGCTCAAAATCCAGCTCGCGCGGCAACTCCACATCGGAATCGCAGTCCCAGATGTAAAGATCCGCCGGAAGTTCACCGCTATCCGGCGCGCCTTTCATGTCCAGCGTCCAATCACTGCTCCGAAAACCGGCCAGCGTCTCGCGACACAGCTTATACAACTGAGAATCTGTGGAAACTAACCTGATGTCCATGCGGCGCGTTACCTTAAAGGTAATACCGACCAAAGATAGAGAGCAGGATATCGCAATCCTGATTTTTGTCAAGAATTTCCAATTGCGAGTCCAAAAACTTTTCCCTTGCCCCTTCTCTAGCTATATCCGCAAACCGGTTGGACTTCAAGCCCGGTAAATCCCCTATGCTCCTCACAAGTTATCCAAAAGAGCGGGATAAATTCTCACAAATTGTTACAGCTCTGTTGCTTGCCCGGCTAGGTATGACAACGTAAACATTGAGCCTGAAGGGACTAAATCTTGTAACCGAAGCCCCAGTCAGAGGTTTATACCCTCCTTATGACTGGTGATCAAAATGCTCAAGACACCCGAGCCCGGAGAGGCATCCACCAGGAACTTACACGGCTTCAGCCGGTTACGGGTTGAGGCGAAAGATTCCAGGTATTTCGACCGAGCTTTTGGTGTGTATTCCATAGAAAGGGCGCTGGAAGCCAGTCTTAAGCTTAGCAGCTCTTGAGGGTTATCAGTTGATGGACACCTTCACGGATCGCCGCAAAAGGAAGCGCGTGGGACTGCGCTGGCCGGTGCGTCTGTTTCGTCGGCAGGAGATGCGGTCTGTTGAGAGCACAACCGAAAATATTACGAGCAACGGGTTCTATTGTGTATCCCAGGAGCCGTTCCGACCCGGAGAACGGCTGGAATGCATTATAGTAGTTCCGGCTGGCAGCTATGGCTACTCCGAAGCCCCTATCTGCTTGCAATGCCGCGTCCGCGTCACTCGTGTGGAAGATCAGCAAGAGGGCTTTGGCCTCGGCTGTTCTATCGAAGATTACGATCTTTTGGTCAACTCCAAGGCAGCACACCGGATGGCCAGGGCTCGGCCTCCTGTGGTCTGAATTTTGCCACTCTGTTCCAAAAATTGGTATACGTAGAGAAGTATCCTCCCAAAATGACAACTCAGGGCCAGCGACCTTCGTCCAATTGCCGGCGACCCGGTAACCTTCGCGCCATGGCTGCGGCAATTGTTGTGGTATTGGCAGTGGTCCCCCTCTCGGTGCTAGCCCAATCCGAGAGTCCAAAGCCCGCTCCCGCGGCGGTGGTTCCCGAACAAAGCACCCTAGCCAAACCCGCAGCCGGCAATGACGCCGCGGCGCCTGGCTATCGCATCGGGGCCGGAGACGCCCTTCAGATCAATGTCTGGAAGGAAACCGAAGCCTCAGTTCCCAGTGTCGTCGTGCGCCCGGATGGGAAAATCTCGCTGCCCCTGGTCAAGGAAGTCGACGTCATGGGCCTGATGCCCGCCGAACTCGAGAAGGTGCTCACCGCCAAACTGGCGCGCTTTATCCGCGATGCGGATGTGACTGTTGTGGTTCAGCAGATCCACAGCAAGAAAGTGTACTTGGTCGGCGCTGTGAAGAAAGAAGGGCCCGTTGCTCTGCTCTCGAGTATGACAGTGCTCCAGGTGCTGTCCGAAGCCGGCGGGCTCAGCGATTATGCCAAGAAGCGCAAGATTTACGTGCTTCGCACCGAAAACGGAAAGCAGGTAAAACACGCCTTCGACTATCAGGCCGTCATCAGAGGTGAGCACATCGAGCAGAATATCCCGGTGCTGCCTGATGATATCATTGTGGTCCCCCAGTAAAATCCTACGGACCTCCTGTCAAGCCGCGTTGGCGAATCTTGTAGATTTTTTGACAATCTTTTGCACATTCTGTGCATAACGCCGCCTCGGCTCTGTTGCCAGCGGTCGACTAGCTAGCTTCTGTTGGCTGAAGAAGCCGCTCCTCTTCGAGTGGCATCAAGCGTGCAGCTTCACCCTTAAAGTTTCGGTGCTTAAAGCTATTGATCCAGGGAGGAAACGCTCAGAAATGCAAGTGTCAATAGGCCGGATAGCAGTTTTGGCTTCTCAGTGCTGCGCTATCTTTGGCCTGCTGCTGGCTCCGTGCGCATGGGTTCACGCGCAGTTGTCCAGTTCTGCATATCGCGCGCTCGGCCAGAAAGATCTCCGGCAAAACGGCACCAATATGGTGGACTCTGGGACGCTGTCTTCGCCCAACGCACTGGCCATTGACTCCGAAGGGCACTTGTTTGTCGCCGACACTTCGAACAACCGCATCCTTGGCTGGAAAAGCGCGGCGTCGTTCCAGAATGACGCTGCAGCGGACCTGTGGCTCGGTCAACCCACGGGCGGGCACTCGAATCCACTCGGCATTGGCGCGAAAGGCTTCGTGTTTCCGCTGGGACTGGCTGTCGACCCGGCAACCGGAAATGTGTTTGTGGCCGATCTCGGGAACAATCGCGTGCTTCGTTTTCTGAAACCCTTCGTTAACCCGTCACGCGTCGAGCCGGACGCGGTTTATGGCCAGCCGGACTTTAGCACTCGGGGAGCCAACAGCTCCGGCATTACGGCTCGCACCATGAGTGGTCCGCGAGGCGCGGCTTTCGACCGTGCAGGCAACCTTTGGGTGGCAGATTCGGGAAACCACCGCATTCTGCGCTTCCCCGCGTCGGTGTTGAGCACGGCCAATCCGGCCGCTGATCTGGTGCTGGGGCAAAAAGACTTTATCTCGGGAATCCCGGACCATGGCGATGCGGTATCCGCTTCGGGTTTCAATACGCCTGTCAGTTTGATTTTTGACGCTCAGGACAACCTTTACGTCGCGGATTTTCTCAACGCGCGCGTGCTGAAGTTTCCGGCGCCGATCACTGTCGATTCCCTGGCCACGAACGTCTTCGGGCAGGCAAATCTCACGACTCGTGGAGTTCCTCAAGTGGCGACCGCATCGAGCATGGCCGGCCCCACGAACTTGTGGCTGGACGGAGCAGGAAATTTATACGTCGCGGTGCCCAACGATAATCGTGTTCTCATTTTCGACAGTGGCGCAAAAGCCGGTTCCCCCGCGAAGGACGTCATCGGACAGCCGAATTTGACTATTGTCACCGCAAACACAAACGCATTCCCCCGCGCTTCAGCTACATCGCTCGCTGCTCCCGCAGACGTCAAAATGGACGCTGACGGAAATATCTTTCTCGCTGATTCCGGTAACAATCGCGTGCTGCGCTTCCCCCCGAGTTCCAAGGCGGCGGCGGGAGTATTGGGGCAAATCGATTTTGCCGGCAACGGTCCCAACCAGATCAAGCCCGGCAGCATCAACGCGGCGTTCAAGATCGCCATCGATTATTCGCACTCTCCCTTCGCTCTCTACGTGGCCGACAGCAACAACAATCGCGTTCTGGTTTGGAAAGATTCAGCCCGCTTCCGCACTGGAGATCCAGCCGATCTCGTCATCGGCCAGCCGGATTTGACGACTGCGGTCGCAAATGTGGACAGCGGAGGGACACGAGCTCCCACGCGCACCAGCCTATCTGCCCCGAAAGGGCTCGCCGTGGCGAGCGATGGCACTGTGTACGTGGCTGACGCCGGCAACAATCGTGTGCTGCGCTATCCCCGTCCTGTCGATCAAAGCGCCCGCATTACACCGGACGCGGTACTCGGTCAACCCGATTTCACCAGCGCCAACTCTGCCTCCGTGAGCGAAAGTTCGCTTCACTCGCCTGCCGGCTTGGCCCTCGGTCCCAATCGTGATCTTTTCGTGGCGGACGCCGGCAACAATCGTGTGCTCGAATTTTCAGCCGGCGCTGGAACAGGCGCTACAGCAGTCCGGGTGTTCGGCCAACCGTCGTTTCTTTCATCTACGCAGCCAAACGGAGCTTCCGCGCAGGTGCTATTTGCCCCCCAGGGTTTGTTCGTGGATGCTGCGTCCAACTTGTATGTCGCCGATGCGGGATTTAGTCGCGTGTTGATTTTTCCGGACACCAAGGATGCTCCCACCACCGGTCTGGCTGCTTCCATCGTGGTGGGGCAGCAAACCTTCGACGCCTCCGTTCGCGGCGCCGGTCCCGCTGGCTTGAATGTGCCCCTCGATCTGGCGCTCGACAGCACAGGCAGCATCTGGGTCTCCGACGAAGGCAATAACAGAGTTCTGATGTTTCCATCTTTGCTCACCCTTCCCACGGCCGGCGCCCAGGCTTCGTTCGTCATCGGGCAACCGAACGCCTTCACTGCCTCCTCGAACTACAATTCTCCCGATGCGCTAGCTACACCCGAAGGACTTTCCGCGCCGGCTGGAATTTACCTCGATCGCAGGGACACGCTCTACGTCGGCGATGCCGGTAACAACCGCGTGGCGCACTATCTGAAACCGGTGGCGGTCGTCAACGGCGCGCACTTTCAGGCCAGCGTGCCAGTGGGCAGGGGCGCCTGGACCACGCTGTTCGGATCCGGGCTCTCGACTGAAACGAAGTTAGTCCACACCAGCACTCTTCCGACAGCACTGGCCGGGCGCGAACTGGTAGTCAATGATGAATTCAAATCGCCGCTCTATTACGTTTCGCCGGGCCAGATTAATCTTCTGATTCCTTCCGCTGCACCCTTGGGACTGCAGCGTCTCGCCGCACGCGTCTCCGACACCGGAGAACTGCTGGCTGGAGGTCCCTTCAGCATCGCGGCTTATTCTCCAGGGTTCTTCACCGAAGGCAGCACAGGCACCGGACAAGCCAGAGCGCTCAACCAGGACAATAGTTTGAATGGTCCCTCAAAGCCCGCAGCGCGAGGTACCGTCGTGCAGTTGTTTGGCACCGGCCAGGGCCCAGTTGTTTCGCCGGTTGTCGACGGACAACCCGCGCCTTCCGCCCCCGACAAGACCGTGGCCGTTCCCACCGCGGACGCCTCGACGTGTTTGAACCACCAGCCTGCCCTTTGTGTGGCTGTGGGCAGTAAGCTGGTCGAGACTCCTTACTCTGGTCTTGCTCCTGGTCTGATCGGCGTTTGGCAGGTCAATATCAAGATTCCAGCCGATTTCCCCGACGCTCTGACCGGCAATGCGGTCCCGGTAGTCGTCTTAATCGGCGGAGCCAACAAAAGTAATGTCATCACTTTGGCAATCAAGTAAGGCATGCATATGAGCAATATTGAAAAGCGAGTTTGTATAGGTCGGTGGTCAAGGTTGGTCTGGGGCTTTGTGCTTGTACTTTGCATCTTGGCGCCAGGCTGCGCGCGGTCTCCGCAGGAGAAAGAAGCGCGCTACCTTGAATCGGGCAAGAGACTTCTAGAGAAGAAGGATTACGCTCGAGCCGTTATCCAGTTTCGGAATGCGGCTAAGGCCACGCCCAAGGATGCTGAACCTCATTATCAAATGGCACTCGCGTCCCTGGAGCGTTCCGATTGGCAGAGCGCCTTCAATAGCCTGCGTAAAGCTTTGGAACTTAACCCCAAGCATCAGCAGGCGCAGCTCAAACTCGCCGAGCTGAAGGTCGCCAGTAGCCAGAGAGAGTTGGTTGAGGAGGGGCAGAAACAGCTTCAGGACCTTGTGAACACAGCACCACCAAGCGCAGAGATCCTCGATTTTCTCGCCGCCAGTGAACTGAGGCTAAACAATCCGCAGAATGCGCAGAAGCATTTCGAAGAGGCCTTTGCCAAATTCCCGAAAGACCTGTCATCCGCGGTCAATCTGGCTCGTATGCGCCTTGCCAAAAACGACCGGGCCGCGGCCGAAGAGGTGCTGAAGAAGGCCGCTGCCCAGACACCGCCGTCAGCCAACGCTTTCCTGGCGCTCGCTGAGTTTTACATCGCAACCGGAAAGCTTCCCGAAGCCGAGACGCAGTTTCGCCGGGCTGTTCAAATCGACGCCAAGAGCGGCCCCGCCGTTCTGAGCCTCGCAGCTTTTCAGGTCAGAACAGGCAAATTAGATCAGGCCGAACAGACTTATGGCCAGCTCTCCTCGCTTCCCGACAAACGGTACAAGGCTTACCACGCGGCCTTTCTGGCTGGGCGCGGTAAACATGAACAGGCGCTCGCGGAATTTGAAAAGCTGTATCATCAAGACCCCGACGATCGTGCCGTTCGCGCCTACCTCGTCAGGGAATACGTGTTGCTTCGCAAGATCGCTGACGCCGAAAAATTAGTCACAGCCGCGGTTAAGAAACACGCCAACGATGCGGATGCGTTGCTCGAGCGCAGCAGCATCTACTTAATAACAGGCCGTCTGAATGATGCAGAAATGGACTTAAATAAGATGCTACAGATTCGCCACGATTCCGCGGAGGGACATTACCTCGTGTCCAAGCTGCATGAGATGCGCGGCGCTGTTCCGAATGAGAAAAATGAACTCACTGAGGCGCTCCGCCTGAAGCCTGAATTTCTGACGGCCCGCGTGCAGTTGGCCCGGGTGATGCTGGCAACCGGCGTCCCCCAGGCGGCGCTTGATCTGTTAGACAGCGCCAAAGGGCAGGAGAACAACCTATCGGTCATCATCCAACGGAACTGGGCCTTGATCGCCCTCAACCGGACCGCTGAAGCTCGCAAAGATGTGGATCGCGGCCTGACGGCGTTCAGATCGTCCGAGTTGCTTCTTCAAGACGCATATCTCAAGCTCCAACAGAAGGATCTTCAGCCCAGAGATTACGATTCCGCTCGGGCGTCGTTGACTGAAGCGCTCAACAAGAATCCGGAAGACGTGCGCATCCTGCGTTTGATAGTGGGCAGCTTCAGCGCTCAAAAGCGGCCGTTGGAGGCTATCAGGCTGGTTCAGGCACACGCCGAGCAGCACGCCAAATCAGCTCCCATTCAACAGTTTCTGGCTCAGTTATTACTGGCGACTGGCGATCACGCCCGGGCGCGCACGGCATTGTTCGCCGCAAAACGAGCCAATGCCATGCACACTCCCGCCGACCTGATGCTGGCGCAGTTGGATGTCGCCGACGGTCACCCGAACGTCGCCGTCAAAACGCTCGATGACGTACTCATCCAGCAACCGAAAAACGTCACGGCGCGATTGCTGCGCGCAAATGTGGAAGAGACCCGCGGAAATCACAGCGAAGCCATCAAGCAGTACCGAAAGGCACTCGACGCGCAGCACGATAATCTCATGGCCCTGAACAATCTGGCCTACGATCTCGCCGAGTATGGGAATCAGCCTGACGAAGCCTTGCAGTATGCCCAGCGCGCCGCCGAACTCGCTCCGGAAGCGCCCGCCGTCCAGAACACGCTAGGATGGGTGCTCTACCACAAAGGTCTGTACAGCGCTGCGCTCCCCTATCTCGAAAAGGCTGCTGAGAAGGAGCCTAGCGCCCGCCGGAAGTGTCACCTTGCCATGGCCTATTCAAAAATGGGCGACCAGGAGCGGGCTTTGAAAAATCTTGCAGCCGCCATGAAGCTGGATCCGAACGTTCCCGAAGTCCAGACTGTACAACGTCTCTTGGATGAAGCGCAGGGAGCGCGCTGATTCCGCGAGCCCCCGCTGACTGATTACGACCGCGTCTTGCGAACATCCGACGGATGGACGTACCGCTCATCCGGCGCTACGTCAGACGAACCTAACCTGCTCCATGGGCCGTGGTTTTCTCGACTCCATGGCTGCTGACTGCCTTCTCGCCGGCCGGCGCGATATCCTCTGCTCCGGCGCGCTTCAGGATGTCCTTCGCCTTGCTAACCCAATCGGAATCGTCGCAGTGCACCGACAACAGAATGCCCCGTCCTTAACGCGGCCTTCGTAGCGCTTGGCGTCATACTCCGGGATTCCCATCCCGACGAGAGCGCCAATCAGACCTCCTGCCGCAGCGCCTGCTCCCACTCCCGCAAGTGCCCCCATCATCGGACCGGCAGCGAACGGCCCTAGGCCGGGGGAGTGCGCCGATACCGGCACCGATACCGGCCAGCAGCCCTAGAGTCCCGCCGATGGCCCCTCCCGTCGCTGCCCCCGTGGTTGTACCCTCCGGAGCCTTCGTGTTCTTCTCTGTTGCGAGTTCCCTCGTCGCCTTCTAGTCCGGCACCAGGATCGATATGTCCCTGCTTCTATATCCCGCCGCAATCAACTCGTTTACCGCGTGCTCGGCGCTCGCCCGAGAACAGAAAATGCAAAAACCGCTGTATTCTTTCCGGCCATGATAAATTCCTTTCGTTGTTAAGTTCGCTCGTTGCTAAATCCGCCGGCCCTAGGCCGAAGATTTCTTCTTCGGTGAAGCTTTATCGACTTTTACGGAAAGCTGATTCGTAACATTTCAGGACCGTGCCACGTCAACGGCTTTGGCTTCGATGCTCTGGCGTTCATCGTCAGAGCGCACGGGGCCTTTGAGCGTGACCTTGCCGTGCTGCGCAATTACTTTGACATTGTGAGCATAGGTTGACAGGGACTTCTAGGTGTCGGTAGTCGTCAAATTGATGGGCCTGCCGACGCTCAAACGCTGGGGAAAGCGACGGGTGACCGGCGCGAGCGGTAGCGTGTCGCCAGTTGCGGCAAGCGTCTGGGTGAAGGCCGAGCTGACAGTAGAGGTCGAGAGCGGCGAAGCGGTGGAGATGACTGGCGCCGCATTGATGGTGACGGCGAATGCCTGGGTGGCCGTGTTCGAGGCGCTGTCTGTCGCCTGCAATGTGAAGCTGGAAATCGCGACAGTTGTGGGCGTCCCCGTAATCACACACGTTGTCCCGGTCGGAGCCGCGCTCAATCCGGCGGGCAAGGAACCAGCAGTAATCGCACAGGCTGTGACGTTGCCCGTGGCGCTGGCTGTGGTGATAGCCTCGCTATATAGTAATCCTACTGTGCTCGAAGGCAGCGGTGAATCGGTCGTAATTGTGAACACTGACGAGATCGCATACGTGCCGCTCATCCCGCTAAACGAAAGCGTCCCATCCGAGCCTACTGTCGCCGCGCCGCAAGGCCCGTTTTGTGTCGCCACGCAATTGCCGGCGACCGCATAAACCCCAGGAGCAAGCTGGCTGAGCTTATACGCGCCCGTGCCGGCATGGGTAGTGTGCAGCGTACTGATGGAAGTGAGCGGGGTCACCGTGTAGTTCTGTGCCCCGTTCGCCACAATCGTGGATGCCGCGCCAGTGGCGTACACCTTTGCAATGCCGTCTGAAGTCCCCGTGATTTGCATCCCGGCCCAATTCGCGTCAAGAGCGCCCAGCGTGGTGAGATCGACTGCCACCGGGGCTGAAGCGCCCGATGCGTCGGTCGTAACGGCGGTCATGATGGCATCAGTGGCCGGCGCCGCAGTGTTCATGATGTCGGCGCGGGGGGTAAAGAATGAAGACGCACCAAAACCAGATGTGGCACCGCGTTGATTATCTCCGGTCGCGCTTGGGGTCCATCCGATCGAAGCTTGAGCTGTGGCTGGGGAAACCGGCTGAATCCACATGGCGCTCGTTCCGACTACGCTTTTGATGGTGTTCGAAGCGAGCGTTGTGGTACTCGTGGGGTTCAAATGGAACCGGAAGTGTTGGGGCTGCGCGACGGCGTAAAATGTCCAGAACTGCCCGAGCGTATGCCCGATGCCGCCCGTGAATGTCAGCTTTGTACCGTTTGCTCCGATCGCCTGCACCGTTCCCGGAGTCATGCAGACACCGGTTGTATACGCACTTTTATTTACCGACCACTTGAACGAGTCGTTCCCAGAGCATCCGCCGACTGCGGTTCCGTCGATAGCCACGTCGTAGGTTTCGTTCTGGGTTCCGGTATATGATCCCGATGTCGCCGCGTCGCAAAGCCCCCCAGAACAAAAGGCCAGGGTGATAAAAGGAATTCCGGCATAGGTCGCGGCCGTGGCTTTGGTCCGGTCGTAGACGCCGTATGTGCCGCCGCCAAGCCAGACAAAATCCCGGTACCAGTAGCGCAGGGTTCTTGAAGCGAGCGGTTTATTAGGCATGTAGCCCTGCGTCAGATCCACCAGCGCATGGGCGTAATTCGTTGCGAGCTTGTCAGGCACGACCGGAGGCGTGTAGGTTCCCCATAGACGCGCTCCACTGCCCTCGTACAGGTAGCTCGACGCGCTTGCCGGATTGAAGATGCCGAAAGTCCCGCCATCGTAAAAATACAAATTGCTCGCGTATCCCGACGCCAGCAGAAAGTTGTAAGGGTTTCCCGTGACGCCGTTATTGTCCTGCCACTGGTAGGCCGGAATGATCAGGTTGTCGATACCGCGGACCAGCGTGAGATCACCTGGAGTAGAAGTCGTGTGGACATTCGTAAAAAGAGTCTGGCCATACAGCACTGCCCAGTTAGCAGTGCCCGCCCATGAGCTGCGGATGATGTGATGTTCGTCGCCCTGGCTGTAGCTGCTCGACGGCTGCGTCAGCGTGTAATCGGTCGAGGTAAATGCCGTGTCGTGCCAAAGCATCTTGTCTTCTACGACGGCTTGGTTGGCTGTCACTCCGGACGGCAGCGTGGCTGCCGCCTGGTTGGCGCAGTAGAAGTTCATCCAGCCAGCCTCGGTAAGTCCTTGCAGTGTGCCTGTCAACAGATTGCAAAACGATTGCGAGACGATACCGCTCGCCCCTGGATAATCACCGTGGCGCGTGGTTTCCCAATTGTTGGGAGCCGTTTCATAAATGACCGAATCGGCCATCGGCTTGATGTAGTTCGCAGTGAAGTCCTCCACTCCGTTGGTGGCTGTTTTCCTGGCAAACGTGGACTTGGCGTAATTCGACAGGGTTCCTGCACCGTATCCGTAGCTCTCCGTGGGAACTCCACTGAAGCACAGGCCATGCGGGAAAGTCCCCCCGGCCACTGGCGCGGTAGTAAAGCAGTCCGGGAACTTCACATCCATCTGATTCGCTACCCAGTATTTCCAGATGACGAATGGGTCGATGAATATTGGCGTGGCTTGCGGGAACTCTCCGGTCGGCTGTGCAAGATCGCCGCTAACAGCGAAAGCCGTCAGGACTCCGGCGCCCACGTGCCCGGCGTAGTAATTGTCCACCATCATGTCGGCTGTGGCATAAGATCCATAAGGCCCAGATCCCAGGTTTCCCGCCTGGTCACGGTAGATATTGATCGCGGTGAACCACATTTGCAATGTGGTCATGGTCCGGCCAATGTCGTATTGCCCCATCGGCAACCCCGAGATCGGCGAAGCGCGCGCATCGGTGACCATGTACGGCCTGAGCCAATCGAAAGCCAAAGCCACGCCTTCGATGGCGAAGCGATCCGCATAATAGGCATCCTCCATAAGAGGAGCCATCATTGCGCCCTCGATGGTGATGGTGTTGATGTATTCCAGAAGGCGCTGCGCCGCAGCCGCGTAAGTATTTGCCAGCGTTGGATTCGTAACAACGTTGGCCTGATAGGCGAGCGCCAAACGCACCAGCGGGTAATACCAGTCAGCACCGCGGATGTTGACGCTTTCCCATGTAAACAGATTCGGCAACGTCGGGTTTCTCAGAAACAACGTCAGCTTTGCATTCTGGGCCACGCCGGTTTGCGGATTGACTGTCGAGTAGCTTCCCCAGCTCGTCGAATCCATTCCGGTGACGCTAAACGAGGTGGTCGTAAGCGCATTGCACGTTTTGGATGTCCCGAGCGGTGTATTCAGCGGCGACCACTTTCCGAATGCACCGCCGAAATAACACAAGGATGAGCCGGTCCAGGGCAGTGTTCCGGACGATGTGAACACGACCGGATTGGCATTGGTCGCGGAACTGATCGTCACCGTGGGCGCGTTGTAGTTGACATACGTGTCCAAGGACTTGCCCTGGTTGCCGACCACGGTCGATTTCATCGCGGTCCAGTCCGCGTTGTTTCCAGCCGAAGACGTTCCAGCGGCTTTCGCTCGGACGCGAGCCACAACCGCCGCATCGGCCAGGTATTCTCTAGGATGCGGCAGCAGATAAACCACCGTGATCGTGTCCGAAGCGGTGAGCGCTCCGTCCGATCCGGTGACCTGAAACACGTAAGTTCCGTATTTGGTGACCGTTGCTGATGTGATCGACTTGGCGGGCTGAGTGAATGTGACGGTCGCTCCAGTCGGCTTTGTGAGCGTCGTCCATGCGATCGTCAGAGTACCGTTCGGGAGCCCGTCATCCGATACGCCTGCGCTGAGATTTGCCACCAATCCGTTGATGGTAAATCCGCCGCCCGGGGACATGTTGGAGTAGACGACCGGCTTCTGGTTCACCCCGGACTGGTAGAGCGAGCTCTGTGATGGAGAGCTTTGCACCGCTCCAATGTTCGCCAGATGCGCCGGGTCGCCAGAACCGATCAGCGGGCTGCCGGCTTTTGGAGCGTAGGCATAGTGGTAAAAATTCAAGACCTGCTGAACCGTGACCGTACCGGCCATGATGTCGGTGTCGTAGTATGGGAAGCCGATGGGCAATGAGCCGTTCCCGTCTGCTCCCTGAAACACTCCGGTGAGTGAGGCGTTCCCGTTCGGGCAGCTTGGTAGGTCGTGCAGTCCGTACTGATTGGAGCATAGGGCCGCTCTTCCCGTGATTCCGATGGCGTAATTCTGTGGGGTCTGCCCCGAAACATAATTGAAAAAGTTGTAATCCAGCTTGTCGGCTCGCTGCGGGTACGGCGGGGAACCCACGGGCTCATAATTGGAATTCATCCCCGCGCCGACCGTGGCGTGCAGATTGCCGAGCGTGCTTGTCGTCCGCACGAAGGCGTTATTGCTCACCTCATTGACGTGCGAACCGCTCACCACCTCGATCGCGGTCTGTGGCGCGCAAGGATAGCCGCCGTCGAAGGTGTTGTTGTAGATAGTGAAATTGTTGTTGGGGTTGGTGAACGAGATATTGCCGTTCTGCGCGTTGTAGCAGCTCAGATCCGTGTACCGGCTCTGCTGCTGAAAATAATCAGTAAAGATATTGCCGGTGACGATTCCGGCGGTGTCGCCGCCCAATCCCTGGAGGCTCGTGATGCCGTTCTGCTCGAGGACCACGCCGTTTGAGAATGTCCCGCGAATGTTGCGCAGAATCCAGTGCCCCTTGCGGATGACGTTGCCGTCGCAGGTAGATCCTGCTTCGCAAGTGAAGGTCCAGTTCTCGACGTAGTAGGGCTGCTGCGGAGTGGGTCCGCCCAGCAGCGAATTAACGTAATTGGTCGAGCAGGTCGAGTTCGTTCCGCACCAGATGCCAGCTCGGTACCCCCAGGCCCGGTTGTCCGTGATCGTCCACCCCGGCGATGCGGCCCGTGCCCCTACATCGCTTGAGGTATCGATCCGGCCGCCGTACCAGGTGTTGCCCGTGATGCTTCTGGTACCGGTGGTCGTCCCGGTAATCGACAGGCAGTAATTGGCATCGCCGCCATGCACGGCTGCACGATCTACCGCAATCGGCAGGATGTTGTCCTGAGCGCACAGGTTGTTATTCGTGTAGGTGAGGTTGTCTGCCCCGGAAATCGAGGCGTAGTGACCTGCGGAGCGCCGGAAGGTGCTACCGGTCCAATTGATCGTCGCCGTCGCACTGGTCATGTCCAGATGGGTACAGTCTGCGTTCCAGGCTTGCCGGCCGCAGTCAAACATCGTGGCATTGGTCAGCGTGTAGCTCCCGGTCCAAGTCGAATCCGACCACCAGGCCTGATTCGCCATATAGATGTTACAACCGGAAAAGTTCACGACATCCGTGCCGGTGAGCACGATGTCCTGAAGCGCGATGACATTAGTCCCAGTGACCGTGGTGAGACCGGCCACCGGTGTCGTGCAGTTGAACGTGAGTCCGTTCGCCCAGGCGAACGGCGCACAGGCGAAAGCCAGAAGCGAGATGAGAAGGAGACGGCGCATTGTCGGATCAGGTCGAAAGATTATCTGGAGACGTCGACGGTCCATCGGGAGGTGAGCTATGAACCGCACGATTCAACATAGTCCACTCCGCAATTTTCCGCGACTGCCTGCCTTGTCACGCATGCCACATGCACACTGGTTTGAGCGCAGCGGTGGTAGCCACAGTCACGGCAGCAGATGTGTTGGTATCAACCGCACAGTAAACCGTCCCAGCCGCTTGCGTGCCGTCTGCTGGATTGATGGTCGTGACACGGAAAACGTGCATGGCTGTGTCCGCCACGCTGCCGGTGATCGCTGTGCGCGTCCTCGTGCCACGGGCCGATCTGGTTACGCATTGATAGGCCGCGTTTGACGCATCGCTCCGGTTCGTATCGTGCGAGATCCCGACATAGTCGACATAGTCGGCATCGTCTTCTGTACAGTCGTTGTTACAGGTTGCAAACCCGACAAAGAAAGAGATTGTGGTCGCAATACTTTCCTGCGCCCTAGACATATGTAGAGTAAACATATATAGTCGAACGCCTTCGTGCTGAAGTGGGTAATCAGACGGTTGCCGAGAAACACACCGGCAGCATTACCTGAGCTGGCGTGCAACTCGTGCAGCAGAGTTGCGAAATCGGAGCAGAAGAGCAGCGGTATGCAGAGATGCTTTACCCGATGGTGCAGGAGGCGATGCGGGATGGAATCTACACGCCGCGTCGCGCCAGCCCGCTCTGTTCTCGCCGGTATTGCGGCTAGTGGCGCGAATGCGAACGGGAATTCGGCGGGAAAGTATCGGAATGAAATCCGTCCAGATCTTGACGAACTCGGCGTTTCGCTGTACAGTAAATAATGTAGATGCGGCATTTCTTCAGTCGCGACCTCCTATCGTACCGACTCTTAGTCGGGCACTCTTGGTGTCTCTCACCAAGTCTGTAATTTCCTCTAAACTAAATCAATTTGAAGTTTGCACCCGGAAGGCTCGGGTAATTGGTATCCCACTGGTTTGCTAAAACCAAGGTCCCTCGGGACATAGGCGTTCGAGTCGCCTGCCTTCCGCCAGATCTTTGACAATTCGCGTTTGGGCAGTTGGCTGAG
>QHXW01000098.1 GCA_003223115.1 Acidobacteriota bacterium
CGGCGTCCCCGTGGGTCCAAGAAGGTTGTTAGCGTCTAACCCGCTGATGCCGGCCTTGGGAACGAAGCTGAGGATGCGCTTGGCGACGTCACTCCGGATGGGGACCTGGTTATTGGGAAATGGGTCGCGCACTACGTATGATTGACCATCCACGACGACCGTACGCGTCGAGTCGGGATCGTAAATCTGACCTTGATGAATCGGCCGCCCCAGAACATCCGTGCCCAGAACGTTCGGCAGCAGAAGCGATGAGAGATCGCCATTGCGCCACTCATCGCGCGGAACGCTCCAGTAGCCCTTCTGATTGTCGCGTGTATAAAACTGCTCGTATGAGGTGAACCAGAACGTTTTGTTGTGCCCGTTATAGAGTTTTGGAATGACAAGCGGCCCGCCCACTGTTCCGCCAAATTCGTGGCGCCGCAGTTTGGTCTTCGGGTCGGTCTCCGGCAGGTCTTTGTTCTTCGCGTTGAAGAACTCGTTTCTCAGATACTCATAGCCGCTGCCGTGCAGTTGATTGGTGCCCGATTTCAGCGTGAAATTCATGATGGCGCCGCCCGCCTGCCCGTATTCCGCGTTGAAATTAGCGGTTTGAACGTTGATCTCCTGGATAGCGTCCACCGAAGGTTGCGCCTCATTGAACACGCCCGGCGTCGGATTGGTGCTCGAAGCGCCATCTATGCGGATCTCCTCGGCGAAGCTTTGCAGTCCGTTCTGGCTGGTCACCGGCCAGCTTTGATCGCGGCTGACCGAAGCACCCGGAACCAGCCTCAGAAAGCTCATCGGGTTTCGCATCGCGCCGCTGAAGTCTATTGGAAGCTCGCTGAGTTTCTCCGGTGTAACCGAAGTCGAAATCTCCGCCGACTCGGTTTTCAGCATGCTGGCGTCGGCGTGCACTTCCACGGTTTCAGTGACCTCACCGACCTGCAGGATGACATCCTGCGTGACGGCTTGACTCACGCCAACCGTGATCCCGTCCTGCCGGTATGTACGGAATCCGGCCTGCTTGATGGCCAGACTATAGACCGCGGCGGGGAGTTCCTGGAATACATATTTTCCAGTTTCGCTGGTCAGAGCTTCACGCGATGTATTAGTGGCGGTATTCGTGACCAATACTGTGGCGCGCGCCACCACTGCACCGGACGAATCGCTGACCAGTCCAGTGATGGAGCCGCGATCGCTCTGCGCGTTGAGGGTAAGGACCGTCATCACGGCCAATACCGCGATACACAATGTTGAGAACAAGTTGCGATGCATATGTCTCCTTTCGAGGCTGCAAGCGTCCCCGTGGGCGCTCGAGCCGCGGCTCAAATCGAAGATCGTGGTGAGCCGGAAAAATCCTACGCCGGATTCCCGTTGTTTACATCAACTTTCCTGTTTCGCCAATGGTGACCGGGTGATACTTACTCCAAAAATTCGTTGTGCTCTCGACAAAAGCCTGACGGGCGCGTTTTGGGTCCCGCGTGCGCAACCCGGTCAGAATATGAGCATGCTGCTTGGCTGAAGCCAGGAATTCATTGGCGGCCGTCGGCTCTCGTTGCAGAAGCACGAACGCAAATAAACGAAATGCAATCTGCTCGAGCGCGAGCTCGAGATACTCATTGCCCGTAAGGGCCCAAATCTTCTCATGGAACGCCACATCGCTCTTATGAAATGTGGCCAGATCGAATTTCTGGGCGGCCGAGCGCATAGAGACCACCAGCGTCTCCAACTCGCGCATCGCCCTGTCGGTCGTGTTGAGCGCGGCTTTTTCGATGGCCACCACTTCAAGCGTCATCCGCACTTCCTGAATCTTCCGAAAGTCTTCCGGAGTGAGCAACGTGACGTAAGTCCCTTTTTTGGGCGACTTGCGCACAAACGCTTGAAATTCGAGTTCCTTCAGCGCTTCCCGCAGGGTCGGCTGGCCGATGCCGAAACGGCTGGCAAGCTTTTGCTCAACCAGGCGCTCGCCGGGTTTCAATTGGCCCGCCAGGATGGCATCCCGCAGTTTTTGCGCCACCGCCTCGGGCACGGAGAGAAGCCGCAGTGGGCTGAGGCTTTCGGCCAGTTCGTCGACAGCTCCCCCGCGTGACGACTTTGCCATTGATGAAAGATGATTGTTAATCTATTAAAGATTAAATGTCAAGGACAAATTTGGATTGCTGAAGGTTTCCAGGCGGTTCTGAACTCCCTGAACCGTTGCCGCTTCGTTAGCGCGGGCGCAAACCGCTCCCGGGCACAAAGTCCACTTCTTACTGGGCCCGCGCCTTTGGAGCAATTTACCTCGGTGAGTTATCGTGGTCATAGTCCGATGACAGATTGTACAATCTGTTAGTTACCCGTAAGCTTGAATGGAGGATTGATCACTCACGTGGACGTTGTTCTCATCGCTGCGACATGCGGATTCCTGGGGCTGGCAATCGGATTTGCCGGCCTCTTTGCGCGACTGATCTCGCAGGATCGTATCACCGTTCCTCCTGAGCCGGACGAAGAACTCTTCTCGCCCGCCCGGTACCGCCTCATGGAGCGTTTGCTGGAAGAAGCAGATGAGAAGTTCCTGGCTTCGCAATCTGACGGCGACGCGAACGCGGAAAAGAAATTTCGAAATTTGCGGATCAAGATATTCCGCGGATACATGCAGCAGCTCTCCGATGACTTCAATCACATCCACAAAGTCATCAAGGGTCAATTTGTGCAATCTGATGTGGAACGACCGGATGTGGCTGGACGCTTGATGAAGCAGCAGTTTTTGTTTGCATTTTCGATGATGCGTATCGAGCTCAAACTCATGCTGTACGGTTGGGGTTGGCACGGCATCGAAGTACGCAGCGTCACCGAATCCCTCGATCGACTGCGCAACCAGCTCCAATCGCTGACGGCCCTCGCAGAACCCGCGCCCCTATAACGTCGACTCGTCTGCCTGTAAGCATTCCCAGCCGCGCCTGCATGTCATAATCACGCCATGCTGGAAAATCTGCGCCGGCTGCGAAGGATTGTGAAGGACTATGACCGCCTGACCGCCGAGCTGGAAAGGACTACAGGGGAACGAGACAAATTCAAAGCCATCATCGAGGGCGCGGACGCCATGCAATTCGTTCCAGCAGGCCACTTTTACTCTCCCATCCCCTCGGTTGATGATGTCAGGCTTGATCTTGAAAGGCAAAATCAGGTCAAGCTTCCGGCCCAGGTCCCGGCGGTCATTATCGATGACGCGGCTCAACTGGAGTTATTGGAACAATTAAAGCAGTATTACCCGCTGCTGCCTTTTCGATCGCAGCCCACTGAGGGCTTGCTCTATTTCTTTGATAATCCGCACTATTCGTACAGCGACGCGATCATCCTGTTCTGCTTACTCAACTGGATCAAGCCCAGCCGCGTGATTGAGATCGGCTCAGGCCATTCGACCTGTGCGATGGTGGACACGAACCGGTTGTTACTGGATTCGAGGACAAAGATCACTTGTATTGAGCCGTATCCCGATCTGCTGCGGTCCCTACTCCAGAACTTGAATGAATCCGTCGCCATCATCGGCCGCAAGGTGCAGGATGTGAACCTGAGCTTCTTTGATGAGCTGGAAGCGGGCGATATCCTGTTCGTCGACTCCACCCATGTATCCAAGATTGGCAGCGACGTCAACCGGATCTTTTTTGAGATTCTCCCGCATCTCCATAGCGGCGTGCTGGTTCATATCCACGATGTGTTCTACCCGTTCGAGTACCCGAAGCCGTGGTCGCTCGAAGGCCGATCGTGGAATGAACTTTACCTTCTGCGGGCGTTTCTCGAATACAACAATGAGTTCAAGATATTGCTTTTTTCCTCGTACGCGCACCTTTTTCACGAGCAGTGGTTTCGAGAGAACATGCCGCTGGCGATCGAGAACAAAGGTGGATGCATGTGGCTGCAAAAAGTGTAATCAGAGGGCTTTCGCTACCTGCATGTTCTTTTATGCATCAAGACGCCGGCGATTGTTTCTTTCCCAACCGTTTTTGTTGCGCCGTTAGTGAATAATTTCAGTGGCATGTCGGCGTTGCCACGCCCGGAATGTTATATTTCCCTCTTGTATGCGCATCGCGGTTCTGGGTCTCGGCTTCATGGGGAGCACCCATTTGAAAGCCCTCAAAAACATTCCTGAAGCGGAGTTGATCGCTGTCGTCAGTTCTGATGAGCAGAAGCTCACGGGCGATCTGAGCTCGATCCAGGGCAATATCGGCGGCCCAGGCGAGAAGATGGATTTCTCCCGCGTCAGGAAATACCGCGCCATCGATCAGGCTCTTGGCGACAGTGATGTTGAAGCCGTAGACATCTGCCTGCCTACCGATCGGCACGCCCCGGTAGCGTTGGCGGCATTGCGCGCGGGCAAGCATGTGTTGGTGGAAAAACCCATGGCCCTCGATGGCGCGACCGCGGACGAGATGCTGGCCGAGGCCCGCAAAAGTGGCCGCATACTGATGACTGGTCAGGTGCTGCGCTTCATTGGGGCGTATCGCAATACGGCGGTTGCGGTAAAATCCGGAAAACTTGGACGTGCGCGCTCGGCGATTTTTCGGCGGCGCTGTGCCGCGCCGGGCTGGAGCCGCTGGCTTGGGAATCCGGAACAAAGCGGCGGCGGTGTCTTCGATCTTCTGATTCATGACATCGATTTTTGCTTGATGCTATTCGGAAAACCGGTGGCGGTGTCCGCGCGCGGTTACGAGGATCTGCCTCGCGGTATTGACTGGATCCTGGCGGAGTTCGAGTATCCCGGAATTGGTTGCGTCGTCGTCTCGGGGGGCTGGCACCACCCCAAGTCGTATCCATTTTCCATGGAGTTCACAATCGTGGGCGATAAAGGCACACTCGAGTACAGCTCCGAGGGTCGCCCGCTCAGCATGTATCGTGAAGACGGCGAGCAGGAATCGCTAGCCTCCACGGAAACGGACTGGTTCGCGGAGGAGCTGAGGTATTTCATCGACTGTGCCGCCCACGGCCGCCGGCCGGACTTCTGTCCTCCCGAAGAATCCGCCATTGCCGTGAAGCTTGCACGGCTGATGGTCGAATCGAGAAGTAAGAACGGAGAAAGAATCGCATGCAGGCTTTAAAAGACATGGAAATCGGCGTGATGTTCTGGGCGGGACGTGACCCAGCGGAAACGATTCGCGAGCTGAAATCAGTAGGCGCACGCTGCGGGCAGATCGGAATCGCAGGCGACCTGCCGCTAGCCGGCGCCGCGGCCAAGTGGAAATTCGCATTGGATGCCGAACGATTCACCGTGGTCACTGCCTTCTGTGCCTATAAGGGCGAGAGCTACGCCGATATCCCTACGGTGAAGAATACCGTGGGCTTCATTCCGCACGGCACACGAGTCGAGCGAGAGAAGCGCACGTACGAAGTCAGCGATTTCGCCCGCGATTGCGGCATTCCGAGCCTGGCCACGCATATCGGCTTTGTTCCCGAGGACACTTCGAATCCGGATTACATCGCGGTGCGGGAGATGGTGCGGCGGGTGTGCGACCATTGCGCGAAAAACAAACAGACGTTCGCTCTCGAGACCGGCCAGGAAGGGGCCGAGACGTTGCTTGAATTTTTCATCGATGTCAATCGTCCCAACCTGGGAATCAACTTCGATCCGGCCAACATGATTCTTTACGGCACAGGCGATCCCGTCGAAGCCCTGGGAACACTCGCTGCGCACGTCATCTCGGTGCACTGCAAAGACGGCGACTGGCCGCCCAAGGGCGTACCCGGAGCGCTGGGCGAGGAAAAACCGCTGGGGCAAGGGTCCGTGGGCATGGAGCGTTTCATTAACAAGCTGAAATCCATCCATTTCAAGGGCCCGTTGAATATTGAACGCGAGGTTTTGGACCAATCCCAGCGCATGCTGGACATTGCCATGGGCGTGAAGCTGCTCGAAAAATTGCGCGGCTAGCCGCAAAAATTGAAGCTCTGACCGGAAGTTCTCGTAAAATTGAGCGGACAGGCGAAAGCCCGGATACTACGCGGGTCCGGGAAAGCAACGGACGGTCCCTGACGGGAACGTCTCTGGCGGCAGAAACCCAGGTCGAGCGCGTCCGCCGCTGGATAGAGAATTATCACCAGATCCAGGAACACCTGGAAAAGATTTCCGCGATCCATCGCGAACTGCTGCGGCGGGAGCGCCTGCCAAAGAGAAGATAGCCGGACGGCGGCGTACAACCTGGTCCCCGATCATCCCGAATTTGGGGCTGGACTTTTCCATTTTTTTGAGATAGTCTGAGCCTAAAGGAGTTGAGAGCCGGGCTTGTGACTCAATCAGAATGGGCCGGACCGCTGACCTTTTGCGGGCGGAGTTTTTCCATGGCGGAACTGGAGTTGGTGCGCGGGATCGTCGCGGAGTTCGCCTCGCTGGGGATTACCGAGATCTCGCGCACGGTCTGCGAACTGCTGGAGTGGAAGCGTCCCAATGGAGGGTTG
>QHXW01000097.1 GCA_003223115.1 Acidobacteriota bacterium
TACCGGTAGGACATATGCACCGGCGAGTTCATATAAGCCGAGCCCACTTGGCCCAGTAGGAAGCTGGCGAAGGGCGATCCGACCACACTGTAAATTCCCGAGTCACCCGACAAGTAAGGCAGAGCTGTCTGCGCGCTACCGAAGTTAAGACCACCGTATGCTCCATTGCCGCCAAAAAAATTGGCCATCGCCTTGCGATACTCGCCGCCGAATTTAAAGGTGTGCGAACGTACTACCTTCGAGAAAGAATCGACCACAGTCGGCACCGTGTGGTAGAGATGCTTCAACTGATTGGTGCCGATCCCGCTAAGGCCGTAATTGACCGCCGGGAACCAGCCTTTGAGCAGAGTACCCTTCAGGCCCAGTTCCTTTTCCGGATCGAAGCCGCGGTCGGGAACACCATCCGGATTCTGATAGCGCAGGAAGCCGACGGTGAAGTGATTCAACG
>QHXW01000505.1 GCA_003223115.1 Acidobacteriota bacterium
ATTCCGGTGCGACAATCCACCACGATCAAGCGGATCGCTCCTTCTACAGTCGGTCGTCGGACAGCATTCACCTGCCCCAAAGCACGCTTTCAAGGACGCAGCAGGCTACTACGACACTGCGCTGCATGAGCTCGCCCACTGGACCGGCCACCCGTCACGCCTGGACCGCACGACTCTCAACGAGACGTACCGATTCGGCGATATCAGCTACGCCCAGGAGGAGTTGCGGGCTGAGCTGGCGAGTGTGTTTCTGGCCGCGGAGCGGGGAATTCCGCACGACCCCGAGCAGCACGCCGCGTATGTGAGCTCGTGGATTAACGTTCTGAAACAGGACAAGAATGAAATCTTCCGCGCCGCGCATGACGCCTCCCGAGCGGCCGATTTTCTGCTCGCCCTGGAACGGGACCGGTCTATTGCCTGTGAAGTCCCCCCGCTTGATTCCACCGAGCTCGGAGGCTTGCGCAATATGTTTCCCGAACGCGAGACGAGGAATCGCGAACGCGATCGGCGAGACCGGGAGGCTGGGCTTGCACTATCTGCGGGCTCCGCCGGAAGGGGACGCAACCGAGAGACGTTAGGACGCGCAAGAACCACGGGGCGGGGCCGCTAGTGTTATGCAACCCGACACTCAGGTGAAATTCCGGCCCTCACAGATGGAGTTAGAAATGTCCCGTCAGGTATCGGAAATCATGGGCATGAACGCGGCGGCTGATTACCTGGGAGTCTCGCGGTCGCACCTGTCGCACATTCTTGCAGGAAAGATCGCAAGCGTTCCTGCCATTCCCGATGTTCGTGCTGGCCGTCGCGCGCGGTCGGGCGCCTCGACCGCCGCCCCCACTACTCCCTCCACTCCCCCAGGCACTCAGCCAGGTTCCCCGGCAATCGGTCCTGCTTCACCGGAAGCGCTCGAGCCGTTCGGCAAACTTTCCATAGTCTGGCACGGACAAGCAGCACCTCCAGGCCGAGGCATCTGCAACCTCAGATTCGAGCTACGGGAGAACGAGCCCGGCCGTTTCAATGTAACCCCCTTGATGTCCAAGCAGGCCAACGCCAATCCCGCCTCCTCACTGTTGAACAGGATTACCGCGTCTCGCCGATACTCGCCGGCATGGTCGAGAGCGGTGCCATCCATTTCCATATGGATACGACCATCGGCACGGACATCAATGGCTGCGTCGCGACATCCTTAACGGTTACGTCCTTCGGTAGGAATTCCATCGCCGCGGAATGGCAGGAGGACACATTCCACGCCAGCCATATAACTTTACAGAGGACACGATTCGTGAGCACACCATACAACACCCTGATCGATATCGAAGAACTTTCTCGACGCCTCAGCGTCCCCAAGGCAACGCTATACAACTGGTGCTACCTGCGCCGAATCCCGTTCATCAAGGCCGGCCGATCCCTGAGATTCGACCCCAACGAGGTGATCCAATCCCTGCCCCATTCGCCTACAATGGATCTGGCTGGCCAGAGGTGGAAAGGTCATTAACATGGCACTCTACCGACGAGGCCGAATCTGGTATGCAGACTATTACGCCAACGGTGAACGATTTCAGGAAAGCACCGGGACGGCAAACAGGCGTGAAGCGGAGAAGCATCTCGCTTTGCGCATTGCTGAGGTACAGCGAGGGGTCTTCGTCAAGCCTGTCCACATTACGTTGCCGGAGCTTGGTGACCGCTACATCGAGTACGCGAAACTCCACAAGCGATCATGGAAGCGGGACGTGCAGATGCTAGGCAACCTGCAAGCGTTTTTTGGCCCATCGAAGCTGCGGGACATCACACCGCTCAGGGTTGAAGAATACCAGCAAGCAAGGGTGAAGGACGTATGCCCGGCGACATCGAACCGCGAAGTGGCGTTGCTGAAGCATATGTTTAACATGGCGGAGCGATGGGGACAGCATCAGGGGACCAACCCAGTCCGCTTGGTGAAATTCCTGACGGAAAATAACCTCCGCTTCGAGACGGTAAGCGAGGAGCAGGAGGAACGGCTGCTTCTGGCCTCGCCGCCGTATCTGCGCGAGATGATCCAGTTTGCGATCAACACCGGCCTCAGAACAAGCGATATTTTCAATCTGCAATGGGTGGAGGTGGATATCGAACAAAGACGGCTGAAGAAGATTGTGAAGAAAAGCGACAAGCCCTTGAGCCTGCCGCTGAACGATGCGGCTTTCGGCATCATCGAGACGCGGCGCGCCGTCCAGCAGGGACCTTACGTTTTCTACAGCCCCATGACCGGGGACCGCTTCAAGGACGTGAAGGGCGCGCTGTTGGCGGCGGTGAAACGAGCGGGACTGCCGAAGATCACCTGGCACATGTTCCGCCATACGTTTGCCTCCAGGCTCACGCGCGATGGTGTCGACATCGTGACGGTCAAGGAGCTGCTGGGCCATTCCGACATTAGTACTACGATGCGCTATGCCCATTCCAATGATGAAGCGAAGCGTCGCGCCGTGGAGAAAATGGACCGAGCCGGTGACAAAGTGGTGACAAACGTCCCGCGCCGGAAAAAAGTCGCCGTATGATATAGTGACAGAGACCACAACACGTTGAAATCAGGTGCGATAGACACGGAGAGGTGGCTGAGTGGTCGAAAGCAGCGGTTTGCTAAACCGTCAGGGGGCCTTAAAGCTCCCTCCGGGGTTCGAATCCCCGCCTCTCCGCCAGAATTTGCCAACATTAATATTCACAACCAGTTCCAGGAGCTCTTAAGCTATTGGTGTCGGTGAAATTCAAAAAATAGACACCAAGGCCCGGGTAGTGGCGTCCGCTAAACGAGTTCGCATTATCAAGAAAATCCGCGAAGCAAGCGGTCTCTGGCGCTTCATTTCGCTCGCCCTTCACGGCTGCAGCGTCGAACCCCGTGCTCGTGATCGGAAACCAGTTCGATCCGGCGACTCGATACGAGGGAGCCGCGACGGTGGCAGGCCTCCTGCCAAACTCGAGGCTGCTCACTGTGCATGCTTGGGGCCACACGTCGTTGTTCTTGTCGCAGTGTGCCGGCGCAATCGTGAGTCAATATTTCATCAGTGGCGCGCTCCCACCCAGCGGTACAATCTGCGAGCAGGACTTCGTACCCTTCGTTCAACCGCTGTCGCAAGTGGCCGCGGCCACGACACCGTCGTGGCGGGCACTCGTCAACCGTGCCCTGGTGCCCGACGTTTTGCTGCGAAGCGTTCACTAACGCGGGAGATCGAAGAGAACCGGGTTGTTGGGTGAATCGAGAGTGGGAAGGTCTGGTTATCCAGCATCAATCGATGCTGGGTAAATAAACGTGGATCGTCGAACGGTTAAAAAGCAGTAGTTTCAGAAAGTTTGCGCCATATCCAGCGCGCTGCGAAAAAGGGGCCGAGGTGAAGCGTTGCGCGCGTGCGAAAAGGGTTACATTTCGAACGCTTATCTGGATCTCGCGGCGCAGGCGCTCCGTTTTTCAACAATCCGGATGTTCTAGGCGCTGCGCGAGAATCCCCCACAAGCTTTTTGTCACACTTTCATCCGATCCCTCTGCGGGACTTGCTTGCGGGCGGGAACCTATTGAACCATTCTGTTGGGAGACAAACTCCGACAAGCCTGAATTTGGAATTGGAACAAAACGGAACAAACTCGGGGTTGTTGAGGACTGCTGTAAGTCATTCTATGGAAGGTGGCCAGGGACGGAATCGAACCGCCGACGCCAGCCTTTTCAGGGCTGTTTACCGACTCAG
>QHXW01000506.1 GCA_003223115.1 Acidobacteriota bacterium
CGGCAACACCTCCAGAGCACACCGAATCTCCGCTCCGGTCATCACTTTTCGCTCTCGCCCTGGCTTGCACTTCGGCGTATGCAAAGCCAGAGCAGGATTGAAATCCGCCGCCCGCTCGCTTACTGCGAGATTGAAGATGTCGCGTAGATGAAAACGCAAATGGTTCACGACGCTCGCCGAGAACACCTGCGCTTTCGCATTCAGGAGATCCTGCATTTCCTCGCGTCTGATCGCACGAAGAGTCTTCGTTCCAAGCTCGGGAATGAGATGCCCTTCGATCAGCGCCGCCGAAGTCATCGCGGTTGATATTTTCAGCACCTCGAAAAGGTTGACCTGGAATCCGATCCCCCACGTGCTCTCATGGCAGATCACAGAAGGACACATTGACGTTCATGGGCAATACGAACCCGAGCGGCCTGTCGGAAGTTTCTTCATCGAGCCACAGGCGGCAACGATGATTTTTGCAGGTAAGTAAGAGCGGTTTACGCATCAGGAAGGCAACCACCTCCATGACATTTGGATTCTCTTTCCCACTACCTGATGTCGAGCACGCTTTGGTGGCGTCGTCTGTTAGTGTACATTTCTCTTGCCAAAGCTGGATGACTGTTTGAGATGGGCATGTGTATGGTGCGAACGTCGATCAAAAAGGCCTTTTGCGCTTCGGACACTTACTTGGCACGTCAATCGACAGCGTCGATTGTTAGATTGGGTACTTCTACGTATCGACGGCGCGGTGCCAAATGTGGAGGGTCAGCTCGCGTCCGCTTCGTTTCGCCTGGGCAGGTTGAGTAGCTCGTAGACTTGCGCGAGGAATTCTTTGGGTGTAAACGGCTTCGACAGCACGGTGCCGTTTTTGTCAGCCACGCACCGGCGTCCCACATCGCTATCCACAAGACCAGTAATGTAGAGAACTTTGATATCGGGCCGGGACTCTCGCACGCGTTGCGCCATTTCGTAGCCGTTGAGGCCGGGCATCACTATATCGGTAACCAGCAACTGGATCGAGCCCTGATGCCCCTCGGCAACTTGCAAAGCTTGCGAGCCATCTTCTGCTTGCAGGACATGGAATTCATCCTTCAGGAGAATGGACCGCAAAAGGTTGCGGATCGGGGCTTCGTCATCGGCCAACAGAACCGTTGATCGGTCGAAGGTTTCCTGAGGTCTCGCAGACACGGTTATGCCTCAGCTTTAACCGTTTGCATTGTCCATGGTAGCACTCGCGAGGCTGGCATTTAGCGTCTTTGCACGTTTTGGAGTGTAACGCGCGAATGCGACGGACCGGCCCCTGCAACATCACCCCGATCCCCTCCGGCGAGATCACACAGGTTAGCCGGCAGTTGGCTTCAGATGATGGCTCTGCGAATGCGCCGTGTCAAAGGTCAGCAAGCGCAGACAGTCAGCGCTTGTCGATGGCTTCTTCTGCGGCCCGGCGGAGCTCCTCTTCGGCTTGGAGCCAGTCGTCGAGTTCCGAGCCGGATTTATTGCCGTTTTGAACGTAGAGGGTAGGCGCGGCGCCGGATTCGTTCTTCGAGGGAGAGCCTTTCCTTAAGGCGTTCTTTTGCAGGTGCGGGTGCTGCCATTGGGACCACCTCTGGCGTTGAATTTATCATAGACGGTGTCCGGCCGGAAGGCTGTTGCGGATGGTGCAATATTCGGGACCTGCGGTCGCGGATTCTACGTGAGGGTTGGGTCGTGGATTAGGCTGGCGTGCCTGCTGGTTTCCGCATTGTTATGCGGGGATTGCCAGAGGCGTGCGGGGTTTCTGCTGTTTGGTGGCGTGGGTGTTGGCAAACGGCATTTGCCGCGTCCGACCAATCCAACCACGAGCTGAACCTCGCCGAGATCGGCGGCACGCAAAAGTCCTCGGATGAGAAGTGGAACAACGCAGCCATCACCTACTGGGGTATCACGGACGTCGTTGGCGGCAAAGGCAGCCAGCGCGGCTACTTCGTCAACGATCATGGCGTGGATAGTCGTGACTGGGGTACGTTCGAGGGCAAGGTCGCGGCGAATGATGCTGAGATCACCGTCGAAGGCAAGTATCAATTCACCGGCGGCAGTGGATAGTTCAATAAAGTTCAAGGGGCTTACCGGCAACGGCACGTTCAAGACCAAGATGACTTCGCCCAGGGACGCGGAAGCTACGTGGCAGGGCGCCTATGAGCTCGCCACCGCCAAGGCGCACACCCGCTGATCTTTGCTGTTCGCATTCTGAAAAGCCGAGGTCGTGAGCGCGCGGCTTCTTTTCTTGATCCTGGTAAACACGATTGGAGCCTGGGATTGATTTTGGATCCGGGTGGGCGTATGCTCGCGCCCACTGAAGAAGGAGGTTCCCTGTGGCAAGCAAACGACCAGAAAGCGACTCACAAGACCCCCTTCGCCACTGGAACAGAGGTGCCCGGCAAGACCTCATCCGCTCACCCTACCAGATCCGCAGCGTTGAAGTTGCAACACTTCCGAATAATCGGCTTGCCAGACGCATAGCCTGTACGTCGCCGGCGTAACACAATTCGCAGAGTTTCTCAGCAAACCGCCTGCGGTCCACCATGTGGCGCAGGAGTGAGAGCCCAGTTCTTGGCCGGACCGCGGCCGACCACGTGGGTTACCGCTGCGGCCTTTCTGCCATGAGGTCGTTGTTTTTGACATGTTCGTTCCCTCAACAGCCCGGGCCTGAATCCGAGTTCGAAACGTGTTCAGCCTGATTGGCTACACGGGACGGCATTCCTCTTACGATCTGCGTCGGCGCCAAGGCTGCAGATATCAAACAGCGTTCAGCCTTTTTTCCTCACCGCTGCGTGACGCCGTACCGGAACGGCCTCCTTGCCAGGCCAGCCTGC
>QHXW01000099.1 GCA_003223115.1 Acidobacteriota bacterium
GGAGAAAATCCTGATCGCAAGGCGTCTGGCGGTCGAATTCGTTCTTGTCGTTGAAGCCCTCGCAGGCCAACGTGACAGCGTGCGTGTCTGGATGCTCGGCCTGGCGCCCCACCTTAGGCCCCAGGGCGGTGATCAAGCCCCCGGAGCGCAGCACATAGGGGAAAGCGTGATAACTGGCGTCGTGCAGTTTGAGGCTGATCTGGCTGGCGATATAGAGCCAGATGGGAACTTCTTCTTTCTGGCGCGGGGTTGGATAGTGTTCGGCCAAACGCTCCAAGACATCACGGCCCAGAAGGTGGCGGAACAAGTCGGCCTCTTCCGCCTCCGAGACGTTCTCCAGATAATCGATTTCGCCGCACCGCAACGCTTCGATTACGAAGGTACGGTCGTATTCGAAGGCGGCAAAGTCCATTTCTATATTTCGCTGTTGCGCTGACTCGGCGCGGGCGGCGGCAGCCGCAACACCCGCTCCAGGCAGCAACCGCATGGAGGACCTGTTGGTGCAGTTTGACCAAACTGGCGTGCGCCTGGCGCAGGCGCCGATAATTTTCGGTCAGGCCGCGCAGGCGGGTTTGGTCTGCCTGGGCGATGGAGCGGATGCGCGTCTTGCCAGCTTCGCTCCAGGAGAGCACCGTGGCCGCATGGCGCGCGCCGCGGGGCTTGGCGCAATGGCAAGATGGATTCCCGCAGCGCGTCTGAATCTGATAGACGGAACCCTTCACCAGTTCGCGATAGCGGAGCAGTTCGTGGACGCGCTGCGCGTACTCGGCCGACAAACGATCCAGGATCTGGCGCTGATGGCTAGCATGGTCCGCCGCCACCGTGGCGCGCTCCCGCCTATTACTGTTACTCGAAGATCGCATAAAGCTTACCTGCGCTCCACATCTCTTCTTGTAACAGATGTGCGTCCCGATGTCCAGCAAAAAAGTAAAGCGATGCAACAATCGCTCGGATTGGAGGAAGCGGCTATGGACGTTCGATCCGCCCGTCCAGCATCTGCGTGGGATAGCTTTATCGCTTCATCGACAATCGCATAACAGCAAGCGAAGCCTATCGCCAGAAAAATGAGACGGCAATATTCCTCCCGGCGCAACGGAATATACGCAGACTTGGCCGCTTTGGGAAAACTTGAACCGCATCCGACACCCCACCAACAGGCGTTCCCGGAGCCCTACCGTGGGAAATGGTCGGCCGAGACGCCAGCGCCTCGCTGGAGAGCTAAATTACTGTCTGAACCGCAGTTACTGGGTACTACCGTGAGAGCGCGACGGACCGTAGCCAACAGTCGATCAATCAGGCTGCTTCATCCGACCTGCTCGACTGGCTCCGTGTCTTCGCGCGGCAGCAACCGTTTATGTTCGCGGTAAATGGCCCAGGCCAATAGCGACGCGCCCACGCCGACAATCGAAAACAGACGTTTTCCCTCGGGCTCAGTGTACAGGTCATTCGCAAAGCCCCAGAATTGCGCCACGACCAGCACATTGAAAATGCCGACCCACAGGAAAAAAGGATTCCGATATGCACACCACCGTGGCCCAGCAGATAAAAAATCACCAGATGGGACATGAAAAAGAGCGTGACGCAACTGATCAGCTTGATGCGGTTAACCTTCGAGGCGATCAGGCCGTAAGCCGGGGCAATCAACAGCAGCAGAAGTGCCCGTCGCCCGAGTAACTCTTCACCTCCGCGCCTTTCTCGCTCAGGATCAAAGCTTCGCGAACGGTCTTGAACAGATAGTACGATCCGAGCAGTACAAAGACGTTGATGGCAAGTAGAATGACTCCCGTCCCTTCGCCAGGCTTCACATCTGCGAAGACCGACAGGAATCGAGAATATTTCTGCGCGGCTGGCGGAGAGCAGCATCCGCGGTAAAGTAATGGTCGACAGTGGCATGGGAAATTTGTCGGGCGGATATTTCTAGACTAACCCCTGCTCACTATGACGGGATAGTTACTTCGAGAGTTGCCGGTTCCACACGCCTTGTTCGCCGGGAACAGGTGGCTGTATCACAGTGTGGAAGAATACACTCGATGTTGCGAATGGCGACGATAACCAAACAAACAGGCGTCAGGCCGCCCAAGAGTACGGACGACCACATGAAACGATCGCCTACAGAGCGATGAGTTTGGTGGATTGGCTCGAAGCCGGCGCCAAGGGGAAGAAGTTAGTTCAGCGGTCGCCGTAGATCAAAACCTCGACGCTCGCGCTGTACGGTCTGATATCCAGCAGACCTCCCCAAATAACGCTCGTTCCCCAGATTACGCTGAACCCCTGCGCCGTAACGTCACCCCAAATTACGGAGCCACCCCAAATCACGGATGAAGGCAGGCGGAATACTGAGCCGCCCCAAATCACAGATGTGCTCCACGCAGGAGTAGTGCCCCAGATCTGAGACGAATCGAAAATCACCGAGACCATTCCCGCAGCCGGATCGTAAACCGCTTTTGGAGACAACGCGCTGCCGGAGGATTTATCCGAATTGTTCAGGGCCGCCCAAACGTCCAGGTATCCGGCACCCACGGTAAAGATGTCGTACTGGTCCTGATAAATCGTCCCCGTCACGGGATCGGTCGAAAGGCTGACTGCAGGAAATCTCTTCGACGCAGTCTTCATGATCCGCGCTTTCACCTGGTCCGGCGTCAGTGACGGATCCTTCGCCAGCATCAGGGCGGCGGTTCCACTTACCATCGCCGTGGACATGCTGGTGCCACTCAATTGAAAGTAGAATGGTGAAGCCTGGTTATCAGGTGACCGTGTGTACCAGTTCATCGGAACCTGGTTTTGCGGATAATTGATATCCAGCCAACCGCTAGGATCGCGTAATGAGATGATGCGATTTCCAGGCGCCACCAGATCGGGCTTCACCACGTGATCGATCAGCGTCGGTCCCTTTGAACTGTAACTCGCAATCAGGTCATCCGACCGCGCCGGCGTGTTCATGGTATTCATGGCGCCCACCGTGATTGCATATGGGTCGTTGCCCGGTGCATTGATGGTGACAAAGCCGTGAGTGCTGAGTGAGTTGTCGCGACCGTCGTTACCCGCCGCCACGACTACTATAATTCCCGCCCTCCATGCCGCCTCTACAGCCTGGCACAGCGGGTCAATCTTGTAACTTTCGAACACGCGCCGCCCGAGCGACAGATTAATCACGCGGATGTTGTATTTTTTTCGCAGGCTGATTGCGCGATTGATGGCCGCAATCACGGCACTGTCAGTGCCCATGCCTTTGTCGTCGAGAACTTTCAGATTGATGATTTGCGCGTCAGGAGCCACGCCCCGGAATGTATACGCGAACCGTCCTCCATCGGATTGCTTGCCGTCCCCAGCAACGATACCGGCCACGTGCGTACCGTGGCCGTATGGGTCGCTGGTATCGGACGAACCATCGAGGAAGCTCTCACTGTATACAACCCGGCTGGAATTCCGTTTACCGGCGCCGTTCAGATCCGGCACCAGCTTGATGCCGCTATCGATAATGGCAACACCCACGCCCGTCCCATCAAATCCTGCCTGGAAGGCGATATTGGCGTTGATGGTTTCGTTGGCATAATCGAGCGCACCGTGTATTTGGCGATCGGCGGAAATGTATTCGACGTCGGGATCCGCGGCCAGATTTTCCAGCTCGCTGGCCGGCAACGAGATAGCATCTGCGTTAATGAAGTGCAGATCGTGACGGAGCGCACCGCCCCGCATACTCATCCGTTCGTGGTCGGCGCCTTCTGGGGCTTTGCGGAACCGCACGATGACATTGACATTCGAATGCGCATCGCGTGGCACATCCGATGAAATCTTCGATTCGGCCTGACACAGCCCGGTGAGCATGAGTAGCGGGATCAGGATTCTTGCAGGCTTGGGATAACTTTCGAGCATTCTCCATCGTTAATAGCATGCCGGTCTCCAATCCTTTATTTTTTGCTAAGTGGTTCGGCATGTTGGAGTAACAAGATGAGCTCGAATTCTAAACCGTAGGTTAGTGACAGTCTGTCACCTGCGACCCCCTGAATTCGGTGCCAGATGATTACACGCGGAGTGATTACGCGCTGAAATTGCTGCTGCGTGCTGCTACATGGCGGTCGACGTACAGTTTGTAATGCAGGTAAGTGAAATACATGATGGGCAGGATCAGCAGAGAGGTTCTCCAGCCTACATAATGCGTGGAAACGCTGACCAGACCCGCGATAATGGCGCCCACCAGGTAAAACGGAAAAGACCAGATGTAGCACTGCTGCCACATCGTGGTGAACGGTTTGGTCTCAACCAGAGCCAGCACCGAAGCAACCAGAACAGTGTTGGTCAGGAAGAAAAAGCATGCCGCCAGGGCCAGTAATACCGGTATGGTTCCATTCACCTGCTGGATCTGCGGCAGGTGGTAGATGAAATGAGCGCTTGTGATGGCCATTGTCAGGCTGGCGATGTTGAACAGGACTTGCGGAATGCTGGGCCGCGTCCGCGATTTCCAGATACACTGCATGATGGTCGCGACGGCGCCCAACAGCACGGTCTCGGAAAAGCTCAGTTGTGAGATACCCAGCAGGATAAACAGAAAGTTCAGCGACATCGTCCCTGTGATTCCGGGCAACCGCACCTTCAATGTCGATGCTACTAGCGCCAGCAGCAGGTAAATCGTGAATCGCACGGCATCCGCGCATTCCCAATTGGAAACCGCGAACGCCAGCATCATCACGCCGGGCACGATGGCGAGGGCCACGAAAGTTTTGGCTTTGGTCGGCATGATTAGTAATAATCCTCCGGGCTGAACCATCCCTGATTTTCATACTCGTCGTAGCATGCTGAAGAACACCGAAGCGCCCCAGGCCATCGAAGCACGGGTGACCAGCAGCACCTTGGCCTGGATGGAATCGCGAACGACCCCGGGAGAAGAGCCGCTGCCTGGGGCAACTTCGGAACCGTTGCGGGCGACGGAAACAACCACAGCATGAGCGCCCGCGGAAACGCTACAGCATTGAAAACTAGTAGGGATGCTTGAATCCGTAACATAATTCCACCGTCTCTTTGGCAATCACCGTTCCAAGTTGAGCAACAGCCTAAGTTTTTTGGGGATGCGCGGTTACAAGCTGTTAACTAAGGCGCTAGCCACGGCGGAGTTGTGACAAATTGTCACAGCGCGCGCCATAGCACGCCAAAAGATAAACTTCTGGCCAGCGGTCTAGAAACCTCGCGCGGCGATGCGGCTGGAAGCGGACGAACAGGCTGTGCGGTTCATAGAGCCCATCACGTGGGACGGGCTCGACGAGCCTTACTTGTTCAGGCTCTCGAGAGCCCGTTTGAGGATCACGTCATCGGTGAGTTTGTGGTCGGGCTCCGCAGTCTGCGGATGAACACTCTCGTCGTCGTCCGTGTCCACTTGCGGCTCCGGCTCCTGAACGATTTCGTTGGGCGTCACACCGGTATCCTGGATGGCCTTGCCGCCGGGCGAATAGTATTTTGCGACGGAGAGAATAATGGCGCTGCCGTCCTCCATGGTGAGGGCGCGCCTCAGCGAAGCGTCCCCGTAGGTTCGCTCTCCAACCACTTGCGCGCGATTGTTGCCTTCGAGTGCGGCGGCCGCAATTTCCGCCCCATCAGCCGTGCCCCGGTTTGTCAGCACAGTCATGGGCAGCTTCCAGACTACTTTCGAAGGCTCGGCGTTGAAATCCTGACGCGCCACTCGCTGGCCTTGCAGGTAAGTCACCAGGCCCTTTTCCAGAAACAGATCCGCCAGCGCTATGCCGTCCGCGGGCTCGCCATCCGCACACTGGCGAAGGTCCAGCACGAGTTTCTTTGCGCCATTACTCTGAAGCTCTTTCAGAGCCGCGGCGACTTCCTTGACTTTGGCTGGCGACAAAGTTTCCGGACGGATGTAGCCGATGTCATTCCGCAACATCCTCGACGCGACAGATGGCGCCACCAAAACTGCTCGCGTGAGAGTCATTTTTTGCGGTTCCGGCCGCCGCCGCAGAACCGTGACCTCGATCGTCGAACCGGGAGTTCCATGTAATAGCAGGTTGGCATACGCCAGCGGCATGTCACGCGTGCCCACACCCTTGATGGTCTCGATGATGTCGCCGGTGCCCAAGCCGGCCTTCGCCGCCGGCGAGCTAGGGAAAACGCTCACCACCCCGATATAACCGAACCTCTTCGACAGGATCAGCCCGACGTCGGCCTTATTCGCGTCGCTGTGTTTCTGGTATTCCTTGTACTGATCGGCGTTCAAGTAGCTGGCAAACGGGTCAATGGACTCGAGTAGCCCATTCAGAGCTCCCAGCGTGACGCTCTTCAGGTCCGGTTCTTCGACGTACTCGCTCTTGATGCGGGAGAGGACCTCGGTATAGACGCCCAAATGGCGGTAGGGGCTATCGGGCGTACTGCCCTTGCCCAGAACGGTACCCAGCAAAAGCAGTAGTACCAGGAAGGTCGAGCTGACCACGACCAGAAACTTTGCTCGGCTATTCATAAGAAAATGCGCTCAGCTTTAGTATATCAGGCGGCAGTATATCAGGCGGCGGTTGTGGGCTCGCTGTGACGAGCGAAACGGCTACGGTTTCGTGGAGATGGTGACGTTGGCCTGGGTAGCGATGCCCCCAATGGTCACCACCACTTGCGTTGCGGCGATGGTCGTGATGCCGGTAGGCACTACTGCATTGATTTGCAGAACTCCCAGGATGGCGTCTGGCAAAGGCCCTGCATAGTCATTGTAGCGCTGGCTCCCCCGATGGTTACGGTGGGCAATGGACTCATTTGCGGTAGCGGCGAGAGGTCGGCACGATGTATCCGCTCGGCGTGAGGATGGTCCCGGCGTAAGCGCCTTCGCCGCTCAGGTACAGGATGACGATATCGCCGATTTTCGCCGGCTTGGAGGTTGAATTGGGCGAATATTGGCTGGTGGCGACGCCGAAGTTGAGAGCCGCAGCTTGGCCCCCCTCCCGAGGCGTTAAGCGTGAAAACGCCGGGCGCCGTCGTCACAATGTCCGCGGTTCCGGTCGAAATGGTCGCGGCCGCTGGTCACCACAATGGCCTTGCCCGCGCCGGCGCTCACCTCGTTAGGGACCTGGACGGTAATCTGATTCTGGCTCACGTAGATCATCGGAGCCGCAATGCCGTCTAGCGTGACATCGACTCGACCCAGAGTCGTATCTACGTACCCATTAACATCGGCGTCGGTTAGGAATGCCGGGGTTGCGGGGCCGATAGCCGCGCCAAACAGCGTAATCAGCTCGCCCGGCGCCACCGAAGGGCCCGCGTAGCTGGCTGCGCTCACCGTAGCGTCGACCGTAGGAACGGCTGAAACCGTGAATGGCACCGTGGCGGCCGAGGCCCCGCCGGGATTCGGATTATTCGTCAGAATGTCCAGCGTCGCGGCCGAGGCCAATTGGCTCGCGGAGTGACCGCACTCAACGTCGTCGGGCTGTAATAAGTCGTTATGAGCGGCGTCGGAACGCCTCGGATTTTCGCTATTGTGGCAGGCGCGAAATTGGTGCCGCGTATCGTAACAGTTTTGGCTGCCGCACCGATCTGCGACGTGCTGGGCCAGGCACTAGTGATGGTCGGCTGCGCGTAATTCACCGTACACGAGATCGTAATATTTTGAGTCTTCGTCGCTGCCGTACTGCCGGTGGCTGTCAACGTAATCTTGCCTGTATAGGCCGCGCCTGCATAGGCCGCGCCTTGCGGAGCCAGCAAGGTAGGGGTACACCAAAACCGTTAACGTGACGGGAGCTCCCGGCAGCACTACGGCGTTCGTTGGAGTCACCGAGAGCCATGTCGCCGGTGTGGCGGCCGCGGAGAATTGAATGGATCCGCCGGTGGTGGACAGCAGCAGGGTCTGCGAGAGTGGAGCGGGCGGTCCGGTGAAGCTTAACGAGTTGCCGCTCAACTTCAGCGCTGGCTCAGGCGCCGTCACGATGAGCGGCACGTTCGCGGTGCCCGGCGCGCCGGCCGCGAGCGACGTGAAGATCACTTGGCCGCTGTAGGGCCCCACCGTGAGTCCGGTGGGATTCACTCGAACATTAGGGGTGGCCGGTAAAGTGCTAGCATCCGGGCTCACCGTGAGCCATAAGGCCCAGACATTACTGTGGCGGTATACGCCGCACAGTCCCCGAACTGAGCTTGACTGTGACGGTCTGGGCCGCAGGCAATATCGCGCCCTGCATATAACTGAAGTTGACGGCGCCTGGTGTGACCGACAACGTAACGGCCGCTTGCGCCGCGCTTCCGATCATCATGAGGCACAAACCGCCCAGCGTCACGATCTTCCGCACCACAGCTTGACGTGTCACACCCTTACAGATCGGCGGTAAATGGAAATTTCTAATTTGCGGGCTTCGGCGGCGGAAGTGCTCCCGTTCAGCGGCGGATTGCAATAAACAATCACCGCTTTCGGCGCGATCCGCCGCTTTGGCTCCCGGCTCGCCGTGAAACTGACGCCAGAAATTTCCGCTCCCATGGTCGTGCCACCGCACTCTTCTGCTCGTTCACCTTGAGCTTGGTCGTGATGAATCGCGTAATGCTCCCCATCACTCGCTCCCCTGCCCGTCGGCTACGGACGTAAATATTGCTATCGTCCGCATATCGCGCGAACCGGAGACCTCTCCGCTCCAACTCCCGGTCGAACTCGTCGAGCACGATATTACTGAGCAAGGGCGACAACGGACCGCCTTGCGGCGTCCCCTCATCGACCGGACTCACCAACCCGCCTTCCATCACCCCAGCTCTCAGAAACGCCCGGATCAGCTTCAGCATCCGCTGATCACCGACTCTGGCTTTCATTCTGGCCATCAGTTTGTCGTGCGAAACCCGGTCGAAAAATTTCTCGAGATCCAAGTCCACACACCAGCGATAACCTTCGGCGATATATTGCTGCGCCTTTGTCACCGCCTCATGAGCCGAGCGCCCAGGCCGAAACCCGTAGCTGTGATCGGAAAACGTCCGGTCCCATCTGCTTTGCAAACTCGCTCGGCACCGTATGCCTCAGATCCGGTTCTTGTCCATCGGCTCGTACGTTTGCTCCACGCTTCTTTCAGACCCTCCGTCGCCGGAACGCCCTTGCGCTTCGCTATGACTTCACCTCCATCAGGTTGTCAAGGGGACTTTCACCCCCGCGCTGTCGAACATGCTCGGCACACATAAAAAGGCCGCGCCACCCTCCCGGGCAACGCGGCTCATGATTTATTGACTACTGATCTGTGACTTCCAGTCAAGCCGTTTATTTCCAACATCGGCTGACTCCCCAAAAACTGCGGCGCGGGAAGCCGGTAGTCGGCTGCGGTCGAAGTCACAGGCTGTTCCATCCGGCTCCGCCGGAGGCATGGCTGACTCCTGACTTCTTCGGAGTTAGTACTCCATCCCCTCGGGGCCGTGGCCGCCGGGAGCCGCCGCCGCCTTCTTCTCGGGGATCTCCGCCACCATGGCTTCGGTGGTCAGCATCAGGGAGGCGATCGACGCCGCGTTCTGCAGCGCCGTGCGGGTCACCTTGGTCGGATCAATAACGCCCGACTTCACCAGGTCTTCGTACTGGTCCGATTGCGCGTTGTAGCCGAAGTTCGCGTTGCCGTTCTCGCGAATCTTCTCCACCACAATGGCACCCTCGCTGCCCGAGTTGGACACGATCTGCCGCAGCGGTTCCTCGCAGGACCGGCGCACGATGTCTACGCCAATCTGCTCGTCATCCGCCAGCTTCAGACCCTGGAGCACCTTCGATGCCCGCAGCAGCGATACGCCGCCACCCGGCACGATACCTTCCTCCACAGCCGCGCGAGTGGCATGCAAGGCATCCTCAACGCGAGCTTTCTTTTCCTTCATCTCGGTCTCGGTAGCCGCGCCCACCTTGATCACAGCCACGCCGCCAGCCAGCTTTGCCAGCCGCTCCTGCAGCTTCTCGCGATCGTAATCCGAAGTGGTTTCATCGATCTGCGTGCGGAGCTGTTTGATGCGGCCCTCAATGGCTTTCTGGGTACCGGCGCCGTCCACGATGGTGGTGTTGTCTTTGTCCACCGTCACGCGCTTGGCCCGGCCCAGATCCTCGAGACGAACGCCCTCGAGCTTGATCCCGGTCTCTTCCATAATCGCCTTGCCGCCCGTAAGGATCGAGATGTCCTCCAGCATGGCCTTGCGGCGATCACCGAAGCCCGGTGCTTTTACGGCGCAGGCATTGAGCGTCCCGCGCAGCTTGTTGACCACCAGGGTGGCCAGTGCCTCGCCTTCCACTTCCTCGGCGATGACCAGAAGGGGCTTGCCGCTTCGCGCGATCTGCTCGAGCAGAGGCAGCAGGTCCTTCATGTTGCTGATCTTTTTCTCGTGAATCAGGATGTACGGCTCTTCGAGCACGACTTCCATACGTTCCGGGTCGGTCACGAAGTAGGGTGACAGATAGCCGCGATCGAACTGCATGCCGTCCACGGTCTGAAGCTCGGTAACCATGGTCTTCGACTCTTCGACCGTGATGACGCCATCCTTGCCGACCTTCTTCATGGCCTCGGCAATGATGTTGCCGATCGTGGTGTCGCCATTGGCTGAAATCGTGCCGACCTGGGCGATCATGTCGCCAGAAACCGGCTTCGAAAGCTTTTTCACTTCATCGACGGCGAGAGCCACGGCTTTTTCGACGCCGCGCTTTAGCGCCATCGGGTTCGCACCCGCCGCAACGGCCTTTACGCCTTCGCGGAAGATGGCCTGCGCCAAAATGGTAGCCGTTGTCGTGCCGTCACCGGCGACATCGGAGGTCTTCGACGCAACTTCGCGCACCATCTGCGCGCCCATATTCTCGAGCGGATCCTTCAGCTCGATCTCTTTGGCCACCGTCACACCGTCTTTGGTGATATTCGGGCCGCCGAATTTTTTCTCCAGAACTACGTTGCGCCCCTTGGGGCCAAGAGTCACTTTCACGGCATCCGCGAGCTGGTTAACGCCGCGAAGAATCGCCTGCCGCGAATTCTCTGCGTAAACAATCTGTTTTGCCATAGTTTTTTCGTCTCCTCCTTAGCTCGCCTTCTTCGCAACCTTGGGCTGAGCGTCAAGAATGCCGAGGACTTCGTCCTCACGCATGATCAGGTACTCTTCGCCATCCAGTTTGATGTCGCTGCCGGAATACTTTCCGAACAGAATGTGATCGCCAACCTGGACATCCAGCGGAATCACTTTGCCGTCTTCCAGCCTTTTGCCTTTACCGACTGCGACCACTTCACCTTCCTGCGGCTTCTCTTTGGCGGTGTCGGGAATATACAAACCGCCCTGCATCACTTCCTTGTCTTCAACTCGTTTCACAACAATACGATCGTACAGCGGCCGAATTTTCATGCTTCAACCTCCAAGTAATGAATTGATGGATTTGGGCTTAGGAACCGGTTTTGGCCGGCTCCGAACAATAAGTATTAGCACACTCAGGTGACGAGTGACAAGATGTAACTGTAAGCTATTCATATAAAAGCTCTTATATTTATACTTGAAAGTGCTTAGTTTGTGCCTCAACTTAAAAGCGCCGAGTTGTCAATCACTTGAGAACCCGATCGGTGTGCTGCAGCGAGCACCACGATGCCAATCACCACTCCGATCACGGGCGCAGACAATCTGGCGGCGAGAAATGCGTGCCGCGCAGCAGTGCTGAGAGTTCCCAGGCGCCCGACCATGCTCAAAAGTTGCGGGAATTTTTTCGGCTCAATACAATGACCGAGACAAAAGTCGCGGAGGTATTTCTTCATGGCAGCAGTCAACCCCCTAACGAAAGACAAAGCGGCGCCCGAGGTACACGAGATCTTTGACAATCTCACGAAGTCGATGGGCTTCATGCCGAACTTCTTCGCGGCGATGGCGCACCGGCCGGCCGTGCTCAAACTTTTACTTCCGCTCTACGGCGCAATCGTCAACCAGGGCACCGTGGAACCGCGCTACAAAGAACTGGCTTACTTGAAAACCGCACACATCAACGGGTGCGAGTATTGAACGCGAGCGCACACCGCTTCGGCGAAGCGGATTGGACTCACTGAAGAACAGATTGCCGCCATTGATTTTTACCGGCGCAGTCCGTTATTCGATGAGAAGGATAAAGCTACATTGCTCTATGCGGAGCGCGTCACCCGTGGTAGTTCGGCGTTGCGCGATCGTGCCATTGAAGAGTTGAAGAAATATTTCACAGAGGACCAGATCGTGGAGCTGACGCTGGTGGCCTGTGTGGCCAATTTCACGAACCGTTTCAACGACGCAATGCAGCTCGAGCCTGACCTGGGCGTCCGTTAAGGCGCAGGCGACTCTCTCTCGCGCGCGCGCGTGGTTGTGGTTAATTAGAGGTTCCCTTTGAATCGAAGATCATTTATCGAAGTTTTGGGAGGACTGGGAATGTTGGCAGCCGCACGCCCCGCCGGCGCAGCCGGAGACAAGCGTAACGGATTCTATGTGCTCGAAAGTTTCAACATGAGGCAAGGCTCGCAGATGGTTCGCATGCACGATCATTTCAATAAGGTCGCACTGCCCGCGCTCAAGCGCGTCGACTACACGGGCCCGATTATTTATCTGGAAGCCTTGGTCTCACCGCACATGCCGCAACTGGTGTCGATCCACGGATTCAAGTCACTCGATGATCTGTGGCGTGTGCACTCGCGTATCAATGGCGACCCGGAACTGGTGAAGGCCTTCGAGCAGTGGGAAGCCGGCGATGATCCCGCCTTCGATCAACAGAACGCAGTGCTGCTCCAGTCCACAGATTACAGTCCGGAAGTGGCGGCGTCCGCTGGGCCGCCTAAGGCGCCCCGCATTTTCGAGCTGCGGGTTTACCATTCGCCGACGTGGCATCAGCTCAAGGCCTTGCATGAGCGCTTCGCTGGCCCGGAAATCCAGATCTTTCATCGCGTGGGCATCCACCCGATTCTGTACACCTCAACGCTGATTGGGCCGAACATGCCCAACCTGACTTATCTGATTCCGTTCGACAGCCTAGCTGAGCGCGAGAAGGCCTGGAACGTGTTCGCAGCCGATGCGGAATGGGTGAAGGTCCGTAAGGAATCCATCGAGAAACACGGACAGATCAGCAGCATCATTCAGATTGCGTTGTATAAGGCCACGCCTTATTCGCCAGTGCAATAACCAGTGGCGCGGGGCGAATGGCCTGGCACCCGAATCAGAACGTGAATTTGACCGCCAACTGAATATTTCGTGGTCCCCCGCCCCCCAGGAATGGATTGCCGGTTCCGACATCGGGTGTCGCGGTGATGGGAATGGAGCCGATGCCGCGGCCGTTCGCGTCCGGCAAACCACCGCCCAGGAAGTCCACTGCGAAACTCGGCAGTAGCGGTTGGTGAAATTCGGATGATTGTAGAGATTGAAGAAATCGATCCGGAATTGCATCTTCAGCTTTTCACCGATGGGCGTATTCTTGACCAGCGACAAGTCGAAATTCTTGTAAGTCGGGCCCGCGAAGGCATTGCGTCCCAGGTTCCCGAAGTGCTGCATGCCGCTCACGCAGCCACCTGCCTCCGGATCCCAGGTGCAGGGCACGGCAAAAGCCGACGCGTTCAGGAAGGTGGTGGGCAGATGGCGTCCCGCAAACGGATTTCCCACGACATCAGGCCGGCCAAAGTACTCGTCGCTGCCGTTGAAATCGCCTTCAAATAAATAATTGATATTCACCGGCTGCCCGGTCTGTATGGCCAAAATTCCATCGAGCGCCCACCGGAAAGCAGCATCTTTGTAGTTTTGCGATTTGGGGAACTCAGACAGGAAATTCCAGGCGAATCTCTGTCGCGTATCGAAATTCGAGTTGGCGCGCTCGCCGTTCGGGTTGAAGCTGTTATCAGGCTGCGTGGCGTTGGGAACGAAATCCTGGCCGTCGGATGCCGTGTCGATGGAATGCGACCAAAGTGTAACTGATCATGGACGTCAGCCCGTGAGCATTGGTCCGCAAGCTGAGTTGCAATCCGTTGTAATTGGAGGTGGCGCTCGATTCGAACTGGTTGATGTACACGAAATCCGGGTAAGACAGCGAACCGCCGCCGATGCTCTGGTTCAGATCGCGGTAGCGGAAAAGTTTATGGCCGGATGAACCCACATAACCAATCTGCAGCGCCATGCCCGCCCCAAGCCGCTGCTGAACGTTGAAGTTGTAGTTCTGAATGTAGGGCGTGCGGATTTTCTGGTCGACGGTGAAGATGTCGCTAGCGGAGAACTTGCTGAAGACCGGAGGAGCGCAGGATTGCATGTTAGGAATCGGAACGTCCGCGCCCGTGCACGGGCCGGGTATCACCGCAAGCGCAGCGCTGCCGCTGAACAGTACCGGCGCTGAGCCACCGATGTCGTTATAAGCCGGACCGGGATTGAACGTGTTCCACGGCAATTGGCCGGCGAAGAAATCCTGTGAAAATACGTCGTAGAACATACCCCATCCTGCGCGCACCACGGTTTTGCCGCTACCGAACAGGTCGTAGGCGAAGCTGGCCCGCGGCGCAAAATTATTCAAGTCGTGGGGATAAAGCTGGTTGACCTGCCTGGGGCCGGGAATCGAAGCGTCGAAAATGCTGAAGCGATGTCTCTCCTCGCCGATCACCCCGTAGTAGTCCCAACGCAACCCGGCGTTGAGGGTGAGCCGCCTGGTGAGCTTGAAATTGTTCTGCACATAGAACGCGTGATTGTTCTGAAACGTGCCGCGCCGCGAATCCCCTTGCGCCTCGTGATTGGAAGTGGTCAGGCTGCCGCCCGGTTGTCCCGCCAGGAAACTCGCCAGATCGGGAAACAGCAGCCGGCCGCGATAGCCGTTGTCGAAAAAGCCGTTCACGAACGTGCGTCGAAATTCATAGCCCCATTTCCAGTTGTTGCGCCCGGTGTTGTAGGATGCATTCGTCACCCACTGCCAGTTGGTGTCGACGCGGCCGCGCGGAAGCGAAGTATTGGACCCCAGAGTGGACTCGCCGCTCACCAGAATTTCAGGCAGCCCCGTATCGTTACCTTGGGAGTTCAGACCGACGGAGCGTGGATCAAATTTTCGATCTTCCGAGAAAAACGTCTCGGCGAAGCGGTTGTATCCGGCCCGAAATTCGAGAAGCAAGCGCGGGGTAATGATGTGTGTCAGCGAAATGGAAACCAATTGAACCCGGGTGGGAGTGATGGTGTTATAGCCCGGCAAAATTCCACCGCCAACCAGCGCCAGTGGAAAACTCTGATCGCTATCACCGAAAAAATAGCGGCCGGTAAGCACGTCGCCGGCGCCCAGGTGCTGATCGATTTTACCGATCAAGCTGTCCACGCGGTTCGAGAAGCGGGTGGTCGCCAGAACATTGTTGCCATTGGCATCAGTCGCGATATTGGGCTGGGGCCAGGGATGGCGCGCCAGCAGGTTGGCGATCACCGGATTTTCACCGCCGGCGTTGACGACTGTGTCCGAAGCCAAGGCCGCTGAAATCTCGCTGTCCGTCGGGACATGGCCCTGGCTCATCGCGCCTCGCCGAATCGCGGAGTGCACCACGGCTTAGTTGTGCGTGCGATTCAGGCGAGACAATGAAGGCCGACGTGGCTCACTGCTTGAGCCTGGCGTGCTGCTTCAGAATCTCCCGCACGCGATCCATCGGCAGCGCTTCTACCTTGTGACCGTCGCGGCCCACCATGGTTTCCGCCGCGGCCATAGCATTAATGATGGCCTCTTCGGTAGCCTCGACCGTGGCTTCGAACAGCGGATTCATGCGCCCGTTGGGAACCATCGTGAGCTGTGAGGTGGCCGTGTCGGCGTCTGCGGCGGCGTTGGCGGTTGAGAAAGCGATGAACAGATCGCCCGACCCGTTGCCGGAGGTGCTGCCGTCACGCGCCAGGCCCATGGTTGCTCGGCGAGCTAGGCGCTTCAACTGATGCGGGAGCAGCGGCGCATCGGTGGCGATCACGATGATGATTGAACCCGTGTCGTCCTGGCGGATGAAGTCGCCGACTTGCGCGGTCAACTGCTTCTGTAATTCCTGGCCCACCGGCACACCGGCAATGTGAAGCTGGCCGCGCCCGCCGCAATTGCACTGGACCAAGACACCCACCGTGTAGCCGCCGGCCTTCTGGTCCAGCTTGCGGGAAGACGTCCCGATGCCGCCTTTGAAACCGAAGCAGATCATTCCAGTTCCGCCGCCCACGTTGCCTTCCGTGACCGGTCCCGGCGATGCGGTATCGAGAGCTTCAAAAGCGTTTTTCGGCTTCACGTGCAGCCCGTTGACGTCGTTCAGGAATCCGTCATAGGTCTCGGCCACCACCGGCATGGCCCACCAGACGCCCGTTGGCGTTCGCTCCACGTGCCGGGCCACCAAGGCATCGCGCACCACCCCCACGCTGTGCGTGTTCGTGATCATCACAGGCCCTTCCAAGAAACCGGATTCCTCAAGCCACGGCGTGCCCGTCATCTCGCCATTTCCGTTGAGTGAGAACCACGCCCCGAATACCGGATCGGTCCAATCTCTCCCGCGCGGCAGGACAGCGGTCACCCCGGTGCGAATAGGACCACTACCAACGACCAGCTTTCCTTCGCCTTGAATGATGGTGCTGTGGCCCACTTTGACACCCGCGACGTCGGTAATGGCGTTCAGCGGACCCGGCGAACCCTCAAACGGGATGCCGGCGTCTCGAGCCCGTGGTTTTTCCGCGGCGGATCCGGCAAAGGAGCACGCGAAAATCAAAACGGCGAGCGTTAGTGTGGTGCGGCAGTTGCGGCGGTTGCTCATGGCACGTTCGTAAATATGCGGATCATTTCCGCATAGGGAATGGCGTCGCTGAATCCGGGACCCGCCATCTCCTGAATCCATTTCAGGATGCTCTAATCGTCACTCTGGAAAATTCCGCTGATGGCCCCCAGCGGACTACGCTCGTCGCCACCCGTGCGCGCGGGCGCCAGTTCTCGACGCAGCTTGTTCACCGTCATGCTCTGGACGATGACGCGGCCCGGGCCTGTCATGGTGGCGAGGAACAGACCTTCGCCGCCGAACAGCGCCGTCTTGATGCCGCCCACGAACTGGATGTCATAGTTAACAGATTCATCAAAGGCCACGATACAGCCGGTTTCGATCTGTAATGTCTCGGCGGCGGCCAGGTTGAACTCCACGAAGTCGCCACCCGCATGAATGAAAACCGTGCCGGGACCGGTAAACTTTTCGAGGATGAAACCTTCACCGCCAAAGAAACCGGCGCCCAAATTTCGCACCAGCGCCACGTTGAACTGTATCGTGCTCTGCGCGAACAGAAATGCGTCGCGCTGCGCCACAATACTCTGGCCGGCCGCCAGTTCGAAGGCCTGAATCTTTCCCGGGTAGTTTCCCGCGAATCCGATTTCACCTGGACCCACGCTGTGAAAGTAGGTCAGGAACAGCGACTCTCCAGTAATGGTGCGCCGAAACGCGCCCAGCAGTTTTTCACCAAGTGTCGCGCCGCTCATACGCGTTTCCCACTGCACGTTCGCCGTTTTATAAACCATTTTGCCGGCCTCGGCATAAATCTCCTGGCCGGGCTTCAGCCTGACGCGCGCCACCTGCAGATTGTCGCCCTGAATGGTGTAATCGAGCGGCTCCGCAGCGGTGGTTGCGCCCGCGCCAGAACCCACCGGACGCCCACACCCGCCGCAGAACTTCGCCTCATCCGCAATCTGTGCCCCACAATTTACACAAAAGGACATACCAGAAGAGTATCTGGAACTTGCCGGTGGAAGTCAAAATCGTTACACAATGGTACATGCTTCGAAATCCAGCGCTTATCCCGCTTTCGCAGCAGCACCACAATGGGCTGTCACTGTGCGTCCTGACAGAACGGGCCCTCCAGGCCGACCGCACCATTGGAAACGTCGGCAAGCTGGCGCGGCGCGCTGTTGACCGCTATGAAATCGAGCTCAGCAACCACTTTGCCATCGAAGAAGAAGTTCTGTTCCCTCTCATCGAAAAACATCTCGAGAAGATGCCGATCATTGCCGAACTTATTTCCGATCATCGCGACATGGAAGCCATGATTGGCCGCTTGCGTACGGACCCCTCGACCGAGCTGCTGCAAGATTTCTGCGCGCGTCTGGCGCAGCACATTCGCCGCGAAGAGCGTGATTTGTTCGAACAAGTCCAGCAGCGCTTGCCCGAAGACGCACTCGCAGAGGCCGGTAAAGAAATTGACGCCCGAGCAGTGCGTGTTTGCCTTTGACAAATTCCTGGGTCGCGGTATTATCTTGAATACCCCCCGAGTAAGAATTTGAAGGACGCGTGGAATCCACAGAAGAACAGATCATTCTTGAAACAAAGCTCGATGGAATCGAACGATTCTCACAAGGCAAAGTCCGCGACGTTTATCGCATTGACGATCGCCTGCTGATCGTCGCCACCGACCGTATCTCAGCCTTCGATTGCGTGCTGCCCACCGGAATTCCGGACAAGGGACGTGTGCTTACGCAGATCTCGGTGTTCTGGGTTGATTTTTTGCGCGGCGTTACGCCCACGCACTTGCTGAGTGCCAGCGTCGATGAGTATCCGGCCGAGCTCAAGCCGTTTCGCAATCAACTCGAAGGGCGCTCCATGCTGGTCAAGCGCGCCGAGATGGTGCCCATTGAGTGCGTGGCGCGCGGATACCTGGCGGGATCCGGCTGGAAAGAATATCGTATGAACGGGATGGTGTGCGGCATTCCGCTTCCGAAAGGCCTTCGTGAAAGCGACCGCCTGCGCGAGCCTATCTTCACCCCCGCCACGAAAGCTCGAGCCGGCCACGACGAGAATATTTCCTTCGAGCGCATGACGTCGATCGTGGGTAGCGATGTCTCGAAGCGGCTGCGTGATTTCACCCTGGAAATCTACACCAAAGCGGCGCGCTATGCCGAGTCGCGAGGCATCATCATCGCCGACACGAAATTCGAATTCGGTTTTATCGGCGGCACGCTGGTGCTGGGCGACGAGGTGCTGACGCCCGATTCCTCGCGCTTCTGGCCGCAGGATGAATATCAGCCCGGCCGCGCGCAAAATTCTTACGACAAACAATTCGTGCGCGATTATCTTGAATCCATTCACTGGAAAAAGCAGCCTCCGGCGCCCGCGCTGCCTGCGGACGTCGCGCGCAAGACCAGCGAGAAATACCGGGAGGCCTACCGCAGGTTGACCGGCAAGAACCTATGAACTGGCTGGACATTGTTCTGCTGGTCCTGATTGCGGGCTCGATTCTGCTGAGCGTTCGCAAAGGCTTCTCGCGCGAGCTAGTCGGGTTGATCTCGGTGATCGTGGCGCTTTTTTGCGGGCTCTGGTTTTACGGTTCGGCGGGCTCATTTCTGCTGCCGTATGTCAGCTCGAAAGACGTGGCCAATTTCTGCGGCTTCATTCTGATCTTTTGTGGAATCCTGATCGCTGGCGCGCTCATTGGAATTCTGCTCAGCCGGCTTCTGAAGGTCGCCGGCCTTACCTGGTTTGATCGCATTTTGGGTGCGGGATTCGGCGCTGTCCGCGGCCTGGTGTTAGCCGTGGCCCTGATTTTGGCGATTGTGGCATTCGCGCCTGGGTTGCCTGGCGGTGGCCCCCCGGGGGCCGTGGTGAACTCGAAATTCGCACCCTATGTAATCGACACGGCGCATCTGTTTGCATCGATGGCGCCCCGCGAGCTGAAGGACGGTTTTCGAAAACGCTACGACCAGGTAAAGAACATCTGGGATAATGCGTTGAAAAAAAGCGCGCGGCAGACGGCCGGCTCCGTAGTCTGAATGCAGGACGAGAGATGAAAGAAACATTTGAACGGCTCGTGGATCACCTGCTCGAAGGCGGTTTCTTTCTCGAAGAAGCCGTCGAGATCCTAGAGAAGACCCTCATTGCTCGCGCCGTCGAGCGTACGGATGGAAACCGCTGCGCCGCCAGCAAACTTCTGGGCATCCATCGCAACACGCTGCAGCGGAAAATCGCCGTGTACCAGTTGGGTGATCCACGTCCGCGACGAAAGCCGCCTCCCGTGCGCGTCCAGGCTGTGGGCCGCCGCCGCATTAAAGCCGGATAATTGAATCGAGGCCGGCCTCACATCCCGGCTACCTTCAATGGACCTGGTCATCTTCGATCTGGACGGTACCCTGATTGATTCCAAAACAGACCTCGCGAATTCGGTGAACGCCACGCGCGCTCACCTGGGCCTCAATCCCATCGAAGACGATATCGTCTATTCATACGTGGGCAATGGCGCCCCGGTGCTGATCCGAAAAGCGCTGGGCCCGGAATTTTCCGACGAGGATGTCCAGGAGTCGCTTCAATATTTCCTGGCCTATTATCGGGACCACATGCTGGAACATACGGTGCTCTACAGCGGCATGAGGGAGACGCTAGACCAGCTCCGCGGCGAAAGCATCGCCATGAGTGTGCTCACCAACAAGCCCGTGCGCTTCAGCCAGGCCATCGTCGACGGCCTGGGACTCGGTTCGCATTTCCGGCGCGTCTACGGCGGCAACAGTTTCGATTTTAAGAAGCCTCACCCGGTGGGCGTCGAGGCGCTGATGGCCGAATGCGGCACAACGCGCGACCGTACCCTGATGGTGGGAGACAGCGCTGTCGATGTCCAGACCGCCCGCAACGCGCAGATAACCGCCTGCGGCGTCACCTGGGGCTTTCAGCCGGAGACTTTCGCTGAGCATCCGCCGGATTTCCTGATCGAGAGGCCGGGTGAGCTGGCCGAGCGGATTTTGCATCGTGGTTAGGGCTCCGGCTGACTGCACTTTTTGCCAGATCGTTGCAGGGTCGCTCGCCGCTCCCGTGGTCTTAGAAAGTGAACCGTCGCTGGCTTTTCTCGACCACAGGCCCGTCTTTCCCGGACACGTGCTGCTTGTACCCAGGCAGCACTATGAAACTCTGGCGGACCTCCCGGCCGAAATGCTCCAGCCGTTCTTTGGTGATGCGCAGTTGATGGCGCGAGCGGTCGAACAGGCGATGGAAGCCGAGGGCACATTTGTCGCGATGAACAACCGCGTAAGCCAGAGCGTGCCTCACCTGCACGTTCACATCGTGCCGCGGCGGAAAAAAGATGGCCTGCGCGGCTTCTTCTGGCCGCGGCAAAAATACGAAAGTCCCGAAGAGATGGAGCGCGTTCGCGAAAGCATCTTGCAAGCCGTGCGGCAACTGCGCTAGCGTAGCGTGTCAAATGAGTAAGGAAAAGGTGATCAAGAAAAACATAATGTTACTTGTCGGCGTGGCGACGCCGCTGGTGGTGGCGACTGCGCGGCGCGGAGCCCAAGACCAAGTTCCGGATCTCAACGCGGAATCCGGCACCACAACGCCGGCGAACAGCGCGGCTCCTGCTCGAGAACCGGAAACGGAGCACTGGAACCTGTTCTATCAAGCGACCTCCATAGCCAATATCACGGCACATTCCGGTCTCCCTACGCAGGTGTACGCAGCCTTCAGGACTACCCGGAGCCCCACGTTTCCCTTAGCACCGCGCTTTTTTTCGGCCTTCGGCTGGGGCAGGATACGCAACTCTATTTCAATCCCGAAATCGCAGGTGGCCGCGGGTTCAGCGGCGTGACTGGCATCGCGAACTTCCCGAACGGTGAGATGCCAAGAGTAGCAAGCGCAACGCCGACCCCGTATCTGGCCCGGCTCTACATGAGTCACGACTTTGGCTTCGGAACAGAGAAGGAAGCGTTTTCCAGCGATGTGAATCAGCTTGCGGGCCAGCGACCGGCGACCCGCTATACGGTAATCGTTGGACGATTCACCATCACTGACTTCTTTGACATGACAACAACCGGTACACGCACGATCCCCGAACCCAGTGGACAACGGAGCGTGGGACTATCCGGCCGATACGCGCGCGCCGACGTCATCCGGGCTTCTTCGCGACGTTCGATCTCCAGCATTTGACCAATCCAGCTTTCAACCGGGACCGGGGCTCGCTCTGGATTCCAACAATCCGCCTGCACGTCGGGATCGGAAAGACATCCTCGCGCAAAAAGAGGAGTTGATCGGAGAAGTGCCACGGCGGAAGAAAGATGGTCTGCGCTAGAGTTTGAAAAAAATCTTTCGCTGATACAGCCAGTAGCAGAGGTACCACATCGCCAATAGAACTGCGTAGGATTGCGCCACTGGCGCAAAGTCGCCGAGCCACGTAAAGTTCAGCGTGAATACTCCAATGGTCCTATCCAGCCATCCCTGCAGAACCTGGTGCACCGAATAGATAAAGATTGAATTGGCACCGATCACGACCAGAGGAAAAGTCCACTTCCGGTAACCCTTTACCTCGACGAACCAATAGAAGGCAAGCAGCATCAAGAGTACCCAGCCCGTGCTGTAGAGCGTGAATGATGTCGTGCAGATCCGCTTAATGATGGGATTCCAGGGTTGGATGATCAGCCCGAGGGCGAGACATACCGCGGCCGAGATCGCGATGATGCGCATCTTCGCTGCATGCGATCTCTTGCTTTGAATCAACTGCCCGGTCCATGCGCCAAACAGCGTAGTTACAGTGCTGGTAAGGAAGTTGATGATGGTCCAGTCGTCCGAGTTCGGGTGCCCGAACACAAAAATGTCGATGACGGCCCCAATGTTTGTCTTCTTGGACAGAAACGGCCCCTCCGTTCCCGGGAAAGCAACAAACAGCGCCCAATAGCCAATGAGAATCGACGCTGCAATAAAAGCTTGCCAGCGAAACCTCAGTTGCATGATCAGGTAGCAAAGAAAATAAGTAATCCCGATCTGCGCCAGCACGTTAATGAGCTGAAAGCTCAGCTTCCCGCTCCCAATTGAAATCAGCATCTGGCTCATCAGGATCAGACGGAAACTTCGGGCAACCACGTGCCAGAATAGTTGGCGGCTGGTGGCGCCCTGTTCCATTCGCCGGGCAAGTGCGAAAGGCATCGCGACGCCCACCATAAACATGAATGCGGGTTGGATCAGATCCCAAAACGCGATCCATTCCCAAGGCATGTGCTCGAACTGGTTGGCGATGCCCGTGAATTCCGGCCGGCGCCTGGCTAACTCGGCCAGGCCGAAACCTCCCGAGACCAGGATCATCATGATAAATCCGCGATACGCATCCAGTGCGACGTAGCGCTGTTGCGCGGAGGGCTTAGGCGGCGCATCAGTCCGTATTGGAGTGCGCTCTAGAGGGTGCGCAGCTTGCATTTGGAGAGATTGTACCACCCGGCTGGGTGTTGCCTGGCTGACCGGCATGCGGAACGATGCGGAACGTGAGCCGGCTCATAACGGAGTAGCGGCGCTTTCGGCAGGACACGGTGAAGCCAGAAAAGCGAATGCAAATGCAAGCAGTACTTTGCCGGGAACGGGCCCTCTTGACCACAATTCCCACATCCCTATCTCGGGCTTTGGGCCGAATCGAGGCTGGTGAACCCTTTAGTTTAGAGCCCTGGAAGCGGGGAGCAGCGCGGAGCCCGCACATGAGCCGTCGGGTTGGCGCTGGTGTTACACTTTTGGGATTGTGCCGCAATTCGTGATTGAACGCGAGATCCCCGGTGCCGGACCATTGTCAGAAACCCAGATCCGGGACATGTCACTGCATTCATTGCAGACGTTGAAGGAAATGGGGCCGCAGATTCAGTGGCTCCAGAGTTACGTCACCGAGGACAAACTTTACTGCGTTTACCTTGCGCCAGACGAGGACAGCATTCGGGAGCACGCCCGCAGGGTAGGCATTCCAGCCGATCGTGTCGCCGCAGTGCGCCGTCTAATTGACCCTGCTAACTTGAAATAGCGGACTCCGGCTCCTTCAGATTGGATAGATAGATAGATAGCTTTTCCAGGCTCATCGCAGACCCTTCTGCCCAGGCGCGCTTTCCCTCCGCCTCACTGAGCGATTCCCAGGCAGGCAGCAGCGTCTGATCGAGCTTATAGTAAATTGTTCCGCTTGATGCAGAGGAGCGCTGATTAACTTGCGTTCGGCGTGTCCTTGAGCCAGGGCCAGACAAGCGGAGCCTTCCAGTGCCCGTGCCATACCACGCCGGTGTCCCAAACCCTCAAAGATTTCCAGGGCTTCGCGGTATGCGGCGTGTGCAGCCAAATGGTCTCCCTGCTCACAGTCGACGTAGGCCAAATCTGTTAGGGACCGCGCGGAACCCCACTAGTCTCCGGCTTCCCGAAAGGCTGAAAGCGCACGTTGAACAATCCTCGAGCGGCAGCCATATCGCCCTGAGCGCTCGCTATGTCGCCCTGCTGGTTGATGGACCAAGCGGCGCCGGTGCGATCACCAAGTTCCTCGAAAATGTCCGTCGCCTCACACAATGCCCATTGAGCGCGTGGATAGTCGCCGCGAACCTTGACCACATTGGCAAGGTTGTGAAGACAACGCGCGATTTCCAACCTGTCCAACAGCATACGCCAGCACGCGAGGCTCCGTTCAAAATTGCTCTGCGCCGCGGAGTAGTCACCCCGATCCCGCGCCGATATCGCCAAAGCATTCAAAGACGCCGCGATGCCCGACTGATCGCCCAATTCTTCATAAAGAGAGAGGCCCTGTTCTAGCTTATCAAGCTGTCCACTTTCGATATCGGGTTTGATCGCGACAACGTGATCATCGCGGACGTCCAGTTCCGAGGCCAAGATAAAGGTGAACGGCTGCATCTGGCTTGGGAAGAATTACGCCGCCGCATATCCACCATTCCCGGCATCGAATCCGTTGGTCTTTCGTCCGGCAGCGTGTTTAATGGAGCGTACGGGAATGGCGCTCTTCGGCTTCAGGGCATTCCGACGGATATGAAGAATTTGACCGGTGGCATTTTCTTTCACGCCTCGGTGAATTTCTTCCATACGATGGGAACACCACTGCTGAAAGGCCGCGACTCCGAGCCGCGCGACTTCCAGCCCTCGGCGCCACCGGTCGCCATTGTGAGCGAATCCCTGGCACGCCCTTTCTTCGGCAATGACAATCCACTGGGAATGAGATGCAGCAATTTTGAGGACATTCCTCCCAGGTGGGTTGAAGTAATCGGCGTAGCAAAGGACACCAAGTACGAAAACCTTCGCGCACCAGCCCAGCGAGTGATCTATCTGCCCTACACATGGCCTCATCCAGAACCGGAGATGTCGATTGCGGTGCGTGCGCGCACGGACATGGCGACACTTAGTCCAGCGCTTCGCCGCGAAGTGAGAGCCGCCAACCCGGAGTTTGCCGTTCAGCGGATCACTACACAGAGCAAACTGGTAAACGACACCCTAGTACGTGAACGCCTTCTGGCGACTGTGGGGGGCTTTTTTGGCGTCCTGGCGCTCCTGATGGCTGCCATTGGCCTGTACGGCATTATGAGCTACACGGTGGCGCAGCGCACGCAGGAAATCGGCATCCGCATGGCACTTGGCGCGACGCGGCACGAGGTGCTGGGAATGATTCTTCGGGAATCGCTACTTGTCGTTGCGGCGGGAACGATCGTGGGGGCCGCAGCGGCTCTAGCTGCCGCACGCCTCATCTCCACGCTGCTATTCGGGGTGTCGGCTCAAGATCCCGCAACAGCGGTCATCGTGGTTTGTGTGCTGGTGGCAGCAGCACTTGCCGCTGCATTCATACCGGCACGCCGCGCCGCACAGACCGAACCAATAGTTGCGCTGCATTATGACTGAGCGCAGCCGCCTCAGCCCCCCACTTTTCCTACGTCGGCACCTGACACCTCGCGGCATTCGCGGTTATGATAGACCCCTATGTGGCCACAGAATTACACGCCAGCAGGCGGCAGTCTGGTGCTTTCCGCGCTTATCGCAGCGATTCCCGTTTTCGTGCTCCTTCTGCTCTTGGGCCTGTGGCGCAAACCGGCGTGGATCGCCTCACTGGCCGGGGTGGCAGCGGCGGCGGCGGTAGCTTTCGGCGCCTACGGCATGCATGTCGGCGCGCTCGCGAGCGCTATCGGATACGGCGCGGCGTTCGGCCTTTTTCCGATCGGCTGGGTCGTTTTCACCGCGATCCTGCTGTACAACATCACGGTGCAGACCGGCAAATTTCAGGTTGTGAAAGACTCCGTCGGCAGCCTCACCGAGGACCGCAGATTACAGGCCCTGCTCATCGCCTTTGCGTTCGGCGCATTCATCGAAGGCGCGGCGGGATTCGGGACGCCCGTGGCTGTCTCGGCCGCTATGCTCACAGGCCTTGGATTTTCGCCGTTCTACGCCGCCGGGATCTGCCTGCTCGCGAACACCGCGCCGGTAGCTTTCGGCTCGATCGCCACGCCCATCGTAACGCTGGCCGGAATCACTGGTTTGCCGGTGGATCGTTTGAGCGCGGGCGTAGGACGTGTGTGCGCTCCGGTTTCCTTGATTGTGCCGGCGTACCTGGTACTGGTGATGGGTGGCTGGAAAGCCTTGCGTGGAGTGCTGCCGGCGGCCGCGCTCTGCGGCGTCGCATTCGCCGGTACTCAGTTCCTGGTGTCCAACTTCATCGGGCCGCAACTCACCGATATTCTCTCCTCGCTCGCAGCTATCGGCTCGCTGGTGGTGCTTTTCAAGCTGTGGACGCCAAAGCAGGGCTTCAAGCTCGAGGAACATAGTTCAGCTCACGTAGCGCCGCAGCGCCACGAAACGGGTGAACTCCTGCTGGCCTGGGGACCTTATATCCTGCTGGTGATTTTCGTCCTGCTCTGGGGCTATAAACCGGTACAGCTCAAGTTGAACACGGTCACGCAAGCCTTCGCCTGGCCGGGACTGCACAATGTGATCGGGCGCATGCCCCCGGTGGTGCTCAAGCCCGCCCCGTACGCCGCCATGTACACGTTTAACTGGCTCTCGGCGCCCGGCACGGCGTGTCTGTTTGCGGCGCTCTTATCCGCGCTGCTGCTGCGAATGCCGCTGAGCCAATTCTTGCGCGTGTTCTGGAGCACGGTAAAGCAGCTTCTGCTTGCGGAGGTGACCATCGCGTCAGTGCTGGCGCTCGCGTTTCTGATGAATTACTCCGGGGCCACAGCCACGCTAGGGCTGGCCTTCGCTGCCACCGGCGCACTGTTCCCCTTCTTCAGTGCCCTGCTCGGCTGGCTGGGCGTTTTCCTGACTGGCAGCGATACGGCATCGAACGCGCTATTCGGTAACCTGCAGGTCATTACCGCCGGAACTTTGCACATGAATCCGGTCTTGATGGCCTCCTCCAACTCGGCGGGCGGCGTGATGGGAAAAATGATCAGCCTGCAGAGCATCGCCGTGGCGTCCGCGGCCACTGCCATGGACTCACATGACGAGGGCCGCCTGTTCCGCTTCACTTTGCGTCACAGCATTCTGCTGGCGTCGCTGACCGGCCTGCTGGTGGTGTTCTACACGTATGTAGCGCCAGGGCTGGCTCCGTAAGGCATCGCGGCCCCGAGTTCTAGTCTAGATGAAGTCTAGATGCCTTTGGCCAAAAAGCCGCCATCCACGGCCACGGTTTCACCGGTCACGAAAGAGGCTGCATCGGAAGCCAGAAAAATGGCCGCTCCCACAAGTTCTTCCACGCGGCCAACACGGGCCATAGGTGTCCTCGCCGCAATGGCGGCCGCGCGCTCCGGAAGGTCTATCACCTTCGAATTCAGCGGCGTGCGAAACACTCCGGGAGCAATGGCGTTGACCCTGACGTTGTGCCGGGCCCACTCACCAGCCAGTGAACGCGTGAGCAGAATCACGCCGGCTTTGCTCGACGCATAAACCGCCACCTCATTGAAGCTGACGAAGCTGGTGAGCGAGCCCGTGTTGATGATGGAGCCTCGCTGCTGCTTGATCATTTGCCGGCCGAAAATCTGGTTGGCGCGGAAGGTGCCGTTGAGGTTGATATCCACCACCCGGTTCCAATCTTCCTCGGAAAGCTCGACTGTGGGAGCCTTCTTCAATGTGCCCGAGGTGACCATCAGAATGTCCACCTGCCCGAACGCCAGTAGGACTTCGTTGCACAAGCTTTCAAGACTCTCGCGATCCTGAACGTCGCTCGCAATGCGCAGGGTCTTCGAACCCAGTGATTCCAGTTCCGCCGCCTGCGCTTCAACTTTCGCGCGCTCACGGCTGCTGGCGATGGTGGTGGCGCCGGCTTTGGCGAACCCGCGCGCAATGGCCTGTCCGATGCCACTGGTCCCTCCCAGCACGACCGCAACTTTGCCTTTCAGGGAAAACAATTCTTCGAGGAAGCTCATGGCGTCAAACTGTGCATCTTATCAACACCGGGGTCCGTTACGGAATTTTATTCAAGCTCTACGCTCTCGCCCCACGCTGGCACGACGGTGTCGATTTTGAATGTCGTCTGAATGGCTTTCTGAAGCGCCGCGGCACCTTCTGGCTCGCCGTGCACCAGGAAGATTTTCTTGAGCTGTGTGGTCATGGGCTCCATCCAGGCCAACAGTTCGTTCTGGTCCCCATGGCCGCTCCAGGCCTGTAAACTGTCCACCTGCGCACCCGCTTCGGTTCGCCAAAAATTCTGACCTCGGTCCAGTTGTCGGCCAGTTTGCGTCCCAGCGTGTTCTCTGCCTGAAATCCGGTGATGAGGACCGTGTTGCGCCCGTCTTCGATGTTGTTGCGCAGATGATGCAGGATGCGGCCGGCCTCGCGCATACCCGAGGGCGAAATGATGACACAAGGGCCGTGCAGAGGTTCAGTTTTTTCGATTCACCGGCTTCACGGATGTATTGCAGACGCCTGAAACCGAATGGATCGTCGCCGTCCGTGAGGTATTTGCGCGTCTCTTCATCGAAACACTCCGGATGATGCCGAAACACTTTAGTAACGTTCATCGCGAGCGGGCTGTCCACAAAGATCGAAATATTAGGCACCCGGCCATCATTCGAGAGCTGGTGCAGCAGCACGACCAGTTGTTGCACGCGGCCCACCGCAAAGGCCGTCATGATGATTTTGCCTCCCCGGCGCGCCGTTGCGTTGATCATAGCAGCCAGCTTGTCCTTGACCGATCCTTCGGCTTCGTGAAGACGCCCACCATAGGTGCTCTCTATAATCAGATAGTCGGCGGGCGGCATCGGGTCGGGATCGCGGATGATCGGCAGGTTGGGCCGTCCCACGTCTCCCGAGTAGGCCAGCCGCACGCCGCGCCCGTCATCTAAAAGTGCAGCAGGATGGTCGAAGAACCCAGGATGTGGCCGGCGTCATAGCACTCGTAGCTCGGGCGCCGTAAGCAGTTTAGGCTTGTAATACGGTACCGGCTGAAATAGCGGCTCGATGGCGGCTTCGTTGCGGTAGTGCCGCCGCTTATTGAGAAACTCAATGTCCTTCTCCTGAATGTGCGCCGTGTCGAGCAGCATGGGGTGGCACAAGTCGATGGTCGCCGGGGTCCGGAGAAACCATTCTTCACGAGCAGGGGCAGATTGCCGCTGTGATCGACGTGCGCATGCGAATTTACGGCCTCAATCAAGCGCGGATCGAACGGAAAGTTGTGGTTGCGCTGCTCGGCTTCTTTGCGGCGTCCCTGATACATTCCGCAATCCAGCAAATACCGTTTTCCATCTGCCTCGAGATGGTCCATGGAGCCGGTGACGGTCTGAGCCGCTCCCCAAAAAGTCAGTTTCATGAGGGGTTTGCGGCATGATCGGCACCGCTCACGATTGCTCCATCTCAGGTCTGCGCCTCATGCTGAGGTTGCGGCGTACGGGCGATAAATTCGTATGGCACAGAGAGCACTGGCCGCCGCGATCCTGGCGGCATTGCTGATTCCCGCGGCTCATCTGGCATGGCTATATAGCACGTGATATGCCGCATCTGGGCCATCTCCATGACGATAGCATTTACTGGGCGGCGGCCAAATCTCTGGCCCAAGGCCATGGTTATCGGATCTTGAGCTTGCCGCAACAGCCCTTCGAGACCAAGTATCCTCCGCTTTTCGCCTTAGCTCTTTCACTTATCTGGAAGCTTGATCCACGGTTCCCGGAAAATCTTCAGCTCGCAACCGTGTTCGCCTGGGTGTGGCTGCCCATTTTCCTGGCGCTGGCCTGGCGATGGTTTAGCCGCGCCGGTTTCGAAATTCGGGGCCGTATCGCTTTGCGCAGTGCTGGCATTAAGCCCTTGGGTAGTCTTTCTGAGTACTACTTTGATGAGCGAGCTGATGTTTTCGTCGTTGCTGCTGGCTGCGCTGTTCTCGACCGAGCGGGCCGGTGGCGATAACGATACTCGGTGGGCATGCGCGGCCGGCATTCTCGCGGTGCTCGCGTATCTCACGAAAGCCGCTGCCCTGCCGTTGATCGTGACCGCCCCGTTGTGGCTGGTCCTGCGGCGGCGGCATCATTCGTTGTGATCATGCTGCCGGCGGTGGCGTGGTGGACCGGGTGGTCACACGGCCACATGACTCATTCGCAGGACGTCGTATCGCTCTACTACACAAACTACCTCGGTTACCAGATCTATAACGTGGGCTGGCGCGACCTGCCGCTGGTGTTCTGGAAAAACCTCGACGGAGTGTTCACAGGGATCGCGGGACTCATGATCTTCGATCTGGGAAAAACAGCCTGGGGGATCTTTCTTTCGCGGTTTCTTGCGATCGCGGCGATTGCCGGCACGGTACGCTTGGCCAAACAACGGGGCGTTACGCCCTACCACGAGTTCGCCGCCGCGTACGTCGCAATTTAATTTTGTTGGTGTGGCACTATCCGCCGAATGAGCGCTTCTTGCTCCCCGTATTCCCACTGGTGCTGGCCGGGCTCGGGTGCGAACTCGCTCGCTTGGGGCCGCTGGGGTTGGCAAACCGAGTGGCGGGAGTGGCGATGGCCGGGGGCCTCGCGGCCTTGGCTTGTTTTGGACTGGCAATGAACGGTGCAGCGAATTTTTTGGGTTTGCCAGGAATCATCGAGCGCACCGCACGCTCCTCAAGACTGATCGCATGGCGTTTGACTGGATCGCGCATTACATCCCTGCAGGGAACTTCTACGCCTAGGACGACCCCGTGTACACCGGCCGGATGGCCTGCAGCATACCGGTGGCGCCAATGCCTTTCTATCGCGAAGACCGCGAGGCGATTCTGCGGCCTTTCCGCTCGATGGCTCCGTTCGCGCGAGACCAGCGCCTGGGGTACCTGTTCCTCACCGCCGGAGATTTCCACCGGGACCTGCCGCAAGGCGAGCGCGCCGAAGTACGCCGCATTCTGGCGCAGGAACCTTCGTTTGAATTGCTGTACAGGTGGGAACTGGCGTCAATTTATCGGGTCTTAGTCGGAGTCAAACAATAAGCTGGACAATTGTTTGAGGCGAGCGTATTTTAGGGTGGATGATCAGGTCCACGCAAGGGCGGTCTCGATTCGGGGACTGAAAGACGATGGCTGAAGGTGTTTCGCACCTTGAATGAGTTTCAGGCGAGGCTGTTCGCCGCAGTTAAGGCGTTGGATTTGGGGCGGGGCGGCATTAGTCGCTTGGCAGCGTTGACGGGGCTCACGACGATTACCAAAGCAGTCGAGGAGTTGGGAAGCGGCGCCAAGCTGGTGAACCCCGGCGAAGGCCGGGTGAGGCGAGATACAGCTCCGACGCCACAAAGTTCATCCAGCATGGAACTACACAATCTCACCTCGCCAACGCGCGTGATCCCTGCAGCGATTCATCCATATTATTTCTTAACTTCCCCTTAGAGCGGTGAATCCGTACGCGCGGGCGCTGTGGGAGCCGCCGGCGGTTCCATGGCGAAATAGCTGCCGAACTTCGCGCTGCTGGGTTTAGCTTACGTTCTCGGTCTATAACCCGGGCGGGAGCGTACGCGGTACTTCTTGCCTACATCGGACACGATCTCGACCGAAATCTTCCGAAATCCCTCATTCGGATTGTTCGCCGGGTAGTAGGTGACAGTGTAGCTGTTGCCCAGATCCTCACGAATCGATTCGAACGCCTCCACCTGCTTTTGCCAGGTCTTGGCCCAATAGGCTTTGCCGCCGGTGCGCGTGGTGATGCGGCGAAAGACGCTGCTCGAGATCGGGTCCTTGTTGACCTCGTTGGTCGAGATCACGTAAATGGGAATGCCTTCGTCTTCGGCCACTGCGCGCACGTCGTCCGGCGCCACCATGCTGGCGTTGTCGGGGCCATTCGAGAACACAATGACCACTTTGCGTCCCGGCACCTTGGCGGCATCCCGCAGCGTCAGCAGCAGCGCGTTATAGAGAGCCGTATCGTCGCCCGCAACTACTTTGCGCAGGCCCACGATGGCCTCACCACGGTCGCGTGAGAGCTGCGCGGCGCGAGAAAGATTCCGGCTGAAAGAATACATGGCCACAGAATCGGCGCGGTCGAGTCCGCGCACAAAATCAGCAATGGCATCCTCCGCGTAAACGAACCCGCGATACATGAAATTACTGGTATCGAACAGAACAAAGACGTTGGTGCCGACAAACGCGTCCGACCGTGGATCGATTCCCGGTTTGGAGTCCCCCGCCGACCCGATGAGCGGCCGCACGGTGCCGTCGTCATTCACTTGAACGGCAGGTTTATTTCCATCGGCAAAAGTGGAAATCTTCTCCACAATCCCGTCTTCCAGGATGCGAAAGTCGCCGGGTTTCAGGCCGTTGACGTAACGGCCCTTGCTGTCGGTGACAGTAAAGGTCAGCACCACCAGGTCAACCTTGGTACGAAAAACGGGTGTCTTCGTTTCCTGCGCCCAAACCAAGAGAGCGCAAGAGACAAGTAAAACGGCGATAAAAACAATCAGCGATCTGGATCGAAACCTCACGGCTGACTCTCCTGAAGATTACCGCAAAGATGCTTTCTGTTCACCTGAAGTCTGCGTCCGCGCCCTGGCGCGCACATCGTCTCCAACGATTCGCAACGATCGTAGAAGGGCGGGCCAGTCTTCCAAGTGCGATGCGAAAATACGTTCCACTACTTTCTGGGTCCACTCGGGAATCAACACGTTGAGCATTGCCGGCGAAGCATGTAGCTCGTCGGCCAGACCGACCCAATACAGTGTATTCGATTCCCAGCTTTCCGCCAGAATGCGGCTGGAATAGCCCATCAACGTGGGAAATGTTCGCAGCCCGAGCAACTCTGGACGATACGAATTGGTCAGAGTCGGCTTGGGAGTGCCGAACGCGCTGGAAATGGCCTGGGTGCTCACGTCGGTGGCATGCGCCCGGCGCAAGCTCTGGATATCGGAGAGCAGCGGTCCGCCGGCGCGCTCGTCATGCCGCGACATTTCAGATGCCAGCGCGAATAGTTCGTGAGGCGTCACACGGTCGAGAGCGGTCTTCACCTCCCCGTCCGCCAGCAAGCGATCGATCTGCCTTACACGCGACGGCACAGCATGCAGAGACAATAGCTCCAACACCCGGACGCGCAACGCGGGATCCACAGCCGATTCCGCCAGCAGGATCTTACCGTAGCGCAGATTGACTCCCACCCAGTGGACTTGGGCCGGTGTCACATTCCACCAGCGTGGAATCTTCGCGCTCAGGATTAACTGCGGCACCAGATCGGCCCAAATCAGAGCTTGTGTCTGGCTCGGCACCAGAAAGTTCTGCTCCGCTTCGGCCAACGCATAAGGCAGGCCGGCCAGCGAGCCCACCAGACGTCCGCCGCCATTCGATGGCCAACCAGTCCCGAACACCTCGGCCGATCGCCACGTGTGATTGGCGCCTTGGACGCCAATGAAATCATGCGCCCTGACAAATAGCGGGTTCGTGAACAGCACTTGCGCCCCTGGCGGCGCGTAGTGGATATAGTTGTACGACACCAGCGTATCGCGCAGGAATGGCGCCAACGCGCCCCGCAACTCCTTCAGCTTCTCGGCATCCGACGAAATTCGTTCAATGGACGCTCGCAGATTCAGCTTGCGCTCGGCATCCACGTGCTTCTCGGTCCAGTACCCGAACGCAAATGCATTCTTCTCGACCGATGTCAGCGAAGCCTTAGGAAGCTGGATTTCAGAAACACGCGCAGCCAAGCGGCTTACCAGCGCCGTATCGAGCTTGCCGCCCTTGGAAAGGCTTTGCAGATGATCATCCAGTTGGAACAGCGCGTCGATGGAGATGATCCTCTGCGCTTCAAGAATATGGCTCATCTCCTGAACCACCTGGGCATGCGCATCGGTGTCTGAGGCGTTTGCGGATCCAGCCAGAAGATCGAGCAGCCGCTGCTGCGGAGTGGCGCTGTCCGGCGACCCTGTGGCCTTCAGTAACAGCCGCACGCCGTTTCGGCCGGCATCGAATAGTTCGGGGTCATGCCGGATCTGCGCGAATGGCGCAATGATTCCGGCTAGCGTGGCGTCGGCTGCGCCGTCCGGGATGCTGCCCTGGCGGCTGAAGATCTGCCACAATCCGACCAGCGCCTGGAGCGTGCCCGCCGTCTCCGCCCTCAGAAGCGGATCCTTGATCTTGCTGGAACTCTCGGCTATGTCGAGAAAGCTAATGATGGTGCTGTCGCTCAGCGACGGCGAATCATTGAAAACGGCGTACTGATTGCCGTAAACGTGGTAATCGTGCGCCAGGCGCTCCACCGTGTCGGGTTCGAGCGGCTTGGTTCTGTGACGGTCCAGATCACTCAAGGCCATGAAAATCTTAAGTGGCTCATTTTCGACGGCTTTGCGGCAGAGGCCGAATAATGCCTCGATGACATCGTCAGGTTCCTTCCACCCGGAGGCCGCCTTGGTCAATTTTCCATCGTACTTTCCGTGCGGATGAGTGATGAACAGATTTCTCCAGACTTCCAGGTTGCCGGGAATGATGGGGTATCCGTTGGCATCAACTCGCAGGCGGGTGGTGAGCAACATCATGTCCGCGTTCGAGCGAAACACGGGACGGGCAGGACCCGGGCTGGTGACGCGTCCGCGGATGGCCATGTAGAAACGCTTCATTCGAACCGGGTCAGTCAGATACGCTTTCACCGGCCCGTTAATGCGTAAAAGCGCATCGAAGAAACTGGCCAGCCAACCATCATCCTTGGCAATCAATTTGTCGAAAAATGCGGCGCCCTGGTCCGGCGGAGCACCGGTCAACTCCGTCCACATGGCCTCGGTTCGCGCCCCGCCCGGCGCCACAGCCTTCCCGTTCCGGATCTCGAACATGCCGCCGAAGAAATCAAGCACGTGAGCGTAGGCCTTAAGCCGCTGCACGGCGATGGCCTTGCGCAACTCATCCGCCGTTTGCCGGTCGAGCTTGGACATCCCCAGATACAGGCGGCACAAGGAGGGATCGCCCAGGAAGCTGTCCAGGAAATCCCCGGTTTCCTTTTCCTTCGCCGAAAGCCAGTAGTCGGCGCCGTACAGAATCGGCACCGCCGCGGGATGGTAATCGTAAACGAAGGGGCGATTGGTGCGCAACGCCTGTTCCAGTTCGGCCAGCGGAAAGCCTGAGTCCGTGGTCAGGAATGCGCGCGTGGCGTTCACCGTTTCGAGAACAACCTCACTGCCGCAGCCGCCGCGCATGCGATAACCGATGATGCGCAACAGCTCGCCGGCGTTGGCCGAGTCACACGTCTCAATGCGGATTATTTTTTCGGTCCCGGCCAGTTTTTCGAGTTCCCGCGCCTGAGACAGATAGCGGTGAACCAGCTTCAGGAACTCGGTCTGTTCCAGAGCCTCATTGCTGTGCGACGCCTGGTAACCGTTGGTCACCACATTGCGGGCGAGTGCCGGCAGAATGTCATCCGGATTGGTGTCGCTCGAGATCGCGGCCATGCGGCCAAAGGAGCGCATCGGTCCGGGAATTTGAATAAACTGCTGAGCTTCAGATGTTTTTTCGGCGGTCTTCCAGCCCGAAAATTCGGCCCAATCTTTTCCTCCAGCGGCGCGATAGGCGTCCAGGTGTTTCAGCGCGGCGTCGCGATCACCGGCTTCCAGGTCGAGCACCACCAGTTGGCGTGCTACGCGAACAATTTGGTCGCGATCGCCCGATTTTTCGACCGCCTCCAGCAGCCTGGCGTTTGTGCGCCGGCAATCCGGATCTCCGTAGCGGTTGAGAAAACTCGCGTACTCAGTAAGCGCGTCTATATCCCCGGGCGCGCTCTGGACCCCTGCGGCTAAAGCAACGCGCGCGCCTTGTACATCACCAGACAATTCCAGGCGATGTGCGCGATCCACAACATCGCTCGCGTTCAGGACTGTAATGAGTGAAAAGAGCAGGACTACTGACAATGCCTTCATTAGGGGTTCTCCTGCGTATTGGTAACCCAATCTATCATGACTACCACCAGCTTGGGGATTCTACGCAACTGGAGACGAAAACACAACCAAGGGGATGTAAATTCAAGCAAACAGGCGCGGTGGCCTAAAGTTAGCTTTCCCCAGCCCATGCAGTTGAAAGGCCAATGCTTATTCTTCGCGCAAGGCCGATGAAGGCTCAATGGACATCGCACGCCGCGCCGGAAGCCAGCACGCAGCAAGCGCAATCAAAGTAATCAGCAAAATCCCGAGCGCAAAGGTGGCGGGGTCCTTGGGACTGACCCCATAGAGAACTGGAGAAAATAATTCCCCAACCCCCAGTGCGCACACGGCTCCCAAAGCGGCGCCGGCCCCGAGCAACACGATGGTGCGGCGGACCACCAGTTTCATGATGTGGCTTCTGGGTGCTCCAATGGCGACACGAATGCCGATTTCCCTTTTGCGTCTCGCGACCGCGTAGGCAATCACGCCGTACACTCCCGTGGCAGCCAGTACCATGGCGAGTCCGCCAAAAGCTCCCAGCATCGATGCTGCGATGCGCGCCGGCATCAGCGGAAGCCGCAAATGGTCATCCAGACTGCCGGCCTGGAAAAACGGCATTCCGGGGTCCATCTCATGAACCACCTGCTCGATCATCCGGACCACACGCTCGGCCGGCAACACCGAACGCGCCACCACTGTGGTGGTTGAGTTATAAGCCTGCACGGCGGGCCAAAACACCACGGGCCTTGGGCCGTCGCTTAACGAAACATATTTCCCGCCCTCGACAATTCCGACGATCTCGACCCAGTCTCCATGAGCCCCCTCCCGAAATCGCCTTCCTACAGCCTCCGCGTTTGGAAATATTTGTGCCGCGAAAGCGCGATTCACAATAGCCACCGGCTTTGAACTCTTATGGTCGCGCTGGTCGAAATCACGGCCACGTTGCAGCCGTGTCCGCATGGTCCCGAAATAACCGGGGCTGACCATGTAGTAATTGGCGCTCGGCACATCTGATGGCTTGGGAATGGGTTCTCCTTCGGCGTAGACTTGGGTGGTCGATTGATCCAGTCCCAATGGCAGCGAATTGGCCCAACCGGCGGTTTCGGTGCCGGAAAAATCACGCGGCGTCACTCCCAGGATGGTGTAAGCCAGAACGTTGATCTTGACGGTCTTTCCCACCACTCCGAGATCCCGGGCGAAACGGCGCTGCCAGGTCGAATAACTCAGGTCGAATAACTGATGACCACCACCGGATACGCGCCGGGTTTCTCATCTTCAGCAGGCGTGAAGGTTCGCCCCAGAACCGCCTTAATGCCCAGTCTGGTCTACTTGAACAGCCGAACCGGGCCGACCCAATCCTATCCCAGCTACAAGGACTTTCGCGATCGAACCCGGACTCTATCCGGGCTTGTGGGATACAGGATCGCTCCGGTAGCCTGGACCCAGGACGGCAACAACGCACACGCCTGGGGGTACGAGGCGACCGGGAATTATTTCCAGGTGCTGGCTCCCGGGGCCGCTCCACGGGCAGCGGGCGCAGAATCAGCGCATTGATGGCGCTGAACGTCGTGGTATTGGCCCCGATACCGAGCGCCAGCGTGATGATCGCCGCCGCAAAGCCAGGGCTTTTGCGCAAACGCCGGAATGCGAGCCGAAAATCCTGCAATAGGTAAGGTAGTCCATATGCATCCATTCATAACGCAACGTGTTGCCAATGAGTTCGGAGTGAAATCTACTTTTTCAACAGCAGCGGTTCCAGCACCCGCATTACGTTTCCGACCACGATACGGCTGCCCTCGGCATTGGGATGTATGCCGTCGCGCTGCATCAGGCCGGCATGGCCCCCCACGCCTTCCAAAAGAAATGGAATCAGCGGCAGCTTGTATTTCTTGGCCAGATCCTCATAAATCGCCTGGAACGCGCGAATGTACTCCGGGCCGTAATTCGGTGGCAGTGTCATGCCGGCCAGCACGATCTGGACGCCGGCCTTCTGTAGCACCAGAACCATCTGTTCGAGATTGGCTCGCGAGCTCTCGACCGGCACGCCCCGCAACCCGTCGTTGCCGCCGAATTCGAGGATTACAATCACCGGTTTCAGCGCCATTACCGTCTGTATACGTTCCAGTCCATCAGTCGTGGTGTCCCCGCTGATCCCCGCATTGACGACGCGATACTGGTAGCCGCGGCGGTCAATTTCCTTCTGCAAGTAATCCGGATAACTGTAGCCGGGATCCACTCCAAATCCCGCCGAGAGACTGTCGCCGAATGCCCCGATCACCGGCCTGTGGTCGGCCTCCGCGCGAGTTGGAACCGGCTGGGCGACCGCTTGGGGCGCTCTACGCTCATCCACCGTGTTTTTCGGTTGATCACGGCCACAGCCCGCGAGCAGGAGCAATATCGAGAGTCCGTAAATCAATTTCATCAATCGTGTGCCTTCCCGCTGGCCAGGTTGCCCGACGAACGAGTCCGCTCCCTGGGCGGTCACGGTTCAGAGGTTCAGTTGTCTGCCACTGTCCTGCCGTCATCGTAGCCCACTATCCTCGTCGGCCGCCGCAGGTGGACACTCTCCACCCGATGCCATAATAAAAAATTGGACCACGAGGATTCGATTCAGCGCGCCATGATTCAGGTTCGTGGCCTCACCAAGACCATCATCACGCCCACACATCGTGTGGACATCTTGAAGGGCATCGACCTTGAAATTCCGCGCGCTCAGTTCGCGGCCATCATGGGCCCGTCAGGCAGCGGCAAGAGCACGCTTCTCGGTCTGTTGGCCGGCCTCGACAGTCCCACCTCGGGCCGCATCGTGCTGGACGGCGAGGATATCACCGGCCTCGAGGAAGACGAAATGGCTCTCATACGCGGCCGCAAAATCGGCTTTGTTTTCCAGTCCTATCACTTGATTCCTACGCTGACGGCCGAGGAAAACGTGCTGCTACCTCTCGAACTTTCCGGAAACTCGGGCGCTGCCGCCGGACGCGCACGAGAGTTGCTGGAGAGCGTGGGCCTGGCTGACCGTGGAGATCATTATCCGGTGCAGCTTTCTGGTGGTGAGCAACAACGCGTGGCGCTGGCGCGGGCATTCGCGGTCAAGCCGCCCATACTGCTGGCCGACGAGCCCACGGGAAATCTCGACAGCGCCAATGGTCAACACATTCTGGAACTGCTCATTACTTTGAACCGTCGCGAGCAGACTACTCTTGTGCTGGTGACCCACGATCCGCAACTTTCGGAGCAGGCCGACCGTCGCATCACTTTGCACGACGGCTTGATTGTGAGCGATGAATAACGCAAGCAGCGGCCTGCATCGGTTGTCCTGGACCACAGCTTTCAAAATAGCCTGGCGCGAGGCCCGCGCGTCGTCGGCCAAGTTCCTTTTCGTCATCCTGGCCGTGGCCATTGGCGTTGGTTCGCTCGCCGGGGTCCGCGGGTTCAGCCGCGCGTTCCACGATCTGCTGCTGCGCCAAGCGCGAACTTTGATGGCGGCCGACCTTTCCCTGCGAGTGTTTGCGCTCCCAACCGAGGCTCAAACATCGGTCATGCAGACACTCGAAAAGCGCGGAGTCGAGCGCACCTGGATCACCGAGACGCTCTCGATGGTCTCCTCGCGCGCCGTCGCCAATCCGTTGCTGGTCTCGGTCAAGGCCGTCGATCCCCAGGTGTATCCGTATTATGGGGCGGTGAAATTGGATCCGCCGGGCGCCATCCGCTCCGTATTGAGCCCGGATGCCGTGGCGGCTTCGGATGACCTTCTGCTGCGGCTGAAAGTGAAAGTCGGCGACAGCGTGCGGCTGGGCGGCCAGGATTTCCGCATCGTCGGGGTGGTGACTTCAGAACCCGACCGTATGTCAGGCAGCTTAAACGTCGGGCCGCGCGTGATGATCAGCCGTGAGGGCCTCGAGCGAACCGGCCTGATTACTACCGGCAGCCGCGCCTCCGAGCGTTTCCTGTTCCGCCTGAACCCTGGTGCGCCGGGCATCCAAGAGGTCCGCGTCACACTGCAGAAGGCGTTCCCCGACTCTATGATCGCCGATTTTCGCGAGACACATCCGGTGATCACACAGGGCCTGAACCGTTCCAGCACTTTCCTGAGCCTGGTGAGCTTGATCGCCTTGATCATCGGCGCGCTGGGCGTAGCCACGGCCATGCGTGCGCATCTCGAGCAGCGTATGGATTCCATCGCCATCATGAAGTGCATCGGCGCGCGCACGCGCGAAGTGATCCAGATTTATCTGCTACAGACGCTTGGCCTCGGTCTTGCCGGAGGCGTCGTGGGAATCGGGTTCGGGGTGGCAGTGCAGGCTGCGTTTCCGCCGTTGATTGCGCGTTACTTCCAGCTTCGACCCGAACGTCACTGGGACGCGGCTTCTGCCGTGCAGGGCCTGGCGATCGCGTTGCTGACCACGCTGCTGTTCACGGTGCCTCCGCTACTTAGCATCCGCCGCATCCGTCCCGGGGCGATTTTCCGCCGTGAAATGGACGAAGTCAAACCGCGCTGGCGGCAACGTCTGCGCGACTCACGCCCGTCAATTCTCTCCGGCGCTGTCATACTCTGCGGCATCGGAATGATCGCCGGCGGGCTGCAGATCGGAACTCTGCGCGAATCCATCCGGACTGGAGCTGTCTTCGTGGGCGCGCTCGTGGTGAGCCTGGTTGTGCTCTCAGCCATCTCCTGGCTGCTGCTCAGCGGCGTGCATCGCTTCGTGCGCCAGTCCCGATGGAAGTTGCCGGGCACGCTGCGCCACGGTGTAGCCAATCTCTACCGTCCGGGCAATCATGCACAAGCGGCGCTGGTCGCACTAGGAATCGGCGTCATGTTCACGCTCACCATATTTCTGGTGCAGCGCGGCATGATGGCCGAAATGGTGAAGAGCGCGCCCCCCGGCATGCCCAACGTGTTTCTGCTGGACATCACCGGCAAAGAGCGCGACGCGGTAGTCCAGGTGATCAAAGAGCAGCGCGGGATTGAAGGGCCGCCCGACGTGATCGGCACCGTGGCCGCGAAGCTGGTCAGCATTGATGGCGTGTCCATTGAATCCAAGGCGCTCAAAGGTTGGGCGCGGCGTTTTCTGCGTGCGCGCGGCGTCACCTCGGCCAGCGAAAAGCCGAAATACGCGGAGATCGTTCAGGGCGCTTGGTGGAATGCCAAAACTCCGCGTCCGGAGACCGTGGTGGCAGTCTCCGAGGAGGCTGCGCAGATTCTGCGCGTGCATCCGGGCTCGCGTATGGAGTGGGAGGCCGCCGGACGCCGCATTCTGGCTCGAGTAGCGGCGGTCCATCGCATCGATTCCATCCACATGAACGGCCGCATCGAATTTATCTTCAATGCCGGCACCCTCGATGGCCTGCCCATCATTTACTACGGCAGCGTGCGTGTTCAACCCCGCGCCGTCGCCACGCTGCAGCGCGACGTCTATGAGAAATTTCCCACTGTGACGGTGGTGAACGTGGCCGATGTGCTGGTCATCGTGCAACAAGTGGTGGATCAAATTGCGCTGGTGGTGCGGTTCATTTCGGCCTTCGCGATCCTGGCGGGCATTGTGATACTAGCATCGAGCGTGGCGGGGACGCGTTTCCGGCGCATTCGTGAAGTGGTCATCCTGAAAACGCTGGGCGCCACACGCCGGAGAGTGGCGGGGATCTTTTCGGTGGAATTTCTGGTGCTGGGCGCGGTGGCCGGACTGATGGGTAGCCTGCTCGCCTCTGCATTCTCCGCGCTGCTGCTGAAACGCTGGCTGGACGCGGAATTTCACATCGACCTTTTGCCCAACGTGATCTGCATAGTTCTCACCGCGTTGGTGGCCAACGCCGCCGGCTGGATGGCCAGCTTCCGCATTCTGGGCCAGAAGCCGCTCGAAGTGTTGCGCAACGAGTAAGCCAAGAGAAGTGCTCGGAACCGCGACCGAGAGGGAGCAGCCTAATGTTACCAGACCCGGCACTGGGGCCGTCGCACCGTCGGCTGACCGGCGCTACACCCGAATACCTTACCTTCTGAAACTCCGGCATGTTGCCAACTACCCCATCAAGAACTTCGCATAGCCCCGGCCAAGTCGCTGAAAACGGTGCGTTGGGTGGGATCGGTCCGCGAGGAGCAGATTCGCAAGGCGGTTTTCGGGAGGCGGAGGCGGGCGAAGAAGCCGGGCAGGACGCGGCAGAGACACGGTGACGAGTCCGCCGGGACGGCAGCGCAAAAGGGAACTCGGAGGTGGCGAGAAAGCAGTGAGGGTGGTCAGGCAGGAGCGCGGATGCGGGGTGGGTCTTTCCACAAGGAGCGGTAAAGTTGGCGCGCGACTTCCAGATAGCTCAGGCCGTAGCGCCGAAAAATCTTGGAATGCAGCAGGATGAAAGCGGAACTCAGCGCGAAAGCCAGGCAGAGAATGAGCGTGACCGCGGCCAGGCCCCGGTGGGGCGCCAACTGCCGCTCCCCGGAAGGCCACACGATTTTGGGACGGTGCTTGCAGGCGTGGAGAAAGTCATGCTGGAGCGCCCAGTTCTGAGTGAGATCGTTCCAGCCGTTGTTCTCCAGCTTCCAACGGTCATGCCCGAGCTGGCGATTGCGTTCCTCGAGTTCATAGAACCTGCTCCAGGTGGAGCGGTCCGGTGGAATGGGATTTCGCGCCAGCCAGTTGCCACAGGCGTACTGAAAGAAATCCGCGCACGGATTTGCGTTCGTATCAAGTGCCGTGATGTCGAACCCCGGCGTGTTCTTCGTCGCCGGTTCTGCTTTTGCGCCGGCAGCGGGCGTGGGCAGCGGTAAACGATGTGCCGGCGCCTTCGCGGTTTGCTTCTTGGCGGCGCCTGATTTCGGATTGACGGGCGCTGACTGCACGCAGAGCACCGCCGCGGACAACAGCGACGTAACAACTATCTCGAGTGAACGCATGTAACCTCTGTGAATAGGTGGGTGTTGGAGGGTCAACCCTTACGTTTTCCCAACGGAGGCTGGAGTGTCAAACGTTCGCGTGCTTGCTTTCGTACAGTTAACTTCAGCGGCCCACCATCCGGCGTTAGGAAGTCTAGAATAAGAGCATGCGAAAAGTTACGTTTCTATTCACGACAGGTGTGCTCGCGTTGCTCGTCGGTGCAGGAGCGGCACGGGCGCAAGCGCCGCGCAAGAGCCCGCATGTATCCACCTCAATCACAGTCAACGGCCACAAGATCACGATCACCTACGGCCGCCCTTATCTTCACGGCCGCAAGATGATCGGCGACCATGAACCATACGGCAAGGTTTGGCGCACTGGCGCAGATGAGGCCTCAACGCTTGAAACAGACGCCGATCTCGACATCAACGGTCTTCGTGTTCCAAAAGGAACGTACGGGATTTTCACCATTCCCAATGCGGACAAATGGACGCTAGTGGTCAGCAAGAACGCCAAGCAGTGGGGCGCGTTTAAATACAATGTGGCTGAAGACCTGGGGCGCACCGACATGACGGTGTCGAAGACAGGCTCGCCGGTCGAGCAGTTCACCATCACGTTGACGCCGGAAGGTTCGGGCGGAGCATTGCTTAAGATGGCCTGGGATACGGTCGAGGCGAGTGTGGCGATAAAGGTTGAGTGATATCAGTAGTCTCGATGACCCACATCACTATCAGCCTTGACAAGAAAGATAAATCCTGGCTGGACAAGAAATCCGCGGAGACGGGCATGCCGATGTCTGAAATTGTCCGTCAGACAATCTCCGGATGCAGGGGAAAGAAGAAGCGGCCTTCGACCAGTCGCTGAAGCGTACAAGGGGCAACTGGCGTTATGGTAATGGGCCGGCGTACCAGCGCCGGATGCGCAAAGAGTGGCGCTAAAGCTCCTCGTCGATTCCGTGAATTCTTACCTCGCAGCCGGGCGCGCTCAGCCAGTCTTCTTGAAATCCAGCGACAGCGAATTCATGCAGTAGCGCAGATGCGTGGGCGCGGGGCCGTCATCGAAAACGTGTCCTAGATGCGCGCTGCATTTCCGGCACAGCACTTCGCTGCGTTCCATCCCAAAGCTCTGGTCTGTTTCCGTGAGCACATTTTCTTCCGCGATGGGAGCCCAAAAGCTGGGCCATCCGGTTCCCGATTCGAACTTGGTATCTGAGCTGAATAGGGCATTCCCGCAGCAGATGCAGCGATAGATGCCCTTGTCGTGCAGCTTGTAATATTGGCCCGAGAACGCCGGCTCTGTGCCCTTCTTCCGGGTGACCGCAAACTGCGCGGCGCTCAGTTGCTGCTTCCACTCGGAATCGCTCTTGACTACTTTTTCGGCCACAATAGTGCCTTTTCTCTCGCCAGAATCATCGAATTCCACCAACGTCACAGGCATCTGTTTGCTCCCGCCACCAGACGAAATCTTCGCCGCCGCATCATGACCGCTTCTGCTTTGATTACAGGCTACCGCGCCGCCGAAACCGGCCATCGCCAGAAATGTCCGCCGGTGCACATTCGTTTTCAAAAGAACCTCATACCGCTTTCAGCTTGAACACGCGCGCGGCGTTATTGTGATACACCTTCTTCAGAATCGAATCCGGCAACGCGATTCCGTAGATCTTCCAGCGCCCCTGTGGCGGCACGTCCGACGGCGCATAATCAAAATATTCGTCTTCGGTCTCTAGGAATCGGAAATAGCATCGGTACATGGCGGGCTTCAGATCCTGCTGCGGATATTCTTTGCCCGCGTTCGGCGTGGCGTCAGTTCCGAACATGATCCGGTCCTGGTGACGCTCGAAAAATTTGCGCGATGTACGCGGCTGCCTTCCGAGTTCGCCCAGGCGCGCCCCGATCTCCACGTTCAAGTTTGAGTAGCGGTCCAGCCATTGGCCCACCTCACCCAGATCTTCGGCGTCATTGCCTACGTGCAGAAAAACGAATTTGGTCTTCGGGTGCCGCGCGACGACGCGGTTTCGAGCTTCGTGCAGCTCATGCCGGGACGGAAAATCGCGGCCGTAGAACGACCACTCGGGGTGCCTCTGTAGCTCCTCATACCGTTCGTTGAAACGGTCGATCGGCGTGAAAAAAGCGCCCGGATCGCCCGTATGGATCTCGACCGGCAGATCCAGAGCCCCGGCGGCCTCCCACATGGGATCGAAGCGCGAATCGTCAATCTTCACCAGCTTGCCCTTCTCGCGCAAGTAAAGCCCCAGAGTCTTCAAAACCTTCAGGCTGATCGCGCCTTCGCGTTTACACTTAGCCAGCTCGCCGGCCTGCCATTGGGCGTAACCCGACTCGTTGGCGCGCGACCAGGTCGGCTCGGCCCCTGTGACAAAGCGGTTTCCGAACTGCGCCACGGCCTTGCGGATGCCGGGAATGGTTTCGGAATTACCGCCGGTGAGATTGATCAGCGTCGCGAGATTGCATTCGTCCATCCATTGGGCGATCTGCTGCAGCTCGGCGCGTTCCTGGCTCGATTCAGCCGCCACCTTGCGCCCCAAACCGAACAGGTGCGTATGCACGTCGATGACTGGAAATTTTGCGCGCGCGGTTGGATGCTCCGCCACGTGCAGCATGCTGCGCGGCTCGAACTGAGGCAACGTGATGGCGCCACCCGCCGAGACCTGAAAGAAACTGCGCCGCGTCATCCAACCACGGCGCGGGTACTGAGCAGGTTGCGCACAAACTTGAGGCTGGGCTCCACCAGCTCCCAGGATCCCGCCCAGAAGCACATGTCAATGCACCACCACTGGATGTTCGGAACGTCGAGCAGCTTCGGCGCCAGGGCCGTGAAGTCTATGAATCCTTCGCCAAAGGGCCGGTGCGTGCTGGTTTCATCGCCGTGCAGCGTGCCGTCGGAATCGATCAGATGGATGGCGCCGATGCGGCCTTTGAGTTTGGCCAGAAATTCCTCCACTCCGCCGATCAGAATGTCCTTGGCCCCGTGCTGCCGGGCTCCTACTACGCCGCACATGTACGCGTGCGAGGTGTCGAACAGGATCATGAAATTGGGATGCCCTACTTCCTGATACATCGTGAGCACCTCGGACGGCTTGTTGAAGGCAAAGCCTGGCTCGAATTCCCAAACCAGCTTCATTCCACCCTGCTGTGCGATAGCCGCGGCGTCATGCCACACGTCCGCCAGCCGCTCAAAGGCCGGCCGGTAATCTTTGTCCTCGATCGAACCCGGCGCCGCGATCGAATCCACTCTGATACTCGCGCTGCCGATGTCCGCGCAAATCTCCAAGTTTCGCTTGAACAAATCAAGATACTTCTGCTTGTTGCCGGCCACTACGGGATTCACAGTCGTGAAATCGGCGGCATAGCCCGACACACCCAGCTTGTGGTCATCCAGAAAGCGCACCAGGTTCCGGCGGGACTCTTTGCTGGGATATTTGTTCAGCGTCACATGCGGCGGGAAACCGCAGATCTCGATACCGTCGTACCCGGCTTCAGAAAGCCGCGTGACGGTTTTTTCGAAGGGAATCGGATTGTCCGCGAACGGACCGAATGAAAATGCCCAACTACCCAATGAAACGTTCATAATGCCTCGCTTTTTGTCATCTTTTTCACACGCACCCAGCGGTCCGAACCCGCGGCTTCCATCACCGCGTCCAGCACCAGTTGACAGCGCAAACCATCGTTGAAGTCCGGCTGCATGGGCTTGTTCTGCGCAATGGCGTTGATCAGGTCAGCCGCCTGGTTGCCGAAGGTGTGTTCGTAGCCGATGGCGCAACCCGGCACCCACCAGTGCTTCATGTATGGATGAACCTCTTCCCACACCGAGATCTGTCTCCAGCCCTGAATGTGCTTCGGTTCGCGAGAATCGAAATACCAAAGGCGCGACATATCTTCGAGATTGAAATACACGCTGCCGTGTTCGCCGTTCACCTCGAAAGTATTGCCGTTCTTGCGGCCGTTGGCGAAGCGGGTGGCTTCGAAATGGCCGATCGCTCCATTGACATATTTGCAGACGAAAATGGATGCGTCCTCGATTTCGACTTTCGCTTTTCCGCCCTCGGGCCGGTCGCGCTCGCCCACAAAAATCCGGCTGGTTCCGGCTACCGAATCGATATCGCCTACCAGGTAATTCGAAAGATCCACCAGATGCGAATGTAGATCGCCCGTCACGCCTGAGCCCGCAACGTCTTTGTCCATGCGCCACACCAGCGGCACGGAACTGTCCATGGTCCAGTCCTGCAAGTAGAGCGCCCGAAAGTGGAACACTCTGCCGATGCGGCCTTCATCAATCAACTGTCGCGCGAACGCAATGGCCGGCACGCGCCGGTAGTTGAACCACACGGTATTGATTTGCCCGCTCTTGCGCGCTGCCGCGGCCATCTCTTCGGCTTCGTTTCCGTTCATCGCCAGCGGTTTTTCGCAGGCTACGATCTTACCCGCCTGAAGCGCCGCAAGGGCGATCTCGCGGTGCGTGTTGTTGGGCGAGCAGATGTCCACCACCTTGATTTCTGGATCATCCACGATGCGGCGCCAGTCCGTAACGGCGTTCTCCCAGCCCCAGCGATCCGCCATCTTCTGGACTTTGGGTGTGTCGCGTCCGCAAATGGTTTTGAGGCGCGTGCGCACGGGTAAATCAAAAAACTGAGTGATCTGGCGATAGGCGTTGCTGTGAGCCTTCCCCATAAATTTGTAGCCCACCATGCCGACCGCGATGTTCTGGCTCATAGTCTTTTACTCGCTCGAATCTCCTCAACGGCTGCTGAAAACCGGCCGGGACCGCGCAGGACCGGCGCGCATCTACCCTAGCCTTTCAGCATTGTGGGTGCCCAGGGGGATCCGCGACAGCCGACGGAATGATTCAGCAACCTGCTGGTGCGCCTTTCTGAATACACCATTCCGGGCAGGGGATGCAACCGGCGGTAGAGTGCTCGCAGTGTGCAGCGGCGTATTCTCTGTTCGGATAAGCTGGAGGCGGAGGTCTCCTCCTTCTCATCCTGTTGCAACTAGTGCATGAACCAGGCACTGGGACATCAGCGTCCGAAAGTGAGATTCAATGGCGACCTTATGGCTTGGTTTGCCAGTCTGGCGAGCACGAGAACGCCAGCAACGGGACGGAGGATGTGCAAATGAAGGCGCACCATGATGACCGAGCGCGCGTTTACGAGCGAGCCTTCCTGTTGAGTCCGGAAAAGCGGGACCAGGTCATGGAGTTATGGGAGGTCCAGAAGTACGGCATCGACAGCTTTTCCGACTCGGACTACGTTTGCATTTACGGGATGCCGCCAGCGGAGTGGTATGAAAGGGAATTCGACTGTTGGCTCGCACCACAGTCGAATGCGTCCGCCACTCCTTGGGAGAGTCGATCGGGAAGGATGTTTGAGAGCGTGATTCAAAACGTAGCTTCCGCTATGAGGGTCATTGTCGTCGACCCGTTCGCCGGATCATGCAACTCTCTATTGGATTTTGAGGCATGTGAGGAATTCAAAAGGCATCGCGTTCGAAGTCGATAGAGCGATATTCGAGATAACCAAACAAAACTTGTTGACACTATACAGCGACATCGAGTTGGTCAATGGTCATTACAAGTCTCTGCTAAGCAATTACAGATTCCCTACAGATTATTTTATTGTCGTGTATGTAGCCCCTCCATGGGGGGATGCCTTGAACGAAATCACGGGCTTGGATTTGCGGCGCACAAAGCCGCCGATTACCGAAATCGTCGATTACGTTGACGATCTTTATAAGAAACAACCGATTTTGTGGGTGACAAAGGTGCATCAAACTGTCCATCCAATCTCTCTGGCGGATCTCAAAAAGAGGTTTGCTTGGTCGGCGCTGCGGATTTACGACATCAACATCGAGGGAATGAAGCACGGTGTTCTCCTAGATCGCGGTTCAGTCCACCACAAAGGGGGGGCTAGGCACCAGCCGATGGAAGCCCGCCAGCCGTCCTCCAAGTTTCGGCCGCGCTAGGACATAGCTCCCGCCTTGTCGTCCAGAAGCGTTTACCGGCATGTCCGCTCCCAGTTGCGTTGACGGCGCATTCGGAAGCCACACCACGATGGCGCGCCGGCTTCAGCGCCCGGCTTCAACTTGTCCCGAGCTCCGCCAACAAAAAGCTCAGAACGTCCGTGGTCTCTTCCACCTGCTTGCTCACGGGCAATCCCGCCGAGTGCCCCGCTTTGGTGTCGTAGCGCAACAGAATGGGCCGGTCCGAAGATGTCGACGCCTGCATCAGCGCCGCCATTTTCCGAGCGTGCAGCGGCGCCACTCGCGTATCCGAATCACCCGTCACGAACAGCACCGCCGGATACTTTGCGCCCTTGTCAACATGCTGGTAAGGCGAATATTTGTAGAGCACTTCAAACTGTTTGGCGTCTTCCGCAGATCCATATTCTGGGACCCAGGCTTTGCCCAGCAGGAAGTCGTGATAGCGAATCATGTCCAGCAGTGGGTACTCGCATGCCACCGCCTGAAACAGGTCGGGCCGCTGGGTCATGGCCGCACCACAGCCCGCCGTTCGATCCACCTGTAATGGCCAGCTTCGCGGGCTTGGTGTAGCCATTTTCGATGAGCCATTCCGCAGCCGACGTGAAATCGTCAAATACATTCTGCTTGTTCGCGAGCATTCCGGCGCGATGCCACTTTCGCCGAACTCGCCGCCTCCGCGAAGATTCGGCAGCGCGAAGACACCGCCATGCTCGGCGAAGATTACGGCGTCCGCACGGAACGACGGCGTCAGATTGATTAGAAAGCCGCCATAACCTGAAAGCAGCATGGGCCGGTTCCCGTCGGTTTTCAGGCCTTTCTTGTAAACCAGGAACATGGGGACGCGGGTCTTGTCCCTGGACTGATACCAGACTTGCTTCACTTAGAACTGTGACGGATCGATGGGCACTTTGGTACGGGCCCAAACCTCCTGCTGGCCGCTCGCAACGTCGTAACGATAGATCGTGGGCGGTTGCGCGAACGATGACGGTGCCGAGCGATGAGAAAGAGATGTCGCGAATGTGCTGCCCGTTTGCCTCCAGAATTTTCACGCGAGAGTTTACGTTCTCGAGATAATTTACGGCCAGACGGCCGCCGGCCACCGAGAAATTCTGAATCACCGAGGTTCCCTCCGGTACCACTTCGCGCCAGTGATCTCGCGCCGGATTTGTGAGGTCGACCATCAAGATGCGTCTGTTCGGCGCGTTCCAGTTGGTCTCCAGATACATACGGTCACCCGCGAACTCGCCTGAAAAATCGGCGTCAAGGTCGTTCACCAGCGGCACAATCGGGCCGTTGTCCTTCAGATTTTTGAAATAAAGTTCTGTTTTCTTGCCCCATCCATGCGTGATGTTCAAGCCGAGATACTTGCCGTCCCGCGAAAGATTGGCGCCCACAAATTCTGTCGGCCCTGTATCTTTGCCGAAGATCAACTCGTCCGCTGCCGCATCTTTTCCGACCGTGTGGTGAAAAATTCGCGAGCCTTCAGGCAGCCGCTTCGAGTAAAAGATTTCTTTGTTGTCCGCTGTCAGGCTGACGTCGGAATAGCGCGCATGCGGCAGGTGATCGATCTCCTTGCCGGAATCTACCTCGCGAACGGCGACGGCGACCTCGTCTTCCCCGCCCTGCCGCGTCCCATAGACCAGCCACCGGCCGTCTTCGGAAACTTCCAGGATGTTCACGGAGGTGGCTTGATCTCCGCCGGCTTTGTTAGGATCAATCAACACCCGGTCTTCTCCACGAAGCCCGTCACGCACGCAGATGGTGAACTGATTCTGGTCTGCCAGGCGCCGCATGAAGAAATAACGGCCCTTGCGCGCTACGGGCGTGCCATAACGGTCGGTCCTCAAGAGTTCCTCGAGCCGCTTGCTGATGGCCGGGCGTCCTGGTAACGGGTCGAGAACCGAGCGTGCGTACGCGTTCTGCTCATCGATCCACGCGCGGGTTTCGGGACTCTGCTGATCCTCGAGCCAGCGGTAAGGATCCTTGATCACCACACCGTGAACCGTCTCTTTCACGTCATCGGTGCGGGTTTTCGGGACTGCAGTTGAGGCCGGCGCAGCGATCAGGGCGGTTACTGTCGCGACTGCGGCCAGGGCGGCAAATACAATTCGAGTTTGGAGCATAACTTTAGACTATCGACGTCTTCCGCCGCCAAATGTAGTACACCGGAACGCCGCTGGCAACTATGGCGAGGCCGATCAGCGACGAAGCCGGCGTGGTGATAATGGTGTTGATCACGAACCAGAACGCGACCGCGGCAAATGCAAGAGGCGTCACAGGATAGCCCCACATGCGGTACGGACGCGGCAGGTCGGGGACTGAGCGCCGCAGCACCATAACGGCCAAGACCGTCATCCCGTAAAAGATCCAGGCCGTGAAAACCACGTAAGAGAACAGGCGCTCATACGAGCCGCTGACGGCCAGCACCGCAGCCCAGATGCCTTGCACCATTATCGAGATATGTGGAGTCCGGAAGTGCGGATGCACGTTGCCCACAGCGCGAAAGAAAAGACCATCCCGTGCCTGGGCAAAGTAGATGCGAGACGACGTCAGAATGTTGCCGTTACTGGCGCCGATGATCGAAAGCAGGATGGTGAGCGAAACCAGGGTGGCGCCGGCTGGGCCCAGCGTCAATGTGGCCGACGACGCCGCTACCCGCTCAGTGGCTGCAATCGCGGGTACAGTCATCACGCGCATGTAGGCCACATTCGCTGTCAGATAAATCGCGATCAACGCTGTCAGGCCCAAACCAAGCGCCAGGGGCAGGTTGCGCTCAGGGTGTTTCACTTCTCCGGCCACAAAGCTGATGCAGTTCCAACCTTCGTAGGCCCACAGACACGCAATCATGGCCACGCCGAAGTGGCTCCACGAAAATCCTGAGGCGGTGAACGTGTTCGCAACCTGGACCTGATGGGGGCTGGCGAACGCGCTCACGACGATCACGGTCAAACCCGCAAGCTTCAGAAACGTGAACAGCCGCTGCACTCCCGCCCCCAGCCGCACCCCTGGATAGTTGACCAACGAGAGCACGGCGACCAGCATGACGCTCGACAGTTTGGCCTGAAGCGGACTGAGGGGCACAAAGGAGGCGAGGTAGATCGAAAACCCCGCAGCCAGCGTGGCGATTCCACCCGATTGCATCACCAGGAAGAGCGCCCATCCGCTGAGAAATCCTGCCAGCGGGCCGTAAGCTTCGCGCAGATAAACATACTGGCCCCCGTTATCGGGCATCATCGCGCCCAGTTCGGCATACGCCAATGCGCCGAAAAACGACAGCAATCCGGTGAAGATCCAAACCAACAGGATGAGTCCGGCCGAGGAAAGATTACGAGCTACCGAATTCGGCACCAGAAAGATTGCCGAACCAATTACAGTTCCGACCACGATCACGGCCGCATCGAGCAGGCCCAGCTTGCGCGGAAGCTCGGCATTCTGCATGCATGCGCAAGGCTATCGCGCCGTACGACGTCCCCGCAAGTTTATGTTTTAATCAAAAAATACATCCCGCACCCGGCCGTGCCAGGCGATGCGGGCACCTTTTAACGGGTGCCCTCCAGGAACGCCAGGAACTTTTGCCGTACCGATTCAGCCGTTGCGTTGTCCGGCGCAATCACCACGATGGTATCGTCGCCCGCCAGCGTGCCCACCACTTCCGGCCATTCCCCATCGTCCAAAGCCACTGCAACCGAGTTCGCATGGCCCGGTGAGGTCTTGAGCACCACCATATTCTGGGCCAGGCGCACGTCGAGCAAGAATTCTGCCGCCAGCGTAGCCAGAGTCGGCCCGGCCTCAGATTTCGTGATCTGCCGATATCCTTCGGGCGTCTTCGCGAGTCCCAGTTCGCGAATGTCGCGCGAGAGCGTCACCTGCGTGGCTGGTATGCCGATTTTCTTCAGTTCCCGCGCGAGTTCGTCTTGGGTGGAGATAGATTTCGAACGGATCAGCTTCAGAATTTGCCCTTGACGGAAGCTCTTGCTCATACACGCATTTGTTGAACACGCTTCCGGGCGTCCGTCAAAGCTTTTGCGACGGCCTGCGGCCCGGTGCCACCCAGTATTTCGCGCGATTTCATGCCTTCGGCCGGATCAAGCAGCCGCGCCGTGCCGCCACGAAATTCCGGCGCAAACTTGTCGAGTTCAGCCGCGGTCCAATCTTCCGGCTTCTTTCCGCGCTTAAGACTCTCGAGCACCAGCTTCCCCACAATCTGATGCGCCTGATGAAACGGGACACCCGACCGCGCCAGCGCTTCAGCCAGATCCGTGGCCACCACCCAGCTCTCCGCCGCGGCCGCCCGCGTTCGTTCGGGATTCAGTTTCACCGACAGCGCCACCACGCGCGCCATCTCAAGCGACCCGATTAACTGGTCGGCAGCTTCGAACAGCGGTTCCTTATCCTCCTGCATATCGCGATTGTAAGTGAGCGGCAAGCCCTTCATCGTGACCATCAGCGCGGTCAGGCAGCCGATAACGCGCCCGCATTTGCCGCGGATCAGCTCGAGTGAATCCGGATTTTTCTTCTGCGGCATTAGGCTCGAGCCGCTGGTCACGGCATCGCCCAATTCCATCCAACCGAATTCTTCGCTCGTATAAATAATCCAGTCTTCAGCCAGCCGGCTCAGGTGCAGCATCGTGGTCGCAGCCGCGTAGAGGAAATCGAGCACGAAATCGCGGTCGGCCGAAACATCCATGCTGTTGCGCGAAATGGATTCAAAACCGAGATCGCGCGCCATGGCTTCTCGGTCGAACGGGAATCCGCTACCCGCGAGCGCACCCGATCCGAGCGGCAGCACATTAGCCCGCCCGCGGGCATCGTCCCAACGTGCGCAGTCACGGTGGAACATTTCGAAATACGCCAGGAGATAATGCGGCCACAAGACAGCTTGCGCCTGCCGCAGATGAGTATACCCGGGGATCACCGCGTTTGAATACGCTTCCGCCAGATCGAGCAGCGCTTCCATTAGAGCGCAAAGTTTTGTCTGGGCGTGCCGGCACTCGTCGCGTAGCCACAGCCGCATGTCGAGCGAGACCTGTTCGTTACGGCTGCGCCCTGTGTGGATCTTGTCCGCCACGGCTCCCGTGCGCTCTTTCAACTTGCGAATCAGCAGCGTGTGGACATCTTCATCCGTCGAGCCTTCGAAGAATTCCGGTTGCTGAGCTTCAGCCTTGATCTTCTCGAGCGCTTCCACGATTTGAGCGCGCTCTTCTGCGCTGAGGATGCCTACTTTTTCTAGCGCGCGAGCGAAGGCCTGTGAACCACGGATATCGGCGTCAATCAGCCGCCGGTCGAAATAGAGCGAACGGGAAAAACGCTCGAACACCTCGGAAGGCTGGCCCTCGAAGCGCCCTCCCCAGAGCTTCATGCGCGTGACGCGGGCTTGCTTTTATGCGTCGCTGATTTGCCGGCTTGTGAGGAAGAATTCTCCGCCGACGCGGCCTTGGTCAACGATTTCTCGAGCCTCGCCCGCACCTGGATCGGTAGCCCAATCAGGTTGATGAAGCCGCGCGCGTCTTTCTGGTCGTAGCTCGCTCCCATGGTGAAGCTTGCAATGTCGAGCGAGTAAAGCGAGTAAGGCGACTTACGGCTCACCGGCTCCAGATTTCCTTTGTAGAGCCGCAGCGTGATGTCGCCCGTCGACGTTTCAGAAATCTTTTCGAAAAACGCATCCAAAGCCTCGCGCAGCGGCGTGAACCACAACCCGTTGTAAACCATTTCGGCGTATTCAAGCGCCAGCCGCTGCTTGTAATGCAGCGTATTCTTGTCGAGCGTCAGCGCCTCCAGCTCCCGGTGCGCGACCATAATCAGCGTGCCGCCCGGTGTCTCGTAACAGCCGCGCGATTTCATCCCAACAAAACGGTTTTCAACCAGATCGATGCGTCCGATGCCGTGCTCGCCGCCCAGCCGATTCAGTTTTTCCAGCAGCGCCACTCCGCTCATCTTGTGCCCATCGAGCGAGACCGGCGCGCCCTTTTCAAATCCGATGGTGATTTCCGCCGGTTTATCAGGCGCATTTCTTGGATTCTTGGTCAGCATCCAGATCTCTTCCGGCGCCGCGTTAGCCGGATCTTCCAGAGCGCCGCCCTCGTGCGAGATATGCCAGATGTTGCGGTCGCGGCTGTAAATCTTCTTCGTGGATTGCGAAACCGGCACGTAGTGTTTGGCCGCGTAATCCAGCGCATCTTCGCGCGATACGATAGACCACTCGCGCCACGGCGCGATCACCGGCAGATCGGGCGCAAGAGCCTTGTAGGTCAGCTCGAAGCGTACCTGATCGTTGCCCTTGCCTGTACAGCCGTGAGCCAGCGCATCGCACCCGGTTTCGAGCGCCACTTCCACCTGTTTCTTCGCCAGCAGCGGCCGCGCAATCGAGGTGCCCAGCAGGTATTTCTCTTCGTAAACGCCGCCCGCCCGCACCACACGCCACAAATACTCGGTGACGAATTCCTCGCGCAGGTCTGCGATATGAACTTCCGATGCGCCGGTCTTGCGAGCTTTTTCTTCCAGGCCCGCCAGTTCCTCATCGCCCTGGCCGATGTCGCCGCACACCGCAACCACTTCGCAGTGGTAATTCTCTTTGAGCCACGGAATGATGATGGATGTGTCGAGGCCGCCCGAGTAGGCGAGTGCTACTTTTTTCGGTTTCATAGGTGCTAGGTGTTAGGTATGTATTAGTACCTTTATCATGGAATCGATGTTTTTTCTGGAAGATATTTTTCGATAGTGCCGTGTGGCCCTTTATCCATTCGGGTTTGGTGGCCATTCCAAAAGAATCGGACTTGTATACCCTTTTTTGGTTCCGGCTACGCCGGGTTAGGTTTCAGGTGCTAGTTTGCCGGCTTCGCAACTTCTTCGTCAAGCCCGTTAACATCCGGCTCATCTCGCTGGCACGATCCAAAAGCGGTTCGACGTCCACCGCACCGACGTAGTCCAATCTTTGCGCAATCAGAATATGAGTCTCCAATTCCATCAGCGAACCGTTTGCAATCGAGAGATGGTGCAGATAGTCTCCGAAGTGCTCACGTCGGTGCCCTTCCGCGATATTCGCGGCAATCGATACCGCGGCTCGCTTGCGTTTGCGCAGCAAGTCCGTATACTTCGCGCCTCGGAAATCGTTTCGTCTTCGTCAAGGTATAACAACCTGTGACCAGATCCACCGCTTTCTGCCAGACCAGCAGATCACGATCGCTTCTAAGTAGCACCTAATCGCCAATACCTGATTTTGAACGTAGCCCCTGGAACCTGGTCTCTGACTTCCAGTCAAGCCGTTTATTTCCAACATCGGCTATCTCCCCAAAAACTGCGGCGCGGGAAGCCGGTAGTCGGCTGCGGTCGAAGTCACAGCCTGTTCAATCCGGCTCCGCCGGAGGCATGGCTGACACCTGACACCTGCCTGATCACCCCATCATCATCATCAGCAGCAGTGCCTTCTGGGCGTGCAGGCGGTTCTCGGCCTGATCGAAGACGATGGAACGGCTGGACTCGATGACCTGGTCTGTCACTTCCTCGCCGCGCTTGGCGGGCAGGCAGTGCATAAACACGGCATTGGGCCGCGCCTGCGCCATTAAATCCCCGGTCACCTGGTATGGTGCAAATTGCTTGCGGCGGTCCGCGGCCTGCTTTTCCTGTCCCATGCTGGTCCAGACATCTGTGTAAACCGCATGAGCGCCATCCACCACCTGCTCCGGATTGTGAGTGATCTCGAGCCGTGTGCCCGAAATCGCAGCTAGGCCTTCCGCCTGCGACACAATGCCAGCGTTCGGTGCGTACTTCCGGGGTGTGGCAATGGCGAAGTCCATACCCAGCCGCGTGGCCGTCAGCATCAGCGAGTGCGCCACATTGTTCCCATCGCCCACAAACGCCAGCTTCAGCCCGCGCAGCTCGCCGAAGTGCTCGCGAAGCGTAAATACGTCTGCCAGCGCCTGGCATGGATGAAATACATCGCTGAGCGCGTTGATCACCGGCGCTGAAGACCATTGCGCGAGCTCCTCGATGGCCCCTTGTGCAAACGTCCGCGCTACAATCGCCTGCACCCAGCGTTCCAGATTCCGCGCGATATCCTTGATCGGCTCGCGTGCGCCCAGCGCTCCGTCACACGCCACCGCATCGCCGCCCAGTTGCTTGATCGCCAGCTCGAAGGTGAGCCGTGTGCGCAATGATGGTTTTTCAAAAATCAGGCTGATGTACTTGCCTGCCAGTGACCGCGCATATTTCGCGGGCGCATGTTTGACTTTGCCGGCTAGGTCGAGCAGGCAATGCACCTCGTCATTGGTCAGATCGAGGTCGCGCACCAGATCCGGCGCCGAAACTTTGACAATGGGCCGAGCCGCTAGAACAGTCGCCATAGGGTCAGCTCTCCTTAGGCTGTGAATTTTTATTCACTCTAATGAATAATTACACAATTTCGGGCTGGCGTCAACGAGGGGTTGCCGTATTGAATGTCCATGGTGCCGCAGTTCTCCTTCTCCGACTGAGCATAGACTCCGACTGAGCATAGACTCCGACTGAGCATAGAATAGTTCGCTAAATGTTGCTTGAAGCGGAATCAGCGGTCGGCGAAAGAAAAATGATGGCCGTGGAAATTTAAGAGTGGCCTGGCGTTTGAGCGGGAATGCCCAAGCCCCTCTTCGAGGCACGTTTTTGACACCGCGGTGACGACTCACCCGAGTTACGACGTCAGGGCCGACGGCCATCGCTTTCTCATCAACACTTGTCGGAGAAGAAAGCAGCCGATCACGGTCGTTTGTCAACTGGCAGGCGGAGCTGAACCGGTGAGCCTTACCAGCGGCTTGCGGCCGGCCACTACGAGATCCTCTCGGCATCTGATTTTTGGGTTTATTTTCTGAGAGTTAACGGGGGCAGCGCGTTATCAACCTTGCCCGCGAGACGCTGCGGCCCGGATCTGGGCGCGGTGTTTGAGCGCCTGTTGGATGATGGTGCAGGCAAACTCGTCCAGAGCAACATCGTTGGGTTGCGGACCGGCATAGGTGCGCAGCAAGTTAATGTCTTCAGGATCTGGTTCGCGCTTTTCCGTGAGGGCCGTCAACACCCGCAGCGCAGTTTTCATGGCGTCTAACCCCGTTAGCATCGTGGCGTCCTAATTGTCTAAATCGTATCACTCCATGCGCCGGAATTAAACCCTAAAAAAAAAACGGGATCTCTGTTTATCTGTTTCTGTTCCTGGACGCGCATGACTCCGCTAAGGCACGACCTATCACCTTTAGCCCCAGGCGTTTCACTTAGCCTCAGGCCGTTCCCGGGATCATCTGAAACCGTGAATGGTTCGTAATCATCAAACTACAATGGGTTACAATAACTTAGCGAGATTTATCCGGGGGATGCGTTACTTTTTTCTTTTCACGACTGCGGCTCTAGTTGCTCCTTTGTTCGCATCCGGACCGGAGTACGCCCAGGCTCTCAATCTCTACAAACGGACAGAGTATCAGGCCTCGCTCAAGTTGCTGCTGCCTGTCCCTCAAAAAGATCCTGGCGAGCTGGTCTTGATCGGGCAGAACTACTTCATGCTGGGAGATGCCAAGCGAGCCAGCGATCTTTTTCAGAAGGCAACCGCTGCCGAGCCAAATCGCTCGGAGTATTTTCATTGGCTGGGACGTGCCTATGGGCGGCGGGCGGAGATATCCAACCCGTTTTCCGCGATGAGCCTGGCTTCGAAAGCACGTCAGAATTTTGAAAAGGCGGTCCAGCTGGACCCCAAAAATAGCGAAGCCGTCAACGACCTGTTCGAGTACTATCTCGAAGCACCCGGCTTCATGGGCGGCGGCCTGGATAAAGCCGCTCAACTCGCCGAGCACATCGCCGAACTGAATTCGAGCGAAGGTTACTGGGCGCGGGCGCGCATCGCGGAAAAGCGCAAAGAGTTCCCCAGCGCCGAACAGCACCTTCGGCGCGCCATGGAAGTGGCCCCGCACCAGGTGGGCCGGATTCTGGACCTGGCCAAGTTTCTGGCCAAACAAGGGCGGTTCGACGAGAGCGACCAGACTTTCGCCGCCGCTGAAAAACTGGCGCCCAACACGCCGAAAGTGATCTACGCGCGCGCCGCGACTTATATCGAGACCAAGCGCAATATCGGCGCCGCACGCGAACTTCTCGAGAAATATCTGGCATCGCAACTCACGCCTGACGACCCTCCGCGCTCAGAGGCGCAAAAGTTGCTTCGTCAGGCGTCGGGCGGCTGATTCGTCATGTTGCTTGGTGAGGCGCTGAGCTTCAGCGTCCAGGCGCTCCGCTCCAATCCCATTCGTACTTTGCTCACCGGTCTGGGCATGGTGATCGGCACCGCTTCGGTCATCCTCGTCGTCACTATCTCGCTGACCAGCCAGGACTACATCCTGGAGCAGATCGAAGGTGTGGGCGCCAACCTGATCTACGCGCAATACGAAATCGGCAGCCAGCAGAGCTCGGCACAGGTGGACGCTGATTTCATCAAGCTGGCCGATGTGGCAGCCGTGCGCCGGGAGTTGGGGGACCGCATTGTGGCCGCCACCGGGGTGATTACCACCTTTGATCGCATGCGGCTCAATGGCAAGGATCAGGATGTGCAGGTCCTTGGTTCCGACGAGTACTACAAATCGGTGCGCAACATGGCCGTGCTGGCTGGCAGGTTCTTGGATTCGAGCGACGTGGCGCTACGCCAGAAGGTGTGTCTGTTGACCGAGAAATTGGCGCAACGGCTCTACGGCAGCCAGCCGGCGGCGCTCGGCAACATCGTCAAGATTCACGAGCTGCAGTTCACCGTTATCGGCACGTTCAAAGAAAAGGTGCAAAGTTTCGGTCAATCGGAACTGGGCGACGAGACCATTCTGATCCCCATCACCGTGCTGCGGTACTTCACCAAGGTCGAGCGCGTAGATCCTCTGGACGTGCAGGCAAGATCCGCAACTGACGTGGAAGCCGTCACACAACTGGTGAAGCACATCCTCGAGAGCCGCCACCGGACTGGCGCGCGCTACAAAGTGCAGAACCTCACCGCCATACTCGATGCGGCCAAGAAAATTTCGACCATCTTGAGTTTGGTTTTGATCCTGGTCTCCGCGATTGCGCTGATCATTTCCGGTATCGGCATCATGAACATCATGCTGGTCACCGTGAGCGAGCGGACGCGGGAAATCGGTATTCGGATGGCGGTGGGCGCCTCGCGGCGCGAAGTGTTGATTCAATTTCTGACGGAGGCGATCTTGATTAGCCTTGCCGGCGGCACCTCGGGCATCGTGGTCGGCGTGTCGATCCCACTCAGCGTGCAGCTTTTCGTGGACCTCCAGATTCCCATTTCACCGGTCTCCATCATCATCGCCTTCACCGTTTCTTGTGCGGTGGGTTTGATTTTCGGAATGCTACCGGCCAACCGGGCTTCGAAGTTGAACCCCACCGAGGCCCTGCGCTATGAATAGAGATGTCCTATGACGCCCAAAACCCTCATGTCGGTTGAGGAGTTCACGGCCCTGCCCGGCGACGGCATGTTGCACGAGCTCCATGAAGGAGAGCCGATTACCATGCCGCCGCCACGACCACGACACGGTAGCTGCCAGGTGGCAATCGCCGCCGCACTACGAGAGTGCGTAACGGCGCGAGATCGCGGAACGGTCTATGTCGAAAGTGGTTATCGTCTGACGCCCCATACCTCCGTGGTCCGATGTGTCTTTGGTGCGAAAATCGCGGCTGCAGGATCCGGACGAGTACTTGGACGGTGCACCCGATCTCGCTATAGAGATTGTCTCGCCCGGCGATGACGCGTCCGACCTGCGAGAAAAGGTCAAGCAATACCTCGATGCCGGCGCATTGGCCGTCTGCGTGGTTTACCCACGCACTGAGCTGGTGGAAATCTACACTCCCGTTAACACGGCGCGCATTCTTGGGATCGAGGATACACTCGATGCGCCCGAACTGCTCCCCGGGTTCAAACTTCCGGTCCGCGCAATCTTACAATAGCCTCATGCAGAGGCTTTTCAGCGTTCTCTTAGTCCCATTGTGTTCGGTCGCGCTGCGCGCGGAGGTCCACGTCATGACCCTGCGCCAGGCGGTGGACCGGGCGCTCCAACAGAATCCCGATATCGCGCTCGCACGCCTGGATGAACAGAAAGCTCAACAGGCGGTTCGTCTCACCAAAGCGCCGTTCAGCCCGCGCATCGACGCGGGTAGCGGGTTGGCTTATTCGAGCGGTTTTCCCATGAGCATAGAAGGCGCCGCGCCTTCGATCGTGCAGGCGAGGGCCACGGCTTTCGTGTTCAACCGGCAGCAGAGTTATCTGGTGGCCGCGGCCCGTGAAAATGCGCGCGGCGCTTCCATCGCCACTTCATCAAAACGCGATGAGGTCGCCTTTCGAACCGCTTCTCTATATCTGGACGCGCAGCGTGCGGCGCGGCTCGGCGATCTGGCGCGCAAGGAGATCGAGAGCATTCAGAAAGTCCAGCAGACGGTGAATGACCGGGTGAAGGAAGGACGCGAGTTGGCCATGGAAGGGAAACGCGCGGCGCTGAATGTGGCCCGTGCTCAGCAGCGCATCGCGCAGCTCACTGGCGACCAGGAAGCGACCGAACGATCTCTGGCCGTTGTCCTGGGCTTCAGCGCCGATGATCAGGTGCACGCCACCGATCAAGCGCCAGCCACGCCCATGCTGCCTCCGAACGAGGACGCTGCCATTCAAAGCGCCATCGAATCGAGCAAAGAGTTGAAGCGGCTCCAGTCCGCCGTGATCGCCAAAGGCCTGGATGTCCGCGCGCAAAGAGCTGCCCGGCTGCCTCGCGTCGACCTGGTCGCGCAGTATGCTTTGTTCGCCAAGTTCAACAACTATGAGAATTTCTTCCGGACTTTCGAGCGCAACAATGGCCAGATCGGGATGTCGTTTCAACTGCCTATTTTGGCCGGACCCAGCGTGAGTGCCGCCGCCGCGCAAGCTGAGGCCGAGGCCGCGCATCTTCGACTGGAGATGAACGCCGCGCGCAATCGCATCATGCTGGACACGCGCCAGAGCTTCCAGAATCTAAAGAGGGCTCAAACCGCGCGCGATGTGGCCCAGCTCGATCTCGAGCTCTCTCGTGACCAGCTCAGCATTCTGCTGGCGAAGATGAATGAGGGCCGTGTCTCCATGCAGCAGGTGGAACAAGCGCGATTCGAAGAGAACGAGAAGTGGATCGCATTCTACGACGCACAATACACAGCCGAAAAGGCGGCCTGGGATGTGCTGCGCCAGACCGGCGACCTGATGGCTGCGCTCCAGTGATGCAGGTCCCGCGCTGAACCGCGAGCGGCCGATGTGCCCTATAGGAACAGCGGCGCCGCCACCAGCGTGATGGTGCTCAGCAGCTTGATCAGCACGTGCAGCGAGGGCCCGGCCGTATCTTTGAACGGATCGCCAACGGTGTCTCCGACCACGCTCGCTTTGTGAGCGTCCGATCCTTTGCCCCCGTAAGCGCCTGTCTCGATGTACTTCTTGGCGTTGTCCCATGCGCCCCCGCCGTTGTTCATGAGCGTAGCGAGCAGGATGCCCGCGATGGTCCCCACCATCAAAAACGCCGCGACCGAGACGGTTCCCACGGGGAACGCATCGTTCGGATCGGCAAACAGGCGGAATACCATGCCCACGGCGACCGGACTCGCTACCGCCAATACACCCGGCACCACCATAGCCTTGAGCGCCGACTTGGTAACGATATCGACGCACGTGCCATAGTCCGGATCCGACGTGCCCTGCATGATGCCCGCGTTGGCCTTGAACTGGCGGCGCACTTCTTCAATTACCGTCTGCGCCGTGCGGCCCACCGCTTTGATGGCGAACGAGCTAAACAGATAGACCAGCATCGCGCCCAGCAACGCGCCCGTGAACACCGGCACGTGGCCGATGTCGACACTGAACGGCACATTCTCTTTGTGCAGCAGGCCTTTCACTTCGTCGATATAGGCGGAGAACAGCAGGAACGCCGCCAGCGCCGCGCTGCCGATGGCGTAGCCTTTGGTCAGCGCCTTGGTGGTGTTGCCCACCGAGTCCAGGCGGTCGGTGCGGTTGCGGATCTCCTCCGGCTGGTGCGACATTTCGATGATGCCGCCGGCATTATCGGTGATCGGTCCAAACGTGTCCATCGCCAGAATATAAGCCGCCGTCGAAAGCATGCCCATGGTCGCGATAGCGGTGCCGTACAGGCCGGCGGATTGCTGCGTGACGCCCGTCAAGCCAGCGTTGATGCCCAGATAATAGCTGCTCATGATGGCGGCCGAGATCACGATCACCGGCGCCGCCACGCACTCCAGACCGATGGCGAACCCAGAAATGATCGTCGTCGCCGGCCCCGTCAGGCAAGCCTTGGCGATCGACTGCACCGGCCGGTACTTATATTCGGTGTAGTACTGCGTGATGTAGACGAACAGGAAGCTGGTCGCAATGCCCACAACCCCAGCGGCGAATAGCATCATGTTGCCCTTGAGCAGCATTTGCACCGCGGCATAGAAGCCCATCAGAGCCAGAACCGTGGTCATATAAAACCCGCGGTTCAGCGCCTGCATGGGGTCGCGATCTTCGCGGGTCTTTACCACGAGCACCCCCACGATCGAAGCAATCAGACCAAACGCGCGCGCCACCAGCGGGAACAGGATTCCCTCGATCCCGAACACCGGGAATAGGGCCGCTCCCAGAATCATGGCACCCACATTTTCCGCCGCCGTCGACTCGAACAGGTCGGCTCCGCGACCGGCGCAATCGCCAACATTGTCGCCCACAAGGTCCGCGATCACCGCCGGGTTGCGCGGGTCATCTTCCGGAATGCCGGCTTCTACTTTCCCCACGAGATCGGCGCCCACGTCGGCCGCCTTGGTATAGATGCCGCCGCCGAGTTGCGCGAACAGCGCCACGAAACTAGCACCAAAGCCAAAAGCCACGATCTGCGTGGGCACGTCCCGTGGATGATTGAGACCGTCGAAAGCCCAGAAGAGCACCCCCACGCCGAGCAGCGAGAGCGCTACCACGCTCAAACCGGTGACCGCCCCACCGCGCAATGAAATTTGCAGCGCCTTATTCAGACTGCCGCGCGCCGCCGATGCCGTCCGGATGTTGCTGCGGATCGAAACCCACATGCCGCTGAAACCCGCGAGCGTAGAACAGAGCGCGCCCGACACGAAAGAGATGGTCATGCGCGTGGCCAGCGTCGAATCGCCTTTACCCAGCCAATAGCCCAAATAAATAATGACGGCCAGAAGGAGGGCCAGGCCTAGGATGGTCTGGTTTTGCCGCTTCAGAAACGCTTCAGCGCCCTGTTTGATGGCGTTGGAGATCTTTTGCATCTGCGGCGTGCCGGTGTCCTGGCTGATGACGTATTTCGACAACCCCGCTGCAACCAGCAAAGACAGAATGCTGATTCCGAGAACGGCAACAAGGTATTGCTGCCCGGACCCGGTTGACTCGCTGGCTTGTAGCCACAGGGCGAGTACACACGAAAGCGACAACATTCAGTTAAATCCTCCTGATGAGAACGGAAAAAAACTCCGAGGCGAATTAATCAGGGTAGCTACGAAAACAAACAAAATCAAGCATTTCCTGTGAGATGCAGCCCGCTCGGCGCCTCTACGGCTCGCCTAATCTACGGCAACTACTGCCTCTCGGTGGCTCGCGGCCGCCGCTGCCGTACTTTCCGGAATGTACTGCCGCAGGTATGCTGCGCTCTGAATCAACGAAGCTTTGCGTTTTTCGAGCGAACCTTCGTAAGCGCGATCTTCCACTTCCACGCATACCGGACCCTCATATCGGACCTCGGTGAGCACGGAAAAGAAGCGGCCCCAGTTGACATCGCCCAGTCCCGGCAGTTTGGGAGTGTGGAAATCATTGGGGTGGGCCATGATGCCGACCTCATTCAGGCGGTCCTGGTCGAGCCGTGCGTCTTTGGCGTGCGCATGGACGATGCGGTCCCGGAATTCGCGCAGAGGCTTGAGGTAGTTCATGCGCTGCCAGATGAAATGCGAAGGGTCGAAGTTCAGGCCGAAATTCGGGCTGGGGATGTCTTCGAAGGCGCGCCGCCAGATGCGTGGCGAGGTCATGAGGTTCTTCCCGCCCGGCCATTCGTCCTTGGTAAACGACATGGGGCAGTTCTCGATGCCGATTTTGACGCCGTGATCGGCAGCGAAATTGACCAGCGGCCGCCAGGTTTCGAGAAACCGCGGCCAGTTGTCATCCACCGATTTGGTCCAGTCGCGGCCCACAAAGGTATTCATCACGCCCACACCTAGCAGCTTCGCGGCCTGGATCACGTGACGGATGTGATCCACGTAAACCTGCGCTTCGGCGCGGTCGGGCGCGAGCGGATTCGGATAGTAGCCCAGACCGCTGATGGCCACGCCGGCGCTTTTCATGGTCTCGTTGACGCGCTTGGCGCCCTCGGCAGTGAATCCCACAACATCCACATGGGTGACGCCGGCATACCGCCGTTCCGCTTTGCCTTTCGGCCAGCACATCAGCTCGACGCAATCATAGCCGGTGGCAGCCGCAAAACTGGCGACTTCTTCGAGCGATAGTTCGGGCAAAATGGCACTCACAAAACCGAGGTTCATCATCCGGATCAGTATCGCACAGGAACAGTTTGGGCCCCGCATTGGCGCCCAGAGGCCATAGGGCATGACAACGGGCGAGCCGGCGACCTGAATCGGGTTGGCGGCTAATGTTTCCAGCGTCTCAGCCGATATTGCTTAATGTGAAGCACTGCCTCTATTGTGCCTCTGCTTGACCTCGCTGCTGGGACCTGTAAAGGCTCAGGACACTGCTACAGGCACGCGGACATCGGAAGATCTTTCCAACCTCGATCTCGAGCGTTTGATGCAGATCAAGGTAGAGGCGGCGTCGGTACACGAACAAAGCCTTGAGGATGCGCCGGCCAGCGTCTCCATCATCACGCAGGACGAGATTCGCAAGTACGGCTACCGCACCTTGGCTGAAGCGCTGAGTTCCGCGCGGGGACTCTACACCGCCTCCGATCGAAGCTTCATTTATGGGGGAGTACGCGGTTTTTCGCTTCCAGGAGACTTTGGGGAGCGCTTTCTGGTTATGGTGAACGGGCACAACATGGCCGACAATGTTCTGGGCGAGTCCAGCCGGTTCGGGCAGGATTTCCCGCTGGACATGTCCTTGGTCAAACGGATTGAGATCGTCCGCGGGCCTTCATCGGCGCTGTACGGAACGAGCGGTATCTTCCTCACGATCAACGTCGTAACTTTCTCTTCCGAGGAACTGAACGCCAGTGAGGTCAGGGCCGAAGTCGGCAGTTTGGGCGAGAAGAAATTTCAGGCCACCGCTTGCATGTCACTCGGCCACAGAGCCACGCTTCTGCTTTCGGGCTCGCTATTCAACGACACCGGCCAGTGCGCCATCGATTTGCCCGAGGACAATTCTCCGGCAACCAATTAAATTACGGCCAAGCCATCGACATGAATGGCCAGAAGGGATACCACCTGTTCGGGGATTTCACCTGGCACGGCTGGAATGTGACCCGCGCTATTCGGCGCGCGGGATGAAACCCAACCTGTTGGGGGGGCACAATTTTCAACGACCGCGGCACCAGACTGCTGGATAGTCGGAATTTTATTGATGCCAGCGACACGCGCGATTTCGACTCGTCCCGCAGCCTGCAGTAGCGAACCTACTACGACAGTTACCGCCTTCTGGGCATTTACCATTACCCTGATCTTGACCCCGGAGCCATCGAGGATAACCGGGACTGCTTCCACGGCGATTGGGTCGGAAGCCAGCTCAGTTACCGCTTCCCCGTGCCCCACTTCGGCTCGCTCACCGTGGGAACATCTGCCCGGTTCGATTTACGCACGCTCATGCAGAACATCGATGTCCAGCCTGATCGTCAACAATATCTCGGTATCAACAGGCGCGATAAGCAAATCGCCGTTTTTGCGCAAGATGAATGGGACGTCACGCGCAAATGGAAACTGAACCTGTGCGTCCGCTGCCTTGGTTGGAGATCGTGACCAGCATGGCCCTGCAACGCGCTGTCGATCCCAGGCACAACTATTCGCTGGTCAATTCTCCGGGTCAGATCGGCAAGCTTCGCTTGTCCGTGCCCCTGTTTGCAAACCGATTCTCGCTGGCGAGCAGTATGCAGTACATGGGGTCGCGGCGGACCGTGGCCCAGGCCACTCTGCCGTCTCTGTTCCTATCCGACATCACCGCCAGCACGAAACGGCTGCCGGGAAATCTGGGACTTCAAGTCGGCGTGCGTAACCTGTGGGGCGTCAAGTACTCGCACCCCATCGCGCTTTACGTCAAGTACGACACGATGCCACAGCCGGGAAGAACATTCTTCGTCGCGTTGACGCTTCGCGTCGGAGATTAGGTACCTGCGGCCGGTTCGGCACGCATCACCCGGCCAGGCACCAGCAACCCAAGTAGGGATCTTACGATGGGTGCTGGTTTTGATGGGTGCTGGTTTTGATGGGTGCTCATGGAAAACGCCCGTTGAGCCCGCTTACCGGCGCCCGTCCGCCAATGGCTCTTCAATCGGCTAATTGCCGCGCAAGTCGCGATTCTTCTAGCTTGCTTTAATGAAGTCGCGGTTCATGCGCGCAATCACTTCGAGCTTGATCTCTTTGGGACACACCGCTTCGCATTCGCCGATGTTGGTGCAGCTTCCGAACTGTTCGAGTGTAGAATGCGCCACCATTTTGAGCACACGCTGGTCGCGCTCGGGCTGGCCTTGGGGAAGAAGGCCCAGATGCGCGATCTTGGCCCCCGTGAACAGCGCAGCCGAGGCATTGGGGCAGGCGGCCACGCAGGCTCCGCAACCGATGCAGGCCGCGGCGTCCATGGCCTGCTCGGCGACCGGTTTTGGAATCAGAATCGTATTGCCATCCGGCGCGCTGCCGGCGGGCACCGAGATGTATCCCCCAGCAGCGATGATCCGGTCAAATGCGGTACGGTTGACCGCCAGGTCTTTAATCACCGGAAACGCGCGGGCGCGCCAGGGCTCGATATACAGCACGTCGCCGTCTTTGAACTTTCGCATGTGAAGCTGGCAAACGGTGGTGCCTCGCCGCGGGCCATGCGCCACGCCGTTGATCATGAATCCGCACATACCGCAGATGCCTTCGCGGCAATCGCTGTCGAACGCGACCGGATCCTCGCCTTTCAGCGTCAGCTCCTCATTGAGCACGTCCAGCATTTCGAGGAAAGACATGTCCGGGTTGGCATTGCGGGCCTCGTAGTGCACCATGCGGCCCGGCTCCTTGGGGCCCTTCTGCCGCCAGATATGAAGCGTGAGCCGCATGTTATTTGTAGCTCCGTTGCGTGGGGCGCACGTACTCGAATTTCAGCGGCTCGGCGTGCAATTCCGGCGGCTGGTTAGCGCCCTTGAATACCCAGGCCGCCACGTAACAGTAGCGTTGGTCATCGCGCAGCGCTTCGTTGTCCGGCGTCTGATATTCTTCCCGGAAATGCGCGCCGCAGGATTCATTGCGATCCAGCGCGTCGATGCACATCAGCTCGGCTAATTCGAAGAAATCCGCCACGCGCCCAGCATGCTCCAGGGCCTGGTTGAAATCCTCGGGTCCGCCCAGCACGTCGACATTGTGCCAGTACCCCTCGCGTAATTCCCGTATTTTGCCCAGCGCCAGTTTCAACCCCACGGCGTTTCGCGACATTCCACAGTAATCCCAGAGTACCTTCCCCAACTCGCGATGAAAGGAAGTCACCGTGCGCTCGCCCCTGATGGAGAGCAGCCGCTTGGTAATCGTCTCGACTTCGCTTTCCTCGCGTTTGAATTCCGCGTAATCGGTCTGGACCTTATCGAGCTTCGTTCGAGCCAGGTACTCGCCAATGGTGTAGGGCAGAATGAAGTAGCCGTCCGCCAGGCCCTGCATCAGCGCGCTCGCGCCCAGACGGTTGGCGCCGTGGTCGGAGAAATTCGCCTCACCGATTACAAATAATCCCGGGACGGTGCTCATCAGCGAGTAATCCACCCACAGGCCGCCCATGGTGTAGTGGATGGCCGGGTAGATGCGCATCGGCACTTTGTACGGGTCCTCGCCGGTGATGCGCTCGTACATATCGAAGAGATTGCCGTAGCGCTCGCGGATGACGGCCACGCCCAGCCGCTTGATGGCATCCGCGAAGTCGAGATAGACACCCAGCCCGTTGTTGCCCACACCGAGGCCCTCGTCGCACACGGCCTTGCAATTCCGCGAGGCCACATCCCGCGGCACCAGATTTCCAAAGCTGGGATAACGGCGCTCCAGAAAATAATCGCGTTCCGGCTCAGGTATTTCGTTCGGCGGCCGCTGGTCACCAGGCTTCAGCGGCACCCAGATGCGTCCGTCATTGCGCAACGATTCGCTCATCAGCGTGAGCTTGGACTGGTAATCGCCGGAAACCGGAATGCATGTCGGGTGGATTTGCGTAAAGCAGGGGTTGGCAAATGCCGCACCATGCTTATAAGCCCGCCAGATCGCCGTGCAATTCGACCCGCGCGCGTTCGTGGAAAGGTAATAAACGTTTCCGTATCCGCCGGTGCCGAGCACCACTGCGTCCGCCGCGTGCGATTCAATTTTCCCATTAACCAGATCGCGCGTGACAATGCCCCGTGCTTTGCCGTCGATCACGACAAGACCCAGCATCTCGGTTCGCGGGAACATCTTGACTCTTCCCGCATCCACCTGGCGCTCGAGAGCCTGGTAAGCGCCCAATAATAATTGCTGGCCCGTCTGCCCGCGCGCATAAAAGGTTCGGGACACCTGCGCCCCGCCGAACGAACGGTTTGCCAGTGTGCCGCCGTACTCGCGGGCGAAGGGCACGCCCTGCGCGACGCATTGATCGATGATGTTCACACTGATCTGCGCCAGGCGGTAAACATTGGCCTCGCGCGATCGAAAATCGCCGCCCTTCACAGTGTCGTAGAAAAGCCGGTAGATGCTGTCGCCGTCGTTCTGATAATTCTTCGCCGCGTTGATACCGCCCTGCGCGGCGATGGAGTGTGCACGGCGCGCGCTGTCCTGGAAACAGAAGCATTTGACGTTATAGCCCAGTTCGGCGAGCGAAGCCGCAGCCGAGCCTCCGGCCAGCCCCGAGCCTACGACGAGAATGTTGTACTTGCGTTTGTTAGCGGGGTTGACCAGCTTCATCTCGAATCTGGCCTTGTCCCATAACCTTTCGATAGCGCCCGAAGGAACGCGCGAGCTGAGGTCCATGGACATTCAGAGTTTCGTACCCATCAGGCCTGTCATCACTGAAATCGGGATAGAAATAAATCCGGCCGCCAGCAGAATCGCAACCCACATCGCCAAGCGCTTGATCACCGGTGTGTAGCGCGGGTGGCTGATCCCGACGCTCTGAAACATGCTCCAAAGGCCGTGGTAGAGATGCATCGACAGCGCCACCATGGCAAAAATGTATGCGATCGATACCGGTATGCGGCGGAAGCTGTACACCAGATTCTCATAGGCGTGCAGTTCGCGATATTGCGCCGTGTTGGTTACTCCTGTCGTGACATCCAGAATGTGAAAAACAACAAAAGCTGCAATAATCGGTCCGCTCCACATCATGGTGCGCGACGCGTAGCTCGATCCAATCGCCTCTTTTTTGACGTAGCCTTGGGGCCGCGCCTTCCGCTTCAAAGCCGTGAGCTGGATAGAAGCGACGATATGCGCCACCACAGAAACCAAGAGCAGCGCTCGGACTAGCCACAGCACGTTCGGCATGGAATGAAGAAATGCTGCGTAGGCGTCCATCCTCTCCGGGCCGAGGAAGGCCTGCAGGTTGCCAAGGAGGTGTCCGACAAGGTAGCCAAAAAGGATCACGCCTGTGAGGGCCATCACAAATTTCTTTCCTATGTACGCCTGATATAGCCGAGCGGCCCGGCCCACATGGCTGTCGATCGCTACCGAACTCATTGCTATTTCCTATGATGTTCAGCGGTGCCACGCTGTCTTGAGGATGATGGGAAAATCGTCACATTTCCAGGCTAGAATCCCAGTATACAATCTCGAAATGCGCCCGAAGTCTGCTCTAGTCGAATCGCAAATGAAGGGGATCATACTATTCGTCGCGGCTGCCGGACTCGGCATCTGGATCACCGGCTGCTCGCAATTGAATCCCGGGGCCGGCGCCAATTCCGCCGCTGACCGTGAGGCGGACGAGCGCGCCATTCGCAATCTCGATGCCGACTGGTCTAAAGCGGCCACCGCCAAAGACATCGACAAAGTGATGTCTTACTACGCCGATGACGCGACTATCTTCGTCCCCAACGAACCGATGGCCACCGGCAAACCGTCCATCCGTGTGGAATGGACTAAACTTTTCTCGAGCCCCGCGTTCGCTCTCAGTTTCGCTCCCAGCCGTGTTGACATCTCGAAGTCCGGTGACATGGCGTACGAGTACGGCACCTACATAGCATGACGGTGAACGATCCGCAAGGTCAACGATCGCGGCGATCGCGGCAAGTACGTCGTGGTGTGGAAGAAGCAGTCAGACGGGAACTGGAAGGCGGTAGCCGACATCATAAACTCCGACCTGCCGCTCTCGGCGTCGGCGCAGCCGTCTTCGACACCGGCCCAGTAGGCCCGCCCTCCTCGCGGTTTCGGCTCTCGATGACCGGCACTTTATAATAGGTAGAATGCCCTCACCGGTCGAGGAACTCGCTCCGCCTGATATCATCGCCAAGTACGAGCCTGTGATCGGGCTCGAGGTTCACGTTCAACTGGCGACGGCCACCAAGATCTTCTGTGGCTGCCCCACCAGCTTCGGCGCGTCGCCCAATACTAACGTGTGTCCGGTTTGCCTGGGTTTGCCCGGCGCCTTGCCGGTGCTGAGCCGCGAGGCCGTGGAAATCGCCATGAAAGGCGGTCTGGCGCTCAATTGTCGCATTCGGCCGATGTCGCGTTTCGCGCGCAAGAACTATTTCTACCCGGACCTGCCCAAGGGCTACCAGATCTCGCAATATGATGAGCCGCTGGCGGAACACGGCCACGTCGAGATTTCTCTCGGCGAAAAAACCAAGCGCATCGGCATTACTCGCGCGCATATGGAGGACGACGCGGGCAAAAGCATTCACCAGGGCTTCCCCGATTCTGACCGCTACTCTTACGTGGACCTGAACCGCTGCGGCACGCCGCTCATCGAGATTGTCACCGAGCCCGACCTGCGCAGCTCCGATGAGGCGTACGCATTTCTCACCGAGCTCAAACAGATGATGCAGTTCGTTGATGTTTCCGCCTGTGACATGGAAAAGGGGCAACTGCGCTGCGATGCAAATGTCTCGGTGCGGCTCAAAGGCGCGGAGCAATTCGGAACCAAAGCCGAAGTGAAAAACCTGAACTCGTTCCGGTTCCTGAAGATGGCTCTCGATTACGAGATCGCACGCCAGGTCTCGGTTCTCGAAGCGGGTGGCAAAGTGGAGCAGGAGACGCGGCTCTACGATGCTTCGACCGGCGAGACCATGGGCATGCGCAGCAAAGAGCACGCGCACGATTACCGTTACTTCCCCGAACCCGATCTGGTGCCGTTGCGCATCAGCGAGTCGTGGCTTGCCGACGTGCGATCACGCATGCCGGAGCTGCCGGCGCAGAAGCGCTCGCGCTTCATCGAAAGCTATGGCCTTCGCGAATATGACTCGCAGGTACTCACCTCGGCCCAGGAGATCAGTGACTATTTCGAAAACGTCGCGGCGGTTTCGGGCGACCCGCGCATGGCCGCGAACTGGGTGATGGGCGATTTGATGGGAGCGCTCAAAGCCGAAGCGAAAGATATCAGCCAATCGCCAGTGCAGCCTGGGCACCTGGGCGAACTCGTCGCGCTTATTGGTAAAGGCGAAATCTCGGGCAAGATGGCCAAAGAAATTTTCGCCAAGATGTTCTCGACCGGCGATGCAGCGCCGGCCATCATCGAACGCGAAGGACTAAAGCAGATCAGTGATAGCGGCGCGCTGGAAAAAATCGTTGATGAAGTTCTGGCGGCGAACCCCAAGCAAGTGGAGCAGTATCGCGACGGGAAAACCGCGGTGCTGGGTTTCTTAGTAGGCCAAGCCATGCAACGGTCCAAAGGTCAAGCGGATCCAGTCAAAATCAGACAGATGCTGGAAAAAGAACTAAAGGAGCCACCGAAGCCATGAAAACCTTCACAGCATATGTAGAATTCGACCCTGAAACCAACCTCTACGTGGGCATTGTGCCTGGCTTACCCGGAGCTCACACGCAGGCGGCAAGTCTCGATACACTGCGCGAAAACTTGCAAGAGGTTGTGGAACTGTGTCTGGAGGAGTTTGGAGAGCCTGTAGAGGACCTGCCAAAATTTGTCGGGCTACAGCAGATTGAGGTCAGTGTGTGAGCCGTCTCCCCCATTGTCGACTTCAAGACAATGGAAAAACTCCTGCCGAAGCTTGGTTTTCAAGGAATTAGACAAAAAGGAAGTCATGTATTTTATCGGCACACAGACGGACGCACGACTACATTACCGAAGCCTAGCGGCGATCTGGGCCGGGCCCTGATTCGCGAAGTACTTCGCGAGATCGAACAGTCACCGGATGAATTTCGGAAATATTTGGATGAACTTTGATCATGCTCCAACCTGGCGATAAAGCTCCCGACATCAAGCTCGAAAGTGACACCGGCGAGGCCTTCCAGCTCTCGAAGCTCAAAGACAACAAAGTTGTCCTCTATTTTTTCCCGCGGGCCGACACGCCGGGTTGAACCCAGGAAGCGCACGAGTTTCGTGACGCCATCAAGAAATTCAAAAAGAAAGGCGCTGTCGTTCTGGGCATCTCGCCGGATACGCCGCGCGCACAGGCACGCTTCAAAGAAAAGCACGGGCTCCCATTCATTCTTCTCTGCGACGTGGACAAGCAAACCGCCAAGGCCTATGGCGTTCTGAAAGAGAAAAACATGTACGGCAATAAAGTGCTGGGCATCGAGCGCACGACTTTTCTGATCGGCGGAAACGGCACCATCGAAAAAATCTTCAACAAGGTGAAACCCCAAGGCCACGCCGAAGAAGTCCTTTCGGCCTTGTAGCCCAGGCCACCTGCTTCTGCAGACCTGCGGCTTTTCCGCGCCGCACTTCGCTTCAGTCCTTTAATTCCACAATCGTTGCGCCGGCCCCGCCTTCGTGCTGCTGCGCCTGATAAAATCGCGCCACGTGCGGACTGGAGCCCAGCAGGCTCCAGATGGCTTTGCGCAAAATGCCCATGCCGTGACCATGGACAATGCGCACGCGGCTGGCGGTAGACATCACGGCGCTATCGAGAAATTTCTCGACATGCTCGCAGGCTTCCTCGGCGCGCTCGCCGATGACGTTGATCTCCTGAACCATGGGGTTCAATTCCGGCGCCGGGCGGTAGCTGACGTTTTTCGGCAGCTTGGTCCCCTGAGTCGTTGCAGGCAAAACCTCGAGCACGTCGTCCAGGGACACCTGCATCTTCATGAAGCCGGCCTCAACCTCGATGCGGTCGGGACCCAGCAAACGCCGTACCCGCGCGGGTTCGCGTACATTCCTGAGCCGCACCAGCGTGCCTTCCTCGATTTTGGGAGCGCTCAAACCGCCCGCGCGCGCGTCCGCTTCAGTTGACAGCACGGTGGTGTTGAACTCCTCGCGCAATTCACGTTTGCTCTTGGACACGCTGCGCTGCGCTTGCTCCACGGCCTTGCGACGCTCCGCGGTCTGCGCGATACGCTCGATGGCTTCCTGCGCCTGAGCGTCGAATTTGGCCAGCACCGCGTCGCACCTGCGCTCCAATTCCTTCAACTTCTCGGCCTCACGCTTTTGCCATTCCGCGGCCAGTTCCTTTCCGCGATTCGAAAGTTCCTCCTGCGTCTGCTTCAGGCGAGTCTCAAGCGCGCCGGTTTCCTCGAGGCGCCGGTGCAATTCGGTCAAGAATTGCGAGACCTGTCGCTCGCGGTCGCTCATAGATTCACGCGCGCGCCGCATAATGGACTCGGGCATTCCGAGTCGCGCCGCAATGTCCAGACCCGCCGATTTCCCCGGCAGCCCCATGTGCAGCTCGTAAGTCGGCTCGAGCGTTTCCTCGTCAAATCCCATGGACGCGTTCAGGACGCCATTGGTGTTCGCGCCGTAGATTTTCAACGCCACCAGGTGCGTGGAGGCAAGCGTGATTGCGCCCGCCGCGCGAAAGTGATCGATCACCGCCACCCCCAGCGCGCCGCCTTCCTCGGGATCGGTGGCTGAGCCCAGCTCGTCCAGCAGCACCAGCGAATCCGGCGTAGCGTCGAAAATCATGTCGCGGATGCGCGAAATATGGGCGGAAAATGTGCTGAGGTTTTGTTGGATGGACTGGTTGTCGCCGATGTCCGCCAGCACCTGCTCGAAAACGGGAAACTCCGCGTCCTCGCACGGCACTGGAATCCCGGACTGCGCCATCAGCGCCAGTAGACCGATGGTCTTGAGCGTGACCGTCTTGCCGCCGGTATTGGGACCGCTGATCAACAGCGTACGGAAATCCGCATTCAATTCCAGGCTCACCGGAACCACCCGTTTTCGCTGCGGCCTCAAGACCTGCTCGAGCAGCGGGTGGCGCGCCCGTTTCAGCACGATTCGCCGTCGGTCGCTGGGGCTGAAGCGGGGGCGTACGCAATCGAAATCCATCGCGAAGCGCGCTTTGGCGAAAACCAGCTCCAACTCGCCCATAATTCCCAGGGTGGCCAGAATGGAATCGGCATGGCCGCGCAGGCGTTCGGACAACTCACGCAGGATGCGGTGTACCTCGCGCATCTCTTCCTCGGTAAGCCGCACCAGGTCGTTGTTCAGCTCGATAGTTTCAAGCGGCTCGACAAAAAGAGTATGGCCGCTGGCGCTCGCTCCGTGAATCACTCCATCGATTCTGCGCCGTTGCCCGGAAATCACCGGCACCACAAAACGCTCGTTGCGGATGGTGACGAATTCCTCCTGCAGTACGCCTTCCTCGTGATGTGCGCGTAAGAAACGTTCAAGCGAATCCTGGATCACCTTCCGCTGCCTTTCGATATCCCGGCGTAATCTGCCGAGCGCTACACTGGCATGATCGGCCACCGTTCCATCAGGCTGGATGGTTCCGGCCACATCGTTCAGCACTTGGCGAAAATCGCCGATTCCTCGAGAACGCGCCCCCAGACGCGGGAATCTTTCGGTAACACTTTGCAGAATGGATTTGGCATCGGCCGCATGGTCCAGGAATTCAATCAATCCCAGAAATTCTTTCGGCTCGAGCACCGCGCCTTCAATCCGCAGCTTGTGCACCGTCTCAACCAGATCCGGCATGGGCACGAAGTTGATGTGGATGGCTGCGCCTCGCACGGCAGGCTGCGGCTTTAAAACCGCACGCAGGTATTGAGTGGCCTCTTCAGCTTCCGCCAGGCCTTCTTCAAGTCGCTCCCGGTCTGTGTGCGGCGCTACCTTGGCGAGTTCAGCCTGGCCGAGCGCTGTGGGCACATAGCGCGCCATCAGCTCTCGCAATGATTCGAATTCGAGGACCTCGCCGCTGATGTTCTGCATAGCTCAAAGGCTCGCGAGGCTTGTGGAACGTGACGCGGCGCGAAAAGCTTTTCGTATGACCGGTAGCGTCCCTTCCGTAATGCGATACCGGCTTAATTCGCCGCGGCACACCCACTCGGCGCGGCTGACATCATCGCCGGCGCGCAGTTCTCCACCACTCACCCGGCATAGGTAATCAATCAGCACATAGTGGTATTCGGCGGCGCCCTTGGGGTCGCGCATGATGCGCTCGAAGATCTCCACAACGCGAACAGGCCGGATGACCAGGCCCGTTTCCTCCAAAATTTCGCGGCGGATTCCTTCTTCGAGCTTTTCGCCGGTCTCGAGCACTCCTCCCGGAAGCGACCAATAGCCCTTGAGCGGTTGATGGCCGCGCTCCACCAGCAGCACCCGATCGCCTTTCAATATGATGGCGCCCACGCCCAGGATGGGGCGCGCTGGATAGCGGCGCCGGCCCGTGGTCCTGCGAGGCTTAATACTGCACAGCCCCCTTCACGTTCAGCCGCAGGCGGTAAACCGAGGTGCGCGCTGTGATGTAAAGCGTCTGGAAATCGTGATCGCCAAAGGCGCAGTTCGCCGGGGTCTCAGCTATCGGGTGTGTCAGAGTGAGCTTGCCATGCGGGTCGTAGATGGCGATCCCCTTGGCCGCAACGTAAAGGTTTCCCTTGTCGTCCAGCCGAATCCCGTCCGGCACTCCGTCGATGCCGGAGATGGCCACGCGCTGGTTTGAGACTTCGCCATTGCGGTCCACGTCATACGCGCGGACGTTGTGCTCGTCCGAGTTGGCCACATACAGCAAGTGGCCATTCGCCGAAAGAGCAATGCCGTTCGGCCGTCCCGCCGGTTTGGCGATCAGGTTGAGTTGCCCCTTGGGAGTGATGTGATAGACGCCGTAGAAATCCAGTTCGCGGGTGTCAGCCTGATTTCCGAAAGCCGGATCGGTGAAGTAGATGTGGCCGTCTTTCCTCACCACAATGTCGTTCGGAGCATTGAGCCGCTTGCCTTCCCACCGCTCAGCCAGCACCTGCGTTTCGCCTTTCTTGTCGATGCGCACGACGCGCCGTGTACGGCTCTCGCAACTGTAAAGCCGGCCTTGCGAATCGAAGGTGTTGCCGTTTGCGCCGTTGGTATTGTCGCGAAACACCGCGGGCTTCTGTCCGGCCTCCAGTTTAATGATCTTGTTGTCAGGAACGTCGCTGAAAAGCAGGTACCCCTCTCGCGACCAGACCGGTCCTTCCGTGAAGTGGTATCCACTCGCCACGTGCTCCAGTTGCGGATCGGAGGACTCCTGCCCTCGCAGCTCACGGCCCGCAAGCAACGGGACAATACCCGCCACCGAAGAACCGAATCGCCGCCGGCTGATCTTCATCGTTCAGTGTCCGCCCAGCACGATTTCGTTGATCACTTGCCGGACACCGCTGATCTTCCTGGCCAGCTTCTCCGCCCTCTGTTTTTGCTTCTCGGTTTCAAGCTTTCCTCGTAACGTAACCACACGCTGCTTGACCTCAATCTGGAGCGCGCCGCCCTTCACGTCGGGATCGTTGGCGAGGCGCCGTTTCACGAGATCATAAATCGCGTCGTCGGAAAGTTGCTTCTCCGAGAATGCCAGACATGTCGAGGCCAGCAGGCCCAATGCCATGAGTAGCGCAATCCATTTTTTAAGATTCATCTTTTCCGGCCATTGTACGCCAGTCGAGCGCATCCAGGAAGCCCGGCTTCTCTTTCCATGCCGCGCGCACCTTGACGCGAAGATCCAGGTAGATCTTCCTTCCGAAGAAACGCTCCATTTCTTCTCGCGCCACGCTCCCCACGCGCTTCAGCATCGATCCACCTGCGCCAATCACGATACCTTTTTGTCCGTCCTTCTCGACATAAACTGTGGCGTAGATTCGCAGCAGCTTCGGTGTTTCTTCCCATTTGTCGACCAGCACGGCGATGGCGTGGGGAACCTCCTGGCGCGTCTCTTGCAGTAGTTTTTCCCGGATGAGCTCCGCTGCCAGAAATCGCTCTGGCTGATCGGTAACATGATCGCCCGGAAAATACTCCGGCCCTTCGGGCATCCGTGAGACAATCGCCGGACGCAGCCGTTCCACGTTCTCGCCGGTCGCGGCTGAGATCGGCATGTATTCGGCGAAATCGTGCAGCCCGCGATAACAATCAATCAACGCCAGAAGACACCCTTTCTCTTTCAGCAGGTCGATCTTGTTCAAAACCAGAATCGTGGGAGTATTCGTTTTTTTGACCAAGTCGACCGCGCGGCGGTCTGCTTCTCTGAAATCCAGCGAAGAATCCACGAGAAACAACAGCAGGTCGCGATCATTCAACGCAGCCCGAACTGTTTCCATCATGCGTTTATTGATCAGCGTGTCGGATTTGTGGATGCCGGGTGTGTCGACGAACACGATCTGTGCCTGGTCCGTGGAGAGGACGCCTTGAATGGTGGTGCGGGTGGTCTGAGGCTTGTCGGTGACGATCGCGATTTTTTCACCGATCAGCGCATTGAGCAGCGTGGATTTCCCGGCATTCGGCCGCCCCAGAATCGAAACAAAACCGGAGCGGAAGCCGGCCCGAGGGCTCTCGCCGGCAGACTTGGCTGGCGCGGGCTTGGTCGTCTCACTCATGTGCCACGGCTTCGGATCTGCTGAGGCGCACCTGCTCGACGCGCAGTTCGTCGCTGGCCAGCACCTCGACGCGGATTTTGTCTCTCTCCACAAATTCGCCCCGTTGCGGCACGCGCCCCAGCCACTCCGTTACCAGGCCGCCGATGGTCGTCGATTCCACGTCCTCCGCTGGCCGGAACTCGAACAGGTCAATCAACCGTCCGAGGTCGAAATTCCCGGAGACGATGTACCCCCCCGCGCCGTCCGGCGTCACATCCGAACCCGGTTCGTGCTCATCCCGGATCTCGCCCAGAATTACTTCCACCAAGTCTTCCATCGAAGCCAGACCCGCGGTGTTTCCGTATTCATCCACGACGATGACCAGGTGCGCGCCGTCCTGCTGCATCTCGCGCATGAGATCATTCACCGGCTTAGTTTCCGGCACGAAGCGGATGGACCGCGCCAGCTCCTGCACTCTGCGGCGCGCGCGCTCCTCTTCATCCACCTCAAACATGTCGCGCACGTGCACGAACCCGACAATCTGATCGATGGACTGTTCATAAATCGGAATGCGCGAATACTGTTCATTGATCACGAGCTGGCGCAACTCCTCAAGCGTCGAGTCGGCGGAGATAGCCACGATATTCGGCCGCGGCGTCATCACCTCGCGGACCACTTTGGCGCCGAACTCGACCACCGACTGGATCAGTTTGCGGTCTTCCTCCTGGATGAGTCCCTCTTCGGTGCCGGCCGAAATCAATGCGTCGATATTCTCGGCAGGCGTGGCCTGCTCCTCGGTCCCGTTCTTATCATCAGCCATCTCCACCAGTGAATAGAAGAACGCCAAAAAAGCCGAGGCCGGCCTGATAATCAGGCCCAGAACCCGCAGCACGGGCACAAGCGGCGCGAGCCATCGTCCCTTGGTCCTGCGGTAAGTTATCTGCGGCACCCCGTAGCTGGCCACCAGCATCAGAATGAGAGACGTAATGGAGGCTTCAAAAAATGCCGCCCATGTGAGTGTCTGGTTCAAGAAATCGGCGAGAATCAGCACCCCCATGATGGCGAGCATGGAATGCTTGATCAGCGAGAAGCTGAGCGCGCCTTCGTCAGTTTTCATGCCGATGCCGGGCTCGAGCGTGCTTTTGAAGAATTCGAGCGAGGGTAGATCGCGGCTGCGGAGCCGCAGGCTCTCCAGGTAGAGTAACTGCACCGCACTCGCCAGAGCCAGCAGGAGTGCGGCCACGAAGGTCCCGAGCAGCCAGGCGACCATCATGTGCGTACCCGTTCAAGCAGACCCGCCGGAAGTCGCAGATTCTTGCGCCAGTTGATTTCGGCACGCGCCATCCGGCCGCGGTCCCGCTCGTGATCCATCCCCAGCAGGTGCAGCAAACCGTGCAGCATCAGAATCCCGATCTCGCGCTCGACCGAGTGGCCGTAATCCCGCGCTTGTTTCGAAGCAGTTTCGGCGGAAATGGCCATTTCGCCTAAACCCGCCTCCGCCATTCCTTTGACCCTGGCGCTTGGGAAAGAAAGCACGTCTGTCGCGTAATTCCGGCCCAGGAACTGCAAATTGAGCCGCCGCACTTCGCGGTCATCGGTGACCAGACAGGTAAACGCGCCGCCACCCGCGACCCGCCCTTGCAACAGGCGCGCGAACTGCAGCAACTCAGCACGATCCAATCCTCGTTGAGCGATGCGGAACAGCAGTAATGGCTCGGAAAGCATGCGTACGCCCTCAGGCGTGCGGCGATTCTGGCTCGGGCGCTCGCTCCGTACCCCCGGCCGGCTCTACCGCCGAATCCGCACCCGTAGAAAGCTTGAGCGTGAGCTGCCGCGTGGCGCCCACCTGCTCGTTGTACCTCTCGTACGCTTTGACAATGCGCTGCACCAGGTCGTGCCGCACCACGTCGCGTTCATCGAAGTTCACAAAGCTGATGCCCGGTATGCCCTGAAGCACTTCGAGCGCATTCAACAAGCCGCTGCGCTTACCGCTCGGAAGGTCGATTTGAGTGATGTCGCCGTTCACTACCATCTTGGAATTGAAGCCCTGGCGCGTCAGCACCATTTTCATCTGCTCGGCGGTGCTGTTCTGGGCCTCATCCAGGATGATGAAGCTGTCGTTGAGCGTGCGGCCGCGCATGAAGGCAATGGGCGCCACTTCGATGGTCAAGCGCTCGAGCAGTTTTTCCACCTTGTCTGGTTCGAGCATATCGTGAAGGGCGTCATAAAGCGGGCGCAGGTAAGGATCCACCTTCTCTTGCAAGGTTCCTGGGAGAAAGCCCAGGCGCTCGCCGGCCTCTACCGCCGGCCGCGTCAGAATGATGCGGCTCACGCGCTTACTGGTGAGGGCCCAGACCGCCATGGCCACCGCCAGATAGGTTTTCCCGGTTCCCGCGGGTCCCACGCCGAACACCAGGTCGTTGCGTTCGATCGCTTCCAGATAGCGGCGCTGATTGATGGTCTTGGGCGCAACCACTTTCTTGCCAAAACTGCGCTGCCGGCCACTCGACACCAGCGCGCGCAGGGACACATCGGGATCTTCGGTGACCACTCTGAGGTAACTGTTCAGATCCCCGTTGTTAAACGCGTGCCCCTCGCACACCAGAGCCGCGTAGTCCTCCAGGATGCTTTCGGCTCGGCTGACGTTGGCGGGCTCACCCTCGATCTCGAGACGGTTATCGATGAGCTGAGTGCTGACCTTGAGGCCGTTCTCGATCAAACGGATGTTCTCGTCGCGGGTTCCAAAAAGGCTTTCAATTCCTCGGACGATCTGTACGCTTGCTTTCATCTATAGGGTGCCTGAAATCTTCCGGCTACTCATGGGTTGGTACGCGAACCGTGCGGAAAAGCGGGGTAGACACAAACCGGTGGGGCAAAACAAGCCACCCGCAAATGCGGGCCGAGCTAAATACCATCTGGAATTGATTATAGCAAAAGGGCCAGGGGAGGCCCAAATGGGAGGCGATGCCGGCCGATGCCGGCCGATGCCGGCGGGGCCCGCGAGAACTCCGGCCCTGGGACAAGCCGGGCTCCCCGGAAGAAGCCAAAGGCATTCCTATGATTTCGGCTCTAGATGCGGGTACGAAGCAGTTCTTGGCGGAACCAATGACGCGTGTCTGGTTGTTCGCGAAAAATTCCAGTGCGGGTTAGTCCTCAAGCCGAGCGGCCCGCGTACCAATTGTGAGAGTGCGGCTGGACTCGCTAGAGTGGAGTTCTGACCGCCTTCCTTCTATCTCCGGGAATGGGAGTTGCGCTGCTTGCCACGCTGGCTGCCCTAGCAGGCGCCGTGATTGGAATCTTCTGGACGAACAGCGGGACGAGTACTCGCGTCATGGTGCCTTTCGGCGGCGGCTTGCTGGTGGGCATCGCCGTGTTTGGCCTGTTGCCGGAAATGATGACGGAGATCGGCTGGCTGAGATCCCTGTTACTGGTCGCCGCCGGCTATTTTTCCCTGCTGGTGGTCAACCGCTTTGTCTACCCGGTGTGCGCGTCCTGCGCACACGACCACAATCATGAAATTTGTTTGTCCGCGCTCCACGGTTTTGCAGCTCCTCTGATCTCCGCCGCGGCGCTGCACAGCTTTCTGGATGGCTGGAGCATCGTCACCGCGCAGCAGTCGCCTGCCGTGGGCGTGCGCATTGCATTGCCGGTCGCGGTAGCTTTACACAAGATTCCCGAAGGCATGGCCTTGGGCGCGATCATGCGGGTCGCGGTGGCTTCCCGGGCGGCGGCATTGTCATGGTGTGTCGTGGGAGAGAGCCTCACCTTGGCCGGCGGCGCAGCGGCGCTGATGGTGGCGCCTCGTCTGGCCGGCGTGTGGTTCAGCTATCCTCTGGCGCTGGCGGCTGGATTCTTTTTCTATCTCGGTTTTCACGCGGTGCACGGCGAATGGAAACGCCGCGGAGGACGCGCGTTCATGCCGGCACTGTCAGGCGTGGCCGGTGTTGCAGCGCTCGAACAAGGCGTCCGGGCCCTGCTGCGGTAGACGGTGGGCAACCGGACAGCACGGCCCGATCCGCCCGTTCCTCATTCGGCGATCACAGCCCGGCCGAAGAACTTTTCTTTAGGGCACAGGAATTTGCCGACTTCTCGATCTCCGGGTTCGGCCACGGATTCCTAGCATGGTTTAGAAAGCCGAGCGCTTTCGTCCGCCCGATCATGCCGGCTCCCTTTGAAATCCGCGATGTGGATGTAGATCCGCAGAATTGGACGCTGTGGTGGCGTCGTTTGGCGGTAACAACGTGGCCGTCCGCAACACCCTCGCATTTGAGTTGAAAATCAGATCCGATCTGGAGCGGCCGGACCAGGGGGTCTTGTTGCCTTCGGTTCAAGAAGGCATCGTGGCGCCACTGTCCGGAGCGCCCTTCTGGAGAAACGCCGAAACCCATCCATACCGTTTCATGAAAGGCTCGACGGTCGCCTATCTGCAAAGCTCCTTCGGCAGCGGCACTGCCAAAGTGCGGTTCGTGCGCTGACCATGCGAATCTTCATTGCGGGTGATTGTCCGGCAGCCAAGGGCCGTTCGAGGTTGTCTGTGACGGCATGATTTTCACTTGACCGACTTCCGCCCCGACTGGACCGTCCGGATCGAAGAGCAACCCGATCTCACGCAGCCGGTGCTGGACAGCATTCACTGCGAGCTTGAACAGGCGATCCTGCGGCGCCTACGAAAACAAACCTCGACGCCCATCACCATTCAGACCTCAGGCGGCGTGGAGAGCGGCCGTGAGGTGCGCAATCGTAGTGCCGTCCGTTGAAGCCGAACACAAAGCCGTTGAGGTAAGCGTGTTCCGGGCGCTGCTGGAGATGGCGAACCGGCAGGAGGCATCGTCGGGGACATCCAGGCGAATACCGTGGTGGAAGCGTTCATTTTGAAAGAAGCATACCCATGAAAAAACACTCGACTCCCCTTTATATGCCGCGCTGCTGTTGCTCTGCGCCGCTGCCGGAGTGCTAGGGCCGCTGTACGCGCAATTGCAGCAATCCGGCGGTCCCGGCAGTGTTGTCACCGCTAACTAACCAGGGCGGCACCGGGAACATGAACAACATTGCGGGCACGGTTTCGCTGCCAACCGGCGCCGCCACTGCGGCCAAACAGCCGGCAATCGGCACGGCTGGGACAGCATCGGCAGACGTCATCAGCGTGCAGGGTATCGCCTCCATGACGCCGCTGACTGTCACCGGATCAATTTCTAATACAGGGTAGGGTTCAATGTGACGGGTTCGCTGCCGGCGAGCGCGAACGTAATCGGCCAGGTGCAAACGGTTCCGAAAACCTCCTGCGGCACGACGGCATTCACACCGGCTTAGCAAGCGGTGTGCCTACCAGTTCGACCGCGCTGACGGCGACCACTTCGTGCGTCGTGGCCATCATCATTACCAACACGAACGCGACGGCGCAGATGGTGACCATCACTGACGGCCAGGGCTCGCCCGTGACGATCGTCAGCGCGTTTTCCGTTCCAGGCAATTCCCAGGTGACGTTTCCGCTCTACGGCTCGCAAATGGTGAGCAGCATCAAGTGGTCCGCTGGCGGAACGGGAATCACGGGAACGGCGGTGGCGTATCAGTAGGCTCGGCCGGTAACGGAACGCGGAAGCTCGAGGAGAGAAAGTTGAAAAGGCTCTGCGGAGTCGCGCTGGCGTGCGTGCAGGCACGGCGTGGGCAGCTTAACGTATTGGGCAATTCCCCGTATTGACTTTGGACGTGGCGCCTGCCAATCAATCAATTGCGGCGCTGAACGCGGTGGCGCAGGTGGCTCTGGCGGGCCAAGCGGGTGCAGGCGTGGCGTTATCCGGCGCCTGGACAGCCACATTGACGCCCGAACTTTCCTTTGACGGCGGGGCCACTTAGGTGGCTACGTTCTTCAAAATTCCCAACACTGCGCAGTATGTCGCGACAGTCGCGGTGAACGGCGGGTACACCATTGTGTGCCAGGCGTATCACATGCGCGCGTGAGAGCCCAGCGGAACCGTCACCGCAGCGCGGCGGGCGGGCCAGAGTCGCGATTCGTCGCCGCCTTTCACGGGCCCGGCGGGCAGCGCCGTTCCACCGGTCAGCGCGTTAATCGGCGGATCAGACGGAGTGAGCCTGCGAGCACTTCTAACCGATACTTCCGGCCGGCCCGTTTGGGCGGGCTCTTCGAGCACGAACATCATCGCCGCGGTGACGGCTAATGTAAAGGGAACGGCGGGAATCCTGCGGCGCATCGTGGTCGAGACCGGAGTGGCGACCATCAAACTGTTCAACGTTGTGGCGGCAGCGTGCTCCGGAACTCCTGGTTCCGGGGCATCCGGCGTCATCACGCTTCCCGCGACGCTGACCAATCCATTCACGCTGGAATTTAACCAGGTGTTCAGCAACGGTATCTGCATCGTGACATCCGGGGCCACAAACATCAGCGTCATTTTCGATTAGCTTCTTTCCATGCAACCCACCTTTCTCGGGAAAGTGACCGTCACTAGCGCCGGCACCGCGGTTCCACTCACCAGTGATCCGACCGTCACAGCGTGAAAGATCCTGTTCTCCACCATTCCCGGGCTGACCGGCAGTGTTTACATCGGCGGAGCCGGACTAAATCAATCAATTGACGCTCGCCGGCGTGATGATCAAGTTCAATGCTCCGGGCGGTGTGGGCGCACCCGGCTATTTCGAACTCGGGACAGGGGACGGCCGGAACTCACTGCGCATCTGTGAGTATTACCTGGATGCCGCGTTGAGCGGCGAAGGCCTGCTGGTCACTTACTTCCAAGAGTGAGGGGAATGGGTGCGAATGGGTGCGGTGCGAATGTGTGAGCAAACAGGCATTCCTGCGTGTGGAGGCGTTCTATGGGCCATGACTGTTCACAACCGCGGAACTTCCACTTCTTTACCCTTCTCCTCAGCAGACACATACCCGGCGTAGATCGAGAGGGTCACATCCAGCGCCAAGTCCAGATTGCTCTCAGGCTGGCGGTGGTCGCGCACACAATCGACAAAATTCTTCAGCTCGCGCGCATAGCCCAGGCTCCAGCCCTCCTCGGCTGACGCGGGAATCCAGCCCTCGTTCGAACTGATCTTTTCCACCAGATAAATATCTTTGAACTGGTCGTGTTTGGGGTTGTACACGTCGATCACGCTTACCGGACTGATGCGGCAACGCGCGCGGTGGTTGTTGGCAAACACCTCGATATAATCGTAGATGCCGCCCAGCACAAGTTCTGAAGCCACGACGTCCGCAAGGGTTCCGTCGTCGAAGGTGACGTGCAACAGCGCATAATCCTCAGTGTCCTGATACTTGCTGCGCAGAAAACCGCGGTCTTCGAAGCCGGGAATGCACGTGATGGAATGGGTACGCGCCGAAACAGTGGCAGGCCGTATGGGATGCCCGTGCCGCATCAGGCCTTCTTTGCGCTTCAAATAAAGAATGGCGCCCAGGGGATGGCAGCCCTTCGCGATGAGCGACCCTCCGCCCTGCGCGCTCCAGATGCCGTACACAGGTGAATGCGAGCCGTTATGGGACTCTTCGCCCAAGAGGCGCAGGATCTGCGCGCGGGAACGCTCCACAATCTCCCGCTCTTTTTGCACGGAGGGCGCGTACACGAAGTTTTCTGCGTAACCCAGAATGACGCCTGAGCCATTTACAGCATCGAGCAACCGCCGTCCCAAGTCAATGACGCCTTCCAGCATTTGCCGTTTGCCGAATTTCTCCGGTGAACCGTAAAATCCGGTGAGCGGCTTCTCGACTATCACGTGCTTGCCGGCGCTTGCCGCGGCCAGGATGTACTGGTGGTGCGACGCGGGCGGCGTGCAGATGTCCAGCACATCGATCGCCGGAAGCATCTCTTCCACCGACCGGAATACACGCAACCCGTGCTGCGCGCCAAAGCTTTCACGGCTCTCCGGGCGGGCCGAAGTGACACCTGCGACCTCCACATGCGCATCCGGGAAATTTTCGAGGTGGAATTTGGCGGCAAAGCCTGCCCCGGCGATTCCGATTTTCAAGGGTGATCTTGCGCCGCCCGCCGGCGGACTCATGAAATTCGACGTTCTCGACCCGGCGCCGCGGGTTGTGCGAATTCAGGCGGAGGAGCCGGCGCGGGCTTTTTGCGCGTGTTGAGCCGCGCAGTAATCAGCTCCTCTTTGAGCTTGTGATATTTGGACGTTCCAGGCTTTGCTCCGGCGCGCTCCACATCGGCATCCGACACTTCGAGCGCGGTTGGGAAATATTTCTGGAGGTAATTCCGAATGCGGTCCTGGACATTGCGGTGCTGGGAACGATAGAGCAGAAACAACAGCTCGTCACCGGGCGATTTGTAGAGCGTCTGGTAAATCTGGGACGGAAGCTTCAGGCGCACCGATTTCAACGCCTGCTCCAGTTTCTTCGCGCGCGGCTCCAGCTTCTGCCACAAATCGATTTCCTGTTTGCGCATTTCCACGGTTCGAGCCAGGTCGGCCCGTTCCCGCGGCGAGAGCTTCTCGGTAAGCGCGAACAAGAATGGGCCGGCGCCAGGCGGCCGGATGCCGTTACCCGCCGGCAGCAGCCGCTTCAGCCGCTCGAGCTTGGTGATGGAGTTCAGGTTCAGCTTGGAGCCCGATAGCGCGCTCGAGAACAGAATGAGCAGTCCGGCACGCTCCAGTTCCCGAACCACGTCAGCCGCATTCGGCTCTTCGGCGATAGCCTCCAGTTCTTCATAAAGAACACGGCTGGGGATGAGTTTCTCGAGCTGCGCCTCGCGCGCATTCTCGTATTGGTGCTGCGTGCGCTCCTCGACCGTGAAGCCAAACCGTACACGAAACCGGATCAACCGAAGTAGCCTTGAGGGGTCGTCATAAAAAACCCGATTGTGCGTGGTGCGCAGTTCGTGATTGGTCAGGTCGGCCAGGCCATTGGTTGGATCGATCAGTAAACCGCGCGAGGCGCGATTGAGCGACAGCGCCACGGCGTTGATGGTGAAATCGCGCCGGCGCAGATCGTCCTGAATGAGCGCGGGGTTGACCTGCGGTTTTCCTCCAGGCTTCGAATATTTTTCCTGCCGCGACATGCTGATCTCGACCCTTACGTCGCCGGGAAAAATCAGGTGCGTGCTGCGCCGGTTCTCGTCGATCGAAAGGATTCGCGCGCCGGTGCGGTCGGCTGCTGTTTTGGCCACTTTGAGTGCATTGCCTTCCACGGTGAAGTCCAGGTCGCGGATCGGAAAACCGCCGAGCATGTCGCGCATGGCTCCGCCGCCCAGAAACAGGTTCACGCTGGCCTGGCTGGCGGCATTCTGGAGTTCCGCCACGGCGTGGTTCTGGTCCCCGCTCAGGTGGTTCTCCAGCATGAACATGTAGTCGCTCATCGGTCGCGTCTCACGGAATCGGAATTTCGCAATCGGTTCAGCATCCAACAGGCGTCAAGCACGCGGATGATGGTCGTCCAGCGCTTTGCGCAGTCTGGAACGTACCACGTGCGTGTAGATCTGGGTCGTCGAAATATCCGCGTAGCCCAGCATAGTTTGCACGCTGCGCAGATCGGCTCCGCCCTCCAGCAGATGCGTGGCGAAACTGTGCCGAATCACGTGCGGCGTCAGTTTGTGGAAAATGCCTGCCCGGCGGCCGTGTAGCGCCAGCAGCTTCCAGAATCCCTGCCGAGTCATTGAGCCGCCCCTGGCGGTGACGAACAGAAAGCGGCTTGCCCGTCCCTTCAGGATCCCCCCCCGTGCACCCTCCAGATACCGGCGGACGGCCTCGAGCGCCGGACGGCCCACTGGCACCATCCGCTGCTTGTTTCCCTTCCCGGTGGTGCGCAACACTCCCAGCTCCAGGTTGATATCCGACACCCCGAGACGGCACAGTTCCGACACCCTGAGCCCGGTCGCGTACAGCAGCTCCAGCATGGCGTGATCCCGCAGGCCCACTGGACGGCTTATGTCCAGTGACGCCAGCAATTTGTTGATCTGCCCTAAATTCAGAAACTTCGGAATAGTCTTCCATTGCTTGGGAGTCCGTACGTGCTCGGTCGGGTCGGCCGTAATTTTTCCTTCGCGTAGCAAATAACCATAAAAATTCCGGAGCGTGGCCAAGTGCCGGGCAATGGACCGGCTGCTCAGACCCTGCTGATATAATGAGCCTAAGTACTTGAGAACCGTATCTGCTTGATGCAGCGGGACTTTCTCGTCCCAGAGGACGCTAAACGAGGCGTCGTATTTCCTGAGATCCCGGCCGTAGGCTTCTATCGAATTCGCTGCCAAGCCCTTCTCAATTCTGCAAAAATTGAGAAACTCAGTGATCTGGTTCTGCAACGGCCCGGAGCGGCGCAACTCGGCACCAGCGCTCTCTGAGCCTTCCCGCATTGTGCCAATGATACAATAAGCGCGAAATTGTTTGAAACACTTTAGATAAAAGGTGAGCTTTTGGCGGGTTCCACAACCAAGAAGGTCTTGGTCCGGCGCTTTGACCGGGAGCCGCTGACGGGCTTTGTCAACCCGCAGGCCTATCTGCTTCCGGAGGGCATGGAGCTGCTGAAGCCCGACGGCAATGTCCTGCTTGTTCCCTACAGGGAAATCAAAACCGTCTCATTCGTCAAGGATTTCGAGCCCGGCGAGCCCCCCTCGGAACGTATGATTTTTCATACCAGGCCGAAAATGGAGGGCCTCTGGGTCCGGATGCGCTTTCGGGACGGAGAGATCATGGACGGCATTCTCTCGAATAACCTGCTGCAACTGGAGCCTTACGGTTTTAATTTCGTCCCGCCCGAGCCTTATGCCAACAACCAGCGAATGTTTTCGCCGCGTGAAGCGCTGACGGATTTCCAGGTGCTGGGAGTGGTGGGCAGCCCGCTGACCCGGCGGCGCCGCAAACCGGCTTCGAAGGACCAGATCGGGCTGTTTGAACCGGAGTAGCAACCGCTCTTACGGCACCGGCACGCCGCGCAGGCTGAACTCGGCGATATCCAGCCAGGTGCAGGCGTTTGTGCTCTGGACGAAATGCACCCGATCGGCGAATAGCCGCTTTGCGTGCGGAAATGCCTCCCATTGATCGCGCGCTAGCCGGTAAAGCTTTTCAACCTGCTCTGGTACTAAGCCTTGGGCCAGCGTGATGTGGGGATGGTAGGCGAAGGGCTCCTGAAACGCGAGCGGCCCGCGATTTAGCGCACGGTACATCTCGCGCAGATGATCGACGCCTTTCTTGATGCCGATGTAGATGACGTCAGTGGCGCGAAAGATCTCGACCTCGCCGGCTTCGATTTCAAACGGCGCAAAGTCTTCGGCAATAGACCTGGCGGCGCTGACCGCTGCTTCTGGCGCCACGTGGAGAGGCCGCGGAGGCAATACCGTGACGTGAGCCCGCACGACACAGCCCAACACCATCTCCTTTCGAAGATCATCCAAAAACTTGGCCAGGGGATCGGGAATATAAACCACGGCGGCGAACAGATTGATCCGTTCGACCCCGTCCGGACAGGTGAAAGTTTGCCCCCAGCCCACCGTTCGACGCTATTCGATTCCATCGGACTGTCCGTGCAGGAATGCATCGAAATCCGCGGCGCGCGAGTCCATAATCTGAAGAACGTTTCGCTATCTATTCCCCATAACCAGTTGACGGTCGTCACGGGCGTCTCGGGGTCGGGGAAGTCGTCGCTGGCGTTCGACACCATCTACGCGGAGGGCCAGCGGCGGTACGTCGAGTCGCTGTCGGCTTATGCGCGGCAGTTTCTGGAACGCATGGAAAAGCCGGAAGTGGACGAGATCGATGGAATCGCACCGGCCATTGCGATCCGGCAAAAGAATACCACTCGCAACCCGCGCTCGACGGTGGCGACATCGACCGAGTGCTACGACTTCCTGCGATTGCTCTTCGCCCGGGTGGGCCGCACGTTCTGTCCGAAATGCGGCCGGCGGGTGGAGAAGGACACCGTGGACCAGGTGGCTTCGCGGCTGATGGCGCTCGACGCAGGCTCGCGCTGGTACGTTCTGTTCCCCGTGACCACGTCGTCGCGAACCGCCGCGCCAGGCTCCCGAACCCCTGCGCCTGACACCCAGCAATTGCGCGATCACCTGTTTGATCTTCGCAAGAAGGGCTTCAATCGCCTTTATCAGCAGGGCCGTGTTTTCGAGTTCTCGACACCCGAATCGCTGCTGGACATCGATTTCTCAAAGCCGCTTTATGCGCTGGCCGACCGCATTGTGATTCCGGCCGAACCGGCTCCGGACCTGCGCCAGCGGATGGTTGATACGGTTGAAATTTGCTACCGGGAGGCGGGGGAAGCCATTTTCGAAAACACCGCCACGGGCGAGCGATTGCGCTTCAGCGAAAAATTCTCGTGCAAGCAGTGCGAGATGGATTTCGTGGAACCGGAACCGGCGCTGTTCAGTTTTAACAGTCCCGCCGGAGCGTGCCCGCGCTGCCAGGGCTTCGGCAACACCATCGGTTACGATCTCGACCTTGCCATTCCGGATAAGAGTCTGACGCTCGATGAGGGAGCGGTGGAGCCCTGGACTAAACCGAAAGGCCGCGAGTGGTTCTTGAAATTGAAGCGCGCAGCCGGTACTCCCAAAGAGCGCAAGGTTCGTTTCAACGTTCCGTTCTGCGATCTCACGGACGAGGAAAAAGACCACGTCATCAACGGTGAAGCAGGCTTCAGCGGCCTGCGGGGCTTCTTCAGTTACCTGGAAACCAAAAAATACAAATTGCACGTGCGCGTCTTTCTATCCCGTTATCGCGGCTACGCGCGCTGCCCGGAATGCAATGGCGCACGCTTGAGGAAAGAGGCGCTGTACGTTCGGATCGGCGAAAAAAATCTGGCCCATGTGGGGGCCATGAATATCGCCGAAGCCCAGTCTTTCTTTAATGCGCTGGAGCTGACCCCGGAAGAGAACGCGATCGCGGACAAGATCCTGGTGGAAATCCGGCAGCGCCTCAAGTTTCTGAACGACGTGGGGCTCGACTATCTGACACTCGACCGGCTGGCGGCGACGCTCTCGGGCGGCGAAGCGCAGCGCATCCAGCTTGCCACCTGCCTTGGCTCGCGATTGGTAGGCGCGTGTTACGTGCTGGATGAGCCTTCGATCGGGTTGCACAGCCGTGACACCGGGCGGCTGATCCATATTCTCGAAGAACTCCGCGAGCTGGGGAACACGATTCTCGTGGTGGAGCACGATGCCGACGTTATGCGCGCGTCCGATCATATTGTGGACCTGGGTCCCGGAGCTGGCGAAAACGGCGGCAACGTGATCTACGCGGGCTCCTATGCCAACCTGATGCATGATGGTGACGGTTCGCTCACCGGACGCTACCTGCGCGGCGAGATGCGTGTGGCCACGCGCAGAGAAAGGCGGACCGTGGATCGCAAGCGGTCGCTGCGCTTCTCGGGTGCGCGCCTGCACAACCTGAAAAATCTGGATGTGCAGATTCCGCTCGGCATGTTGGTGTGCGTGACCGGCGTTTCCGGCTCCGGTAAATCCACGCTGGTGCACGAAGTGATTTTCCGCTCGCTCGAATCCATCTTGAAGAAGCAGGAGGCGCTCGTGGAAGAGCAGGATCCGGCGGCCGATTCGATCCCCGAGCTGGGCGCGAAAATGTCCTGCCGCAGAGTGGACGGAGCAGAGCGGCTGCGCGACGTGGTGCTGGTAGACCAATCGCCCATCGGCCGCACACCGCGCTCGAACCCGGTCACGTACATCAAGGCGTTCGATCTGATTCGCTCGCTATTTGCGTCCACCAAAGACGCCGAGAAGCGCGGCTATACGCCCGGTCACTTCTCGTTCAACATTCCTGGCGGCCGCTGCGAAACCTGCCAGGGCGATGGCACCGTGACGGTGGAGATGCAGTTTCTGGCCGACGTCGAGCTGATTTGCGAAGAGTGCAAGGGCACGCGTTTCAAAAGCGGAATCCTGGAGATCCGCTATCAGAACTTGAATATTCACGAAGCGCTGAAGTTGACAGTGGACGAAGCCATCCAGTTTTTCAACTCTTCAACGCGCCTGGTTGCCAAGCTGAAGGTGCTTTCCGACGTCGGGCTGGGCTATCTGCGTCTGGGACAATCGGCCACCACGCTTTCGGGCGGCGAAGCGCAACGCGTGAAGTTGGCCGCGCATCTGGCACAAGCTTCCTGCGCGGGCACGCTCTATATCTTCGACGAGCCGACCACGGGCTTGCACTTTGACGATATCGCCAAGCTGCTGGCAGCCTTCGAGCGCCTGGTGGAAAACGGCGGGAGTTTGCTCGTGATCGAGCACAATCTCGATGTCGTCCGCGCGGCAGACTGGGTGATCGATCTCGGACCGGAAGGCGGCGAGAAGGGCGGATATATCGTCGCCACGGGTACACCAGACCAGATCGCGAAGGTGGAGGCGTCGTATACGGGAAAGTACTTGAAGTGATGGCAACTTGACAATGTTCCCGCGACCCGTCACTCTCATGTGAATACGGGAGGGTCCTTTATGCAAGTGCGTGTGAAATTGCTGCTGACCGCCGCATTTCTGGCTGCTTCCGCGGCAGCACAACAGCCGCCGATTATCGACCGGGAACTTTTCTTCGGTGATCCGGAGATCTCCGGCGCCTCATTGTCTCCGGACGGCAAGTTCATCGCCTTTCTGAAGCCGCTCAACAAGACGCGAAACATCTGGGTGAAACGCACCGAAGAGCCTTTCGACAAGGCGAAGCCGGTTACCAACGACACCAAACGGCCCATTCCCGCTTTTTTCTGGACGCAAGACAGCAAATACATCCTGTTCGTGCAAGACCAGGCCGGCAACGAGAATTACAACGTGTATGTAGTCAATCCGTCCGGCAGCGTGTCTGCGGGATCGGAAGTACCCGCGGCGCGAAATCTGACCGACGTCAAGGGCGCGCGCGCATTCATTTACGACGTGCCCAGAACTGAGCCGGACCTTATCTACTTCGGCTTGAACGATCGCGACAAGGCCTGGCACGACCTTTACAAAGTGCGCGTCTCCACCGGCGAGCGCACGCTGCTCCGCAAGAACACGGATCGCATTACCAGGTGGATCTTCGATTTGAAGGATCAACTGCGGCTGGCGACGCGCTCGTCCGAGAATGGTGATACCGAAATTCTGCGCGTCGATTCGAACGGCTTCGCAAAAATTTACTCCTGCGACGTGTTGGAACTGTGCGGCCCCGCGCAATTTCACAAGGACGGCAAGCGCGTTTACATCGAGACCAACAAAGGCGCCGATGTGAACTTCGTCCGGCTGGAAGTGCTCGATGCGGAAACCGGCAAAGCAGAGGTAGCGGAATCCGACCCTCTCGGCCGGGTGGACCTCGGGGAAGTGCTGTTTTCCGACGTGACCGATCAATTGATCGCCACGGTCTATGTGGATGACAAGCAGCGCATTTATTGGAAGGACAAGAACTTCGAGTCGGATTACAAGTGGCTGATGAGTCAATTGCCCGGCAAGGAGATCGGTTACAGTTCCCACACGCGCGACGAGCAGATGTGGCTGCTCTCGGCGTCGGCCGACACCGAACCCGGCGAGACGTTCCTGTTCGACCGCAAAGCGCGAAAGCTGACGCTCGAGTACCGTATTCGCGAGAAACTCCCGCGCGAATACCTGGCTTCAGTCGAGCCGATCCGCTACGAATCCTCGGATGGCACGGAAATTCCGGCGTATCTGACGCTGCCCAAAGGCGTGCCGGCCAAGAATTTGCCCGTGCTCCTGATGCCGCATGGTGGACCCTGGGCGCGTGATACGTGGGGCTACCGCGGGTTCTCTCAATTTTTTGCCAACCGCGGCTATGCCGTGCTCTCCTCGAACTTCCGGGGCTCCACCGGATATGGAAAAAAGTTCATCAACGCCGGCAACCGGCAATGGGGAGAAAAAATGCAGGATGACTTGACCTGGGGCGTCAAGTACCTGGTCGCGAAAGGAACAGCGGATCCGAAACGCGTAGGGATCATGGGTGGCTCCTATGGCGGCTACGCCACGCTGGCCGGGGTGGCGTTCACTCCTGATGTTTACGCGGCTGCGGTTTCGATCGTCGGCCCGTCAAACCTGATCTATTTGCTCGAGTCGATTCCGCCATACTGGGAAGCCGGCCGGAAGATGTTTCACCAACGCATGGGTGATCCGGGCACGCCTGAGGGCAGAGCCCAATTGGAACGGCAGTCTCCGCTGAACTCGGCGAACAAGATTAAAACACCGCTGCTGGTGGCCCAGGGCGCGAACGATCCTCGTGTCAATAAAGCGGAGTCCGACCGTATCGTCATTGCCTTGCGCGATCGCGGATTTCCGGTCGAGTACCTGGTGGCTCCCGATGAGGGACACGGCTTCCAGCGTCCGGTAAATAACATGGCCATGATGGCGGCCGCGGAAAGATTTCTGGCGCACTATTTAGGAGGCCGCTATCAGGAGGACATGACGCCGGAAGTGGCCACGCGCCTGAAAGAAATTACGGTAGACCCCAAGACCGTCGTGCTGGCTAAGAAAGTTGAGGCCGCCTCAGTAGGATCTCCGAAACCCACCGCGGCCCTGCAGCCGGGGACATACAAGTATCAGGCCAAAATCGAAATGGGTGGTCAATCCATGGCCCTGAACTTTACCACCGAGATCAAAGAACAGAACGGCGGCTGGACCGTGACCGACCGTATGACGACGCCGATGGGTGAAGGCGTCGACATCAGCGTGCTCAATAAAGACAGCCTGGTTGTCGAGAAGCGCTCCGTCAAGCAGGGTCCCGTGGCCATAGAGATCGATTTCAAAGACAACAGGGCAACCGGGTCGATGACCATGAGCGGCCAGGAGCGCCCAGTTTCGGTCGATACAGGTGGCCCGCTATTCGCGGATGCCGCTGGAAGTCCGCAAGTGGTGGGCTGCCTGCCGCTGGCCGATGGTTTTTCCACCACCTTCCGCAATTTCGACGTGCAGAAACAAAAAGCCAAAGTGATGCAACTCCAAGTGACCGGATCGGAGAAAGTCACCGTGCCCGCCGGCACCTTCGATGCCTATAAGACCGAAATCACCTCCGGCGAAGGCGGTCCGGAAAAGGTGACGATGTGGATTGCCAAGGATTCCCGCAAAGCGGTGAAGATCTCTGCGATGATGCCGCAGATGGGCGGAGCTATTCTGACGGCGGAGCTTGCAGAGTAAAATCGGCTGGGGTTGCGCCGGCCTCCGCGGCTGGATGGCCGAACTGCAATGGCAGGTAGTCAGTCGTTCAGCGTTCTCCCAGTTCCTGGAGCGCCCGGCGCGCTACCGTGCTCTCTGGCTTACGCGCCAGCAACTGTTGCAGAATTTCGCGGGCTTTTTCACGTTGGCCAGAGCGGACGTAGACTCGAGCCAGGTTGAGATACAGGGTGTCGTAATCCGGCGCCAGCTCGATGCCATACCGGAAAGCTGCCATCGCATCGTCCACTTGATCCATCTGCATGTACAAGACGCCGAGATTATTGATGGCCGAGGTGTGGTCTTTCCGGGAGGTGATGGCCTGCTGGAAATACTTGCGCGCTTCCTCGTTGCGATTCTGGCGGGCAAGCAGCAGGCCCATCTGGTTGGCGGCTTCGGCGTCGTGACCATCTTTATCGAGGGCGCCACGGAACATTTTTTCGGCCGCCGCGGCATCACCCAGTGCGGCATGAGCTTGTCCCGCGCCCACTAGCGAGAATGAATCGGCGTGAACGGCCATGGCTTTCTCGAAATCGGCGAGCGCCGCGGGATAATTCTTGGCGGCCATTTCCAGGCTGCCCAGATTGTTCCAGGCATCCACGGAGTCAGGCAGCAGAATCAGGGCCCGTTCCAGGTGGCGGCGGGCAAGCTCATATCGTCCCGCCTCGAGATGAATGTTGCCGACGGCCAGGTGCGTCTTGCCGTTAGCCGAATCCTGTCGCAGGACTTCGTTCAGATACACCAGGGATTGCTCCGGATAGCCGGCCCAAAAGAATGCGGCGCCCAGCCGAAAATAATTGCGGCGCGGCTGTGTGTAATATCGGCCGGGAAAGGGAAGGACCAAGCGCTCTCGATTCGGATCCCGTAGCAGTTCAAGATCCCGGCGCAAATCGGCGTCATCCGGGAGACTGGGGTAAACCTTATGCGCCTGACCTCGCCCATCCACCAGAATCACAAACGGCAGAGTGAGCGCGGTCCGGTAATCGAATAGATAACGGCGAAACAGCGCGTAACCGGCTGCCAGATCGGGATCCTCTTTACTCAGATCCACGATGTCGACCGGCACGTCCTTCGGCACCGTGATCAGAGAGGCGCCTGCGGCCCCTGCAATGAGGCAAACAAAACCGGGGCCCTTGCGTCGGTCGGGAAGTGGAACGGGTTCGAGCAACCATGCCGGCTCGAAGCGAGGTTGATTGTCGGGCACGGCTTTGCCGGCGGCAGCAGGCGCGGGATCCTGCGTCTCGTTCCGGCGAAGAAACGGACGGCGCTTCAAATCGCGCGATCCTTCGACAATCTGGTAACGAAACCCCGCAGGCAAGTTTTCGAACTCCTGCACCTGTCCGGAGGGCCATTGGACCCGCACTTTTTCCGCGACGGCGGAATCCGCGAGGCCGGCGTGCAGAACTTTTGTGTGCTGGGAAATGTAGCCGGACCCCGCAGAGAGGTGCCGTACCACGCGCCCGCCCGCGTGCCGCACTTCCACGAAAGCCCCGATTCCGTCACGGTTCGATTGGACGCCGATGAGCGCGATCGCTATCGATTTGTGAGCGCCGCCCCAATCGTTGCGCAGCGCGCGCACCTGTGGCCCCAGCCGGCTTTTGAGCAGCAGGTCGAGGTTTCCATCGCCATCGAAGTCGGTGGCGGCGAACGCGCGGCTATCGTCCGCGAAGTCGATCCCCGAAACGCCCGAGAAATCATAGAACCGTCCAGCACGGCGCGCATACAGCACATTTGGTTCGCGGCCGTTCCAGCTATAGTCCTCGCGGATCCACTGGTCCAGGGCGTTCCAGCCGTTTTCATAGTCTGGAGCCGCAGTTTTCGTGGCCGGGGAATGCGCAACCACCTGGCGCCAGAAAAAGCTCATCAGATCCTGTTCAGATGAATTGGTGAGCATGCCGCAAGCGATGTAAATCTCGGGGCTGCCATCATTGTCGAAATCAAACGCATCGGCTGCCCACGCCCAGCGGCCCATCTCCACACCTTCCGCGGATTCGGTTTCCTCGAAAGTCCCATCTCCTCGATTGCGGTAAAGGGAATTGCCTTTGGCGTGGCGGCGATACGCGTCCGCGAGCTGATCGGGTTTTGCCCCGGGAGCCGTTTTGAAGCCAGTCTCAACCAGTTGCTCGACCACACGCCGGCCGGAGGCAGTCCACATGTTGCTGACATACAAATCCTGGCGGCCATCACCGTCATAATCGAACCACGCCGCGCTCATCCCAGGCCCGATATCTTCGACTCCCGCCGCGTCAGCCACGTCGTGAAACCGGCCACGCTCGTTCTTGTACAGATTCTTGCGGCCAAAATCGTTGGCCACGTAAAGGTCGGGCCAACCGTCGCCATCGTAGTCACACCACGCCGGAGCGAAACTGTAGCGATCGTTGTTTTCGTTTAGGCCCACAGCGGAGGTGACGTCTTCGAAAAATCCGCGGCCGTCTTTTGTCAGCCGGTTGCGGAAGAGAAAATTCGGCGGACCGTTCCGCGCATCGTGATAGGGGAGTGGATAGCGGTACTGATCTTCGCTCTGAAAATAGACATAGGTGCACAGATAGAGATCCACGAGGCCATCGCGATCGTAATCCGCCGCTGCCATGCCGGTGAATGTTCCCTGGGGCCGATTGGCGAAACGGAAAGCCTGGGGTCGATGACGAAACGCGCCGCCCTCATTGAGAAACAACAGCGGGTTGCCGATGGTGAGGACCACCAGATCCTGGCGGCCCGAATTTCGAAAATCGACGAACAGAGCCGCGGTGGTATCGTCGAGAATGCCAACTCCCATGCGCTCTGTGATGTCTTCCATGCCGCCGTCAGCGCGCCGTTTGTAGAGCCGGTTGGGCAGACCCGCTGGCTGGCAGACGTACACCTCATCCCAACCGTCGCCGTCGATATCGCCCACCGCGATTCCGTTGTTGCCGTAGACATCGATGCCGCAGGCGGAATCCAGGCGCGCGCACCAATACGGAGTGCCGCGCAACAACTGCCGCTCGTAGGAATCCACACCGCTGAATAGCGCTCGAGAGACGTCCGCGAAAAGCGGCCGGGGCGACGTGCCCCATGTTTCCGAAACTGGCGCGAAGCGCCAAAGCCGACCGTCCTTCCATTGCTGATTCCAAAGGCCAACGCGATAGTGGAGCGCATTTTCCGCCGCGCTTGCGATTTCGTAGCGCACTAGGTCCCGCGGAAGAACGAAAAAACGCGCACTGCGGACTTGGCCGAGCGAATCCAGCCAGCGCACAAGGCCGCGTTCGAAATCGTGGTCGGCAGGATTGAATTCGGCTTGGAATACGCCTTCCGCGACTGGAGTGTGCCGGGCAGGCATGGGAGACGCGCCTTGAAAATCAGCCGCCAGCGGTAGGGCGCGGATTTTCAGCAGCCGGTCCAGGTGGCGGCTCACCTCCGCCGCCTGTTTTTCAATGGTGAACTCGTCGTGGCCGGGCTCCATGTACGCGGAGAGGGCGTCCCACGGATTCGTCCTGCGAAAACGGACCGGATACGGTTCTGTCGCGGAAAAGGGCGCCGGCGCCGCACGTTCGGTGAGCGACCAGGCAAGTCCAGTGGCTGCGGCGGATTCCAGAAACCGGCGGCGGGTTAAACGTGGGGCCATGCTCTGGCGTAGGATAGCATCGGCCCGCTGCGCCCTGAATCGAAGGAGGAGGAAACACGCGCTGCCGGCCGATCTGCGCCCAACTCCCAGGCATTTGAACACGTTCAAAAAAGGCTTGACTTAACGGCAGTCCGGCCCTATGCTGGTGGCGCTCCATGGATGAGTGGTCCCGGCGGCTTCCCGCATAGTTGGATGGTAAACACATGACCTCCACAAACAGCCAGCCGGACCGGACGCCCGCGGCCGGACGACCCGCATCCAGCAAATCGGAAGAGACACGCGCCCGCATTCTCGGTTCGGCGCTGGCTTCGTTTCGTACGCGAGGTTTCCACCAGACCACAATGCGGGAGGTCGCGGTCGACGCCGGCGTAGCTGTGGGCGCTGCGTATTACTACTTCGACTCGAAGGATGCGCTGGTTATGGCGTTTTATGAGCGTGCTCAGCAGGAAATGGAACCGTTGCTCAGCGAGGCGCTCTCGAGCCACGATGCCCTGGAGCGCCGGCTGCGCGCCCTACTCGAGGTGAAGTTTGATTATTTTCGAGCCAACAGGAGCTTGCTCGGAGCGCTCTCGGCACATGTGGACCCACAGCATCCGCTGTCTCCTTTCAGCGAAGAAACACGGGAGATTCGCGACAAGGACATCTGGTTCTTTGCCCGCGCGCTCGAGGGAACCAGCATGCGCGTGCCCGCGGACTTGAAGGCGCGTCTTCCGCGGATCCTCTGGATGTACCAGATGGGGCTGCTTCTGTTCTGGATGTATGACCGCTCTGCGGAACAAGCCAGGACACGGCAACTGGTCGATAAGAGCCTGGCGATTGTAGTGAGTCTGATCCAGTTCTCCGGCTTTCCGCTCATGAGGCCCGTGCGCAAGCGAGTTGTGGATTTATTGCAGACGGTCTTCGGAGATGAGCCGGTACCGGCGAGGATCGAAGCATGAAGACCATCGTCATTGCCGGGGGAGGCGGTTTTTTGGGCAGTTCACTCGCGGCGTACCTGTCAGGTGTCGGCTATCGCGTGGTCATCCTTTCCCGCTCGTTCTCGTTGAGAAGGGAAGGGACTCTCCGGTCCCTTCGAACGCCGCGCGTGACGTGGAAACTGTCGCTTGGGATGCAAAAACTCCAGGGCCCCGGAGCGAAACGCTGGAAGGCGCCACGGCTGTTGTCAACCTGGTAGGCAAGAGCGTAAACTGCTGCTACACGCCGGAGAACCGTCGAGAGATTCTCGAGTCCCGGCTTGATTCCGTTCGCGTTCTGGGCGCGGCAATCGCCGGTTGCCGTTGGCCTCCGGAGGTGTTCGTGCAGGCCGGTTCACTGGCAATTTACGGCGATGCGGGCGACAGAATCTGTACCGAACGAACTCCCCCGGCGACCGGTTTTTCCGCCAATGTCTGCCTAGCTAGCTCTCCACTAACTGGGCCTTAAGTCCTGCATTTTCAGCCGGGACGTTCTGGCCCTGTTAGTGGTGCCAGAGACGCCCGCAACGCGGTCGTCAGACGCTTAGCTCTCCACTAACTGGGCCTTAAGTCCTGCATTTTCAGCCGGGGCGTTCTGGCCCTGTTAGTGGCGCCAGAGACGCCCGCAACGCGGTCGTCAGACGCTTAGCTAGCGCTGCCGGCAACGCGAACCGTCACGTTGCGGATCGGTTTCGCTCTGGGCCGCAATGGCAGTGCGCTTCAGGCACTTGCCGCTCTAGCGAAATGGTTTCTCGGCGGAACAGTGGGCAGCGGGGACCAGTACATTACTTGGATTCACATCGACGACCTCAACGAGATGTTCCGCGGGGCGATTGAGAAATCCGATATTTCCGGGGTTTTGAACGCCACCGGCCCGTCGCCGCTCACGAACCGGGAATTCATGCTCGCCTTGCGTTCCGCGTTGCATCGGCCCTGGGCTCCGCCAACACCATCATGGGCGGTGAAGATGGGAGCCTTCATCTTGAGAACCGAGCCCAGCCTGGCTTTAACAGGCCGCCGCTCGATGCCCAGCCGTTTCCTGGAATACGGCTTCACGTTTCGTTTCCCCGATCTGAGGACGGCCTTGGCGGACATTACCGCATAAGTTCCACCCGAAAGTTCAGAACAGCAGCTTC
>QHXW01000507.1 GCA_003223115.1 Acidobacteriota bacterium
CTCGTCGTGGGTGAGACAGCGGTTTTGCCGAATGTGAAGTACGTCATCACGCTCGACACGGATACCCAGCTTCCGCGCGATGCGGCGTGGCAGTTTGTCGGAGCCATGGCGCACCCGCTGAACCGGTCGCGGTTTGACGAAGACCAGCAGCGCGTCACTGAGGGATACGGCATCCTGCAGCCGCGCGTGGCGGTGAGCCTGCCGGGCACCAACCGGTCGCGGTATGCGCGGCTGTGGGGGAGTGAGCCTGGCATCGACCCGTATACGCGCGCCGTCTCCGATGTTTACCAGGATTTGTTCGGCGAAGGCTCGTTCATTGGCAAAGGAATCTACGATGTCGATGCGTTCGAGCGGTCGCTGAACGGTAGCTTCCCCGAGAACCGTATCCTCAGCCACGATCTTCTGGAAGGGTGCTACGCGCGCGCGGGCCTGCTGAGCGACGTGCATCTGTACGAGGAATATCCTTCCCGCTACAGCGCCGACGTCAGCCGCCGGCGCCGCTGGATTCGCGGGGACTGGCAAATTGCCAGATGGCTGCTGCCGCGTGTTCCTGGCCTGGGCGGCCGCCGTCAGAAGAATCCACTTTCTGGCCTTTCGCGTTGGAAGATTTTCGACAACCTGCGGCGCAGTCTGGTGCCTGCCGCAATGATGCTGCTGTTACTGCTGGGCTGGACGGCTTTGTCCTCGGCCTGGTTCTGGACGTTATCGGTAATCGCAATCATTCTGACGCCGCCCCTGCTTGGCGCGATGCTGCATCTGTTTCAGAAGCCGGAGGATGTGCTGTTGAGCCAGCATCTCTCAGCTTGGGTGCGTTCAACCGAACGCCACTTTGCCCAGGCGGCGTTCACGCTGATCTGTCTCCCCTACGAGGCGCTGTTCAGTCTGGATGCGGTTGCGCGCACGGCCGGACGGATGCTGTTCACGCACCGGCGGCTTTTGGAATGGAATCCGTCAAGCGATCCGGAGGGTCGTGGCCGCTCGAACCTCTTCGCCTTCTGCCAATCCATGTGGGCCGGCCCTGCCATCGCCAACCTTGCTGTGATTTATCTGGCGCTTTCGAGACCAGCCTCGTTAGCCGTGGCTGGGCCTATATTGGGTCTCTGGTTTGCCTCCCCCGCGATTGCGTGGTGGATCAGCCTGCCACTCGTTCGGCGGCGCGCCAAGCTGACGGCCAATGAGACGATCTTCCTCCGGAATCTTTCGCGAAGGACCTGGGCGTTCTTCGAGACTTTCGTGGGACCAGAAGATCACTGGCTCCCACCGGACAACTTCCAGGAGCATCCGGCAGGCGCCATCGCACATCGCACGTCGCCCACCAACATGGGGCTGGCGCTGCTCGCGAATTTATCGGCTTGCGACTTCGGTTATATTTCCGCGGCGCAACTCATCGAGCGCACGACGAATGCGCTCCACACGATGAAAGCGCTCGAACGGCATCGGGGCCACTTCTACAACTGGTACGACACCTTGTCGCTCAAACCGCTGCCGCCTCTTTACATCTCGACCGTGGACAGCGGAAATCTTGCGGGCCATCTTCTGACATTGCGCGCCGGGCTGATGGCTCTTCCCGATCAGAAGATCCTGGGATCCCGATGGTCCGACGGGCTGGCTGACACGCTGCGGATTCTGGAGGGGACCGCGGGAGGAGCGTGTCCAGCGCAATTCACCCAACTCCACATGAATCTGGATTCGCGACCGACCACGCTAGCGGCTATGCGGCTCTGCCTCGGCCAACTGGCGGCGTCTGCCGCCGAGGTGATGGATTGCCTTGATCCTGACCTCGAGAGCCAAACCAAGTGGTGGGCCGATGCGTTCACGCGTCAGTGCCAGGGCGCCTTGGATGAGCTGGCGGTGAGCAACGTTGGCGGCATGGACGAGGTCCCGACGCTGCGCGAACTGGCGGCACTGCCACTGGAGTTTCCGGCGGCCAGCCAGAGTGCGAGGGCGAGGATTGCGGCTATCGAAAGTCTGGCGGTCGAATGCGGCGACCTCGCAACTGTGGAGTATGGCTTCCTGTTCGACAAGGCGCGCAACTTACTGGCAATCGGATACAACGCGACTGAGCGCCGGCGGGATGCAAGTTACTACGATCTGCTGGCTTCGGAAGCCAGACTGTGCAGCTTCGTAGCGATTGCGCAGGGGCAACTTCCGCAGGAGAACTGGTTTGCGCTGGGGCGTCTGCTCACAACGGCCGGTGGAGAACCGATTCTCCTTTCCTGGAGCGGCTCGATGTTCGAGTACCTCATGCCGCTGCTGGTGATGCCCACGTATGAAAACACGCTGCTCGACCAAACCTGCAAGGCGGCGGTGGAGCGGCAGATCGCGTATGGGAACAAGCACGGCGTGCCGTGGGGGATTTCCGAATCCGGCTACAACACCATCGACGCGCATCTTAATTATCAGTACCGCGCGTTCGGCGTGCCCGGCCTGGGGCTCAAACGCGGCCTGGCAGAGGACCTGGTCATTACGCCGTATGCCTCGGCGCTCGCGCTGATGGTGGCGCCCGAAGAAGCGTGCGTCAACCTGCAACGGCTCGCTGCCGCGGGATTCGAAGGAAGATACGGCTTCTATGAAGCCATCGACTACACGCCTTCGCGCGTGCCACGCGGACAATCGGCCGCCGTGGTGCGGTCCTTCATGGCCCATCACCAGGGCATGAGCTTCCTTTCCCTGGCCTACCTGCTGCTCGACCGCCCCATGCAGAAGCGATTCGAGTCCGATCCAGCGTTTCAGGCGACCACGCTGTTGCTGCAGGAACGGATCCCGAAGGCCACGGCATTCCACTCGCACACCGCCGATCCCTCCGGTTTTCGGGCGACTTCGAGTGCCTCAGACGCGCCGGTGCGCGTTTACAGCAGCCCCAACACGCCGTTCCCGGAAGTGCAATTGCTGTCCAACGGCCGATACCACGTGATGGTGACCAACGCGGGGGGTGGCTACAGCCGCTGGAAAGATATCGCGGTCACCCGCTGGCGCGAGGACGCTACTTGCGATAACTGGGGCACATTCTGTTATGTCCGCGATGTGAACAGTGGCGAGTTCTGGTCAACCGCATACCAGCCCACGCTGAAACAACGGAAGACTTACGAAGCGATCTTCTCCGAGGGGCGAGCCGAGTTCCGCTCTGGCGGCCGTGCATTCAACATGCACACGGAAATCGCCGTTTCACCCGAAGATGATATCGAGTTGCGGCGGGTCACGATCACCAACCGTTCACGCACGCGCCGAACCATCGATGTCACAAGTTACACGGAGGTGGTGCTCACTTCATCTGCCGCCGATACCCTGCACCCGGCATTCAGCAATCTTTTTGTTCAGACCGAGATTGTCCCCGAGCGCCAGGCGATCCTTTGCACGCGCCGGCCGCGCTCGCGCGACGAGCAGGCTCCATGGATGTTTCACCTGATGGCCGTGCATGGAGCGGATACCGGGGGAGTTTCCTATGAGACGGACCGCATGCAGTTCATCGGCCGCGGGAACACGGTCGCCAGTCCACAAGCGATGAGCGGTCCCCTGGCACTCGCGGGCAGCCAGGGCTCGGTGCTGGATCCGATTGTCTCGATCCGGTGTCCAATCACGCTCGATCCGGAACAGTCGGCGACCATCAACATTGTCACCGGCGTCGGCGCCAGCCGCGACGCGTGCCTGGACCTGGTTGAGAAATACCAGGACCAGCGTCTGGCCGATCGCGTGTTCGAACTGGCGTGGACCCATAGCCAGGTAGTTCTGCGGCAACTCAATGCCACCGAGGCCGACGCGCAACTCTACGGCCGGCTCGCCAGCTCCGTCGTTCATGCCAATGCGTCACTCCGTGCCGACGCCGGTGTTCTCATCAAGAGCCGCCGCGGCCAGTCCGGCTTGTGGGGCTATTCCATTTCCGGCGACTTGCCCATCGTGTTACTGCAGATTGCAGATCAGGCGAATATCGATCTGGTACGCCAGCTCGTACAAGCTCATGCATATTGGCGATCCAAAGGACTGGCGGCAGACCTGGTGATCTGGAACGAGGATCACGCCGGTTACCGGCAGCTGCTGCACGACCAAATCATGGGGCTGATTGCTGCGGGCATCGAAGCTAACGTTACGGACCGGCCAGGCGGCATCTTTATAAGGTCCGGCGACCAGATATCGGACGAGGACCGCATTCTGATCCAATCGGTCGCACGCGCCATCATCACGGATAGCCGGGGATCGCTGGCGGACCAGATCGACGGCCGGAGCGTTGTGGAAGCACCGGTTGCGTTGTTAGCTCCGACACGGACCCGTCGCACCGAGCCGCCGGCTGCCGCCCCGTTGCCTTCCCGCGATCTGATTTTCTTCAATGGCCTTGGAGGATTCACAGCCGATGGTCGCGAGTACGTGATCACGACATCGGAAGGGCAGACGACTCCGGCGCCATGGGTCAATGTGCTGGCAAACCCGCACTTCGGAACCGTCATTTCAGAGAGCGGGCTTGCTTACACCTGGAGCGAAAATGCCCACGAGTTCTGCCTGACTCCCTGGTCGAATGACCCGGTTAGCGATTCGGGTGGAGAGGCCTTCTATATACGCGACGAAGAGAGCGGCTACTTCTGGTCCCCAACGCCGCTGCCCAGGCGCGGAACGAACGCCTACGTCTGCCGCCACGGTTTCGGTTACAGCGTCTTTGAGCATACGGAGGGCGGCATCCACTCGGAGCTGTGGGTTTATGTGGCGCTGGACGCGTCGATCAAGTTCTCGGTCCTCAAGGTACACAACGAGTCGGGACGAACACGCCGGCTCTCCGCGACCGGCTACGTGGAATGGGTGCTGGGCGACCTGCGGTCCAAAACGTCCATGCACGTGATGACCGAAATCGATCCAGCGAGCGGCGCGCTGCTCGTGCGGAATCCATACAACACGGAGTTCACTCGCAGTGTTGCCTTCTTCGATGTGGACGACGCGCCCCGGACCGTAAGCGGCGACCGAACCGAGTTTCTTGGGCGGAATGGCACGCTTCGCGCTCCGGGCGCTATGACGCGATCCCGGCTTTCCGGCAAAGTAGGGTCGGCATTGGATCCATGTGCTGCAATCCAGGTTCCCTTCGAGCTCGCCGGCGGGGAAGAGCGGGAGATTGTTTTCAGGTTAGGCTTGGGGCGCGATGCCACTGACGCCGGCAATCTGGTGCATCGTTTCCGGGGACCGATGGAGGCACGCGGCGCGCTCGAAGCCGTTTGGCAGTACTGGAAACACACGCTCGGCGCGGTGCACGTGGAAACACCCGATCCGTCCGTCAACGTTCTGGCCAATGGCTGGCTTGTGTATCAAACGCTGGCCTGCCGTCTGTGGGCGCGGAGCGGATACTACCAGTCCGGTGGCGCGTTCGGTTTCCGTGATCAACTGCAGGACGTAATGGCGCTGATCCACGCCGAGCCGCGCCTGGTGCGCGAACACTTGCTGCTGTCCGCGGCCCGACAGTTCCGGGAGGGAGACGTCCAGCACTGGTGGCATCCTCCGACGGGAAGGGGAGTGCGCACGCATTGTTCCGATGATTATCTCTGGTTGCCTTTGGCCACATCCCGTTACGTTTTGAGCACGGGGGACACTGGAATCTTGGATGAATCCGTGCGCTTCCTCGAAGGCCGCCCGCTGAACGCCGAGGAGGACTCATACTACGATCTTCCGATTCAATCTGAAGAATCGGCTCCCTTATACGAACACTGTGTGAGAGCCATTTTGCGCGGCCTGACGTCTGGTGAACACGGCCTGCCGCTTATGGGCTCCGGCGACTGGAATGACGGCATGAACAAAGTGGGCGAACACGGCAAAGGCGAAAGCATCTGGCTGGGATTCTTCCTTTATGAAGTGCTTACGCGGTTCGCCGAAGTTGCTCGCAATCGGGGAGACCTGTCGTTCACCGAGCGTTGCCGCACCGAGGCGGCTCGTGTGCGCGCGAGCATTGAGCAGAACGGCTGGGATGGCGAATGGTACCGCCGCGCGTACTTCGACGACGGCTCGCCGCTTGGGTCCGCGACTAACCCCGAATGCCAGATTGATTCGATCGCGCAAAGCTGGTCTGTTCTTTCCGGGGCGGGCGATGGGAAGCGCTCGCGCCTGGCTATGGCGGCTGTGGATAAGCACCTGGTTCGCCGCAGCGATGCTCTAATTCAACTCCTGGACCCTCCGTTCGACAAGTCAGAACTGGATCCAGGCTATATCAAAGGATACGTCCCGGGCGTCAGAGAAAATGGCGGCCAGTACACCCACGCGGCGATCTGGACCGCGATGGCGTTTGCCGCATTGGGCGACAGCCGCCGCGCGTGGGAGTTGCTGGCCATGATCAACCCGGTGAACCATGGTGCGACGGCGGACGCGATCGCAACTTATAAGGTAGAACCCTACGTTGTCGCGGCCGACGTCTATGCGCTCTCGCCCCACACCGGCCGCGGTGGATGGACCTGGTACACGGGCTCCGCGGGCTGGATGTACCGGCTGATCGTGGAATCACTTCTCGGGCTGAGGCTCGAAGTGGATAAACTGCGTTTTGCGCCGTGCCTTCCTGGGCATTGGAAGGAATTCAAGCTGCACTACCGGTATCGGGAAACGGTCTACCACATCGCGATTTCGGAAATGGCGGCCGCCACTAGCGTTACCGTTGATGGTGTCGAGCAGCACGACCGGATCGTTCACCTGGTTGACGACCACCAGGAGCACTCTGTCGAGGTAAGACTACCGGCGGCACGCACTGAGGACGTTACTCGTCCCGGAGAGCGCAGCCTCCTGGCAATAAATATCTAATGCCCAGAACCGCACCCGGCCCTCCGCGGTGTCTGCGCAGAGCTGCTGACGGCGCCGTTTAGCAGGTAATCGAAGTACTCGATGGTAACTTCGGTGCTTCCAAAGATTCTTGCCTCGGCGCGCGAGTGATTCAGCGTGGGCAGCCAGAACGGACCGGTCTTGCCGTAACGGTGCACGATGTGAATGCTCCGCGTCCAGAAGACGGATTCCTGGCCGGAGTCCCCTCGATCCGCGTTATGGCGTAGTCTTCGGCGTCTACCCAGATACGGCCGCGAATCAGAAACCGGTTCGGCGTCTTGGGAACGACTTCGAGCACGTGTGGAGACAGCACCGCAATTACAGCAAATCCGGGCTTTTTCACCAGCATCCGAAGCTGTCCTTACCGAAAACTGTGTCCGGGGCATCCAGCAACTTTCAAATCATCGTGGTAGTCGTTCTATACTGGCGTCGTGTTAACAACGACTCTGGACTGCGCGCGAGTTGAAGTTTCTAATCTGCCAAATCGGTGAGTACATCCAGGTGACAGAATTCATGATCCGGAAGACGGCGGCATTGGATCCATGGAGAACTCGCGTTCGCCCGAAACATCAGGACGAAGCTGAGCCCGGGCAAACAGACCCAAACATCGAGGGAAGAACATTGCCAAGAAGCACGGCTAGGCGGCGCGTCGCTGGTATCGATGATGAAGTCCGCCCACCTCAGGAATTTCCACAATAAAACCGTTCTCCGGTTTGTGGACGGCTCTCGGCTCCGGCGCATCTTTGGCCAAGGCCAAATGCGTGCGCGATTTGCCGTAGTAATGAAAGTAGCTTCGGAGGGTCTGCCGCAACGACCTCTCGTTCCACACAATCACGTGGTCCAGGCACTCCCGGCGAATGGATCCGATCAGTCGCTCCACGTACGGATTTTGCCAAGGCGATTGCGCCGCCGTGACCACTTTATTCCCATGCCCTTCGCGACTGCGGTGACTTCTTTTCCGAAGATTGCATCTCGATCACGGATCAAATACCGCGGCGCTTGGTCCCACGGAAACGCTTCGCGAATCTGCTGCGCGGTCCACTCTTCGGTCGGGTGTTCCGTCACATTAAAGTTAAAGTGCACCACACGCCGTCGGTCATGGGAGAGAACGACGAAGACGAACAGAACTCGGAATAAAGCCGTCGGCACGATAAAGAAGTCCATCGACGCCATCTGCTTCATGTGATTCTTCAAGAATGGTCGCCAGCTCTGCGATGGCGGTCTACGGTTCCGGCGTAGATATTTGCCTACGGTCGATGGAGCCTCGTTGATCCCTAGCTTGAGCAGTTCGCCGTGAATGCGGGGCGCGCCCCACAAACCGTTGGCTCGGCTCAGGCGTTGGATCAGGTCGCGAATCGCGGCAGCCACTGCCGGTCTTCCAGGACGATGGCGCGACTTCCAAGTCCAATAGCGAGAGAAGGCCGTACGATGCCAGCGAATAACGGTGTCCGGCTTCACGATATACACACAGCGCCGCCAGTCGGGCCACAAGCGCGACAACAGAATCCAGAGCAGTCGGTCGGCCTGCTTGATGCTGAGACGACGCGGTGAGCTGCGTTGGAGCACGGCGATCTGGTGGCGCAGAGCGGCGATCTCGGCCTGCTGGGCGGCACGGGTGTGAAATGTAGAGGCAAGCAAAGCGAGCAAGGCAACGAAGACAGGGCTCATTGGTGTGTGAAAACGACGATGATCTCACGAACGACTTAACGTTGGTGTTTTCAACCGGGATGCAGTTTTCGGTAATGACAGGTACCTAATCCGCCGGTAATTGGTATTCAACGCACGTCGCCGTCTTGCCATCAGAGGTCACATCAATCACCGCGTTGATCAGACTCTTCCCTGCCAAATATTGAATGGCCGCCTGAAACAGGCCCCGCTGCAGAGCCGGAGCGAGATTCGGAACTATTACGATTAAGCCGG
>QHXW01000017.1 GCA_003223115.1 Acidobacteriota bacterium
GATGGACCTTGGCTTCAAGGCCGGCCGTCCGCTTGAGAGCCTGTCCCGCGGCGTCTAAAATGCGGTGTTCGTTGGTTGTCATGGGCAAACAGGCACTTCGAAGATGTTCACAACTGTTTATTGTACACGTTACGTGAACATAGTGCAAGACTGAACATGGCCGCGGCCCATGCCTGCCCCCCAAAGTGAAACGCTACCTCTCAGCGGGGGGAAGGGGCGGTGGGTCGAACTGTCCGAAAAATGTATACCTTTTCGGACAAGCCACCGGTCTCTGTCACGCCAAGTGGCGCACCTTCATTTCGAACAGGAAATCAAATCGGGGTAACGCCGCTGCTTCTTTGCTGTGCCAAAACTGTGTCCGAACTCCATCTATTCGAGCTGCTGGGGTTGCTCCTTGAGCGAAAGCAGATTCCCCAGATTGTTGTAAACGTTAGGAATGCCGAAAAGCAACGGAGCCCTTGGAAGCGACGAGGCTCCCTTGGGCGCATCCTCGCACCCGGCGCGATGATCAGATTATGCGTCCGGAATTCTCGCACCAATGGCGCGAGTTTTTGGCGTTCGGGGGCGTTTTGTGATCCGCCCTGCGCATCAGTAGGCATCGAGACAACATTGGACATCGATCACAACTGGGGGGCGGGCATGGGCCGCGGCCATGTTCAGTCTTGCACTATGTTCACGTAACGTGTACAATAAACAGTTGTGAACATCTTCGAAGTGCCTGTTTGCCCATGACAACCAACGAACACCGCATTTTAGACGCCGCGGGACAGGCTCTCAAGCGGACGGCCGGCCTTGAAGCCAAGGTCCATCCGGTTCCGACCGGTCAAGCTCGTGCGATCGATGCCATCATCGAACTGGCCACGAACAAACGCAAATACCGGTTCCGGGCCGAAGTCAAAACCGTAGACCGGTTCGAAACTCCTGCACTAATCAAGGCCCAAGACCCCGCCCACCGCGAGCCCATCTTGCTGGTCGCACCTTACATTACCCGTGAGGTTGCCGAACGTTGCCGCCAGCTTCATCTTCCGTTCATCGACACTGCCGGCAACGCTTATCTCGAAGGACCGGGGCTACTCGTTTATGTCATCGGCAACAACAAGCCAGCCGAACTCCGGCGGGATCACTTCCGGGCCTTGAACCCCGCTGGCCTTCAAATCGCCTTCGCGCTCGCCTGCCAGCCCACGCTCGTCCAAACAACCTATCGTGAGATCGCCGCGCGTGCTGGAGTGGCCTTGGGGACCGTCGGGCCCGTTATGAAGGACCTTGAGGCGCGAGGATATCTGCGGTTCCAAAGAGAGCCAGATCGAAAACTGCTCGACCCAGAGCGCATGGTCGAAGAATGGGTCACTCACTATCCGGTTACGCTTCGTCCGAAACTCAATCCGAGGCGATTCCGGGCCGACACGGAACGCCTTCAGCAAACGGACCTTCTGCACCAGAATGCTTACTGGGGCGGTGAGGCCGCCGCGGAAAAGCTCACGCGGTATCTCAAGCCTGCCCAGTTCACGATCTACGCCCGTGAGCCAATCGCCAAACTGATCGCGGCAGGGCGGATGCGCGCAGATCCGAACGGAAACGTTGAAGTCCTGGATGCGTTCTGGAATTTTGAGCCCGAGAAAGAGCTTCCGGACGTTGTTCCCCCTATCCTTGTTTACGCGGACCTCCTGGCAACACATGACGGGCGCGACGTCGAGGCCGCGCGGATGATCTATGAACGACGAATCGCCCCAACATTCCATCCCACCAAGTAGCCCAGTCGATCCAGCGATGGTACGCGTGCTACGTTCGCTCGACCCGATCGCTCGTGCAGCAGATTGTCACTATTTTGTGGCGGGCGCGACCGCGAGAGACCTCATTCTAGTTAACGTCCATGGTCTGCGGCCAGGCCGCGCTACTCGAGACATTGATTTTGGGATCGCGGTCGAAAGTTGGGACCAATTTGCGCGATTGAAGGGTGCTCTTGTCGCAACTGGCGACTTTGAGGCTGACCGGAGGATGTTGCAACGACTGACCTACTCCGATCAGGACGCGGGGTTCTCGATGTTGGTTGATCTCATCCCTTTTCGTGGAGTCGCATCCGCTGATGGCACGATCAAGTGGCCGCCAAGTCGCGACATCGTAATGAACGTAGCCGGTTTCGAAGAAGCCCTGGCCTCCTCCGTTTCAATGGAGATAGAAGAGAACCTGACCGTGCGAGTCGCGTCGTTGCCGGGGCTGACCCTGCTCAAGCTTGTCGCATGGGCGGACCGCGGCCGCGAGACGAACAAAGATGCTGCCGATCTCCACCGGCTTCTAACTTCCTATGCTGATGCTGGCAACACGGATCGTATCTATGACCACGAAATGGACTTGCTGGAAGCTCTTGGCTTCGACATGGAATTGGCCGGTGCGGAACTCCTCGGTCGCGACGTAGCCAGCGTCTGCGCGCCAGGATCTCTCGATCAGATCCGATCTCTTATTAAGTCGGAGGGTCAACTCGAACGCCTGACCAATCATATGATTCAGAGCTCGGCATATCCGGAAGCCGCAGCAGCAGTGGCGCGAATAGTGAATGCCTTCTGTAGAGGAGTTCTGCATGACCTTTAATGGCGCGCCTATCAGCGCATGTCGGGCGTCATCGAGGGGCATGGAGGCGGCAGCGGCCGTCTTAAAGAAGCTCCGCATCAGTTCGGGGTAGGCAGTTTGGCGGATTAGTCATGAACGCAAGAGACGTTTCCGATTTGATAAAGCGGTCCACGGTTGCCGTGATACAACGCCCGGCCAACCCAACAGCGCAACGTCCCTTTAAGATCATTGGCAGTGGGTTCTGTGTTCATTCCGCGGGAATCGTATTGACATGCAACCACGTATTTGAGAGTTTTCTTAAAGACCAGCACTATAAAAGCGTACTCGAAAGAGTCAGCGAAGGCGTGCACGTACCGACCCCGATTTCCGTATTTAGCGTCCTGTTCAATGGCGGCGCAGATGGTTCCAAAGTCTTCATGCACGAGACGGTCCCAGCGGAAGTCGGAATCGTCAACACTTTCGACATCGCCGCTTTCAAGATTCGCAAGCATCCGCAATTTCCTGACGGCTTCCCGGCTTTACCACTCGCCGAGTATTCTGATCTTCACGAGATGATGGATGTCGCCACATGCGGGTAGCCATTCGGGGATTTTCTTTGGAGCCAGGTCGGATCAGTTACAAGCTCGTTTACCCGAGGCACCATGAGTTCCATCCTTCCTGCACAAGGGATCGCTCGAGAGTACCTAAAAGGATTCCAGCTCGATTTGCTGTCGGCACCCGGTAACAGTGGCGGCCCCATTTTTTGCCCAACGACCGGGAAAGTGTTCGGCGTTCTACGAGGCGGACCGGTCGATCCCAAGGGGAGTCCTATCCTCGGCCTGACTATTGCGGAGCCGGTGTACCCGGCGTTTGACCAGGGTTTGATTGAGAAGCTGCTTTCTCAGTCGACGTAGGTCCGCGCGGCTCTAATCAGCCAAGCCTGCAGCAATGATAAAAAACCCTCGATTCCGCTTGCGCGAACCGGAAACTCTCAGCCATAAAGACGGGACAATACCACTTGCGATGCGATGCTGTCCCTGACCACTAGCAAACGCGCACTGGTCGCCGACGGCTGAAAACGATATACCCCTTATGCCGGGCATCTTTCATGCTGGCAGACTTCCTGATACCTGTTTTCCGTGGACGGCCGTGGCAGTGGATGAAGCCGATTTGACCGCTTCGCTTTCTTCTCATGTCAGCCGCCTCGTTGCGGTCGGCGAAGAGATTATGGCTGCCGTCTCGCAACGGGATGGGCGTTGCTCGGCGAAATGGGGGCGTCGCCGATCGGCACTGGCTCCTACCTCTTTCCACGTAACCATTTCCCTGCCGCGCAGTATAAAGAAATATGCGAGACCTGCTTTCCGACCTGCGCTTCGCCCTACGTACGCTCGCTAAGTCGCCGGTATTTGCCGCCGTAGCAGTGGTTTCACTGGCATTGGGCATCGGCGCCAATACGGCAATCTTCACTCTGCTCGATCAGGTGCTCTTGCGATTGCTCCCAGTCAAGCATCCCGAGCAGCTCGTGCAGCTCCGCTGGGAGGGATCGCACTACGGCTCGAATACCGGTTACGCTGCCCTCTCCTATCCGATGTACAAGGACTTTCGTGATCAAAGCCAGGTGTTCAGCGGCGTGATGTGCCGTTATTCGCTTCCCCTCAGCCTCGGCTACAACGGACAAAACGAGCGGCTGGAAGGCGAGCTCGTCTCCGGCAATTATTTCGATGTGCTGGGCGTGAAGGCGATTCTGGGGCGGACCATCATGCCTGATGACGACCGGCTTCCGGGCGCGCATCCAGTGGCTGTATTGAGTCACAGCTTTTGGGTGGAGCGGTTTCGCGCGGATCGGGGATCCTCGGAAGCAAGCTGCTGGTAAACGGGATACCTCTCACGGTCATCGGCGTGAGTGAACCTGGGTTCGACGGAATTGAAGTGGGATCATCTCCCAAGATCCGCATTCCGGTCATGATGAAAAAGCAGATGACGCCCGGCTGGGAAATGTACAGCCTGGAGAATCGCCGGGGCCGGTGGGTGAACGTCTTCGCGCGACTGAGGCAAGGCGTGAACATCAAGCAAGCGACAGCTGCTCTGCAGCCTCTCTTCCATTCGATGCTGGAGGCGGACGTGCGGGAAAAGGATTTCGCGCACGCCGACGCCTACACTAAACAGCAATTTCTGCGCTCCACCATCGACGTGATGCCCGGATCGCAGGGGCGGTCGGGGCTTCGCAGGCAGGCGCAGACGCCGTTAGTGGTGCTGATGGCGATGGTCGGCTTGGTGCTGCTGATCGCGTGCGCCAACGTGGCCAATTTGTTGATGGCGCGCGCCACCAGTCGCCAGAAGGAAATCGCCGTGAGACTGGCGCTGGGAGCGGGCCGGCTGCGGCTCACGCTACAACTGATGGTTGAAAGCCTGTTGCTTGCCATGCTGGGCGGCGCAGCAGGACTGGCGGTCGCGGTTTGGTGCGACCGGCTGCTCCTGCGGTTGATGCCCGCCGGCGATGCTCCGCTGCCGCTTTCCGCGTCGCCCGATGCTCGCATTCTCGGCTTTGCGCTGGCGGTCTCGGTGCTCACGGGGATCATCTTTGGCCTTGCGCCAGCTCTGCAATCGACCAAAGTCGCTCTCGCGCCGTCGCTCAAGGAATCCGCCGGAGCCGTCGTCGGTGGCGGGCACATGCGGCTCCGCAAGCTGCTGGTCGTGGGTCAGGTATTTCTCTCGCTGCTTCTCCTGATTGGGGGGAGTTTGTTCATTCGCTCACTGGGAAATCTCAAAGCTCTCAATCCCGGCTTCCAGACTCACAGTTTGCTGGCGTTTTCCATAGATCCCCGGCTGAACGGCTATACGCGAGACCGGACTTTGCTTTTCTATCGCGGGCTGCTGGATAAATTGCGCGGCGCGCCGGGGGTGGAGTCTGCTGCGTTCGCCGTGGTGCGCGTGCTGGCCGATGACGATTGGGAGAACAGCATCGCGGTGGAGGGCTACGAACCGAAGCCCGGCGAGGACATGAACCCTTACTACAACGCAGTATCGCCCGGGTACTTCGCCACGCTGGGGCTGCCGCTGATCGCCGGCCGCGAGTTCCTGGCGAGCGATGTGAATGGCGCGCATAAAGTCGGGATCGTCAACCAGAAGTTCGCCCAACTTTACTTTGGGGGCCGCAATGCGGTCGGCCGCCATTTTGGATTTGGCGGCGACCCTGGCACCAAAACCGATATTGAGATTGTGGGCGTCATGAAGGACGCGAAGTACAACAACATGCGCGACGAGGTCTTGAAGCAGAACTTCGTTCCGTTTGACCAGACCGATATTTTGACCGACGTTACATTCTACGTGCGCACAATCCGCGATCCCGCCCAGATATTCGGCGTCGTACGCCGCGTGGTCGGCGAGCTCGATCGGAACATGCCCATCTTCGCCATGCGGACGCTCGATATGCAGGTCGATCAGGCATTGATTGCCGAGCGGCTGATCGCCTTCCTGGCCGCGATCTTTGGAGGTCTGGCGACGCTACTGGCGGCCGTGGGCCTCTACGGCGTGATGGCCTATAACGTCGGCCGCCGGACACGCGAGATCGGAATTCGGATGGCGCTTGGCGCGCGGGGCACAAGCGTGATGTGGCTGGTGATGAAGGAAGTGCTGGCGCTGCTGGGCGCCGGAATCGCCATCGCGCTGCCGGCGGCGTGGGGGCTTTCACGATTAGTCGCCAGCCAGCTTTACGGCATCACGCCCAACGACCCATTGAGCATCGCGGCGGCGACCGCAACCATCGCGCTCGTGGCGGCATTGGCGGGATACGTCCCGGCATTCCGCGCGACCCGAATCGATCCCATCCGCGCCTTGCGGTATGAATAGCTCACCGCGTTTCCAGCGCCACACGCCGCGCATTGATAAGGATTCATCCGGGCCGAATCTCAACAGTGCGTGGAACGCAAGCCGGCATGCAATCCAGAGAGTCATTGCAACCGTACAGGCGGGAACCTCCGGGTGTTTAGTCGGCTTACCGGACTTGTGGATGGACGCACCCGGCGATGCCGAATCGAATGACTGACAAGATCATGGCGCGAACGCTGACGTGCGGCTCCGCGCCTTCGCCAACGTGCCCGCACTTCGGACACTTGAAGACCGGAGGGCGGATGTGCCGCTCGG
>QHXW01000100.1 GCA_003223115.1 Acidobacteriota bacterium
GGTTTGTTGCGCATCGTTGAAATTTGCTTCCGCAACTACTCCACTTCAAAATCCGCGGTGCGAGCCACGGAATTGTGCCCGGTCGAGTCCACCGCCTTTAACTCGGCTTTATAGGAACCCGGGGGCAGAGTAGCCACTGCCAGCTTGAGACCAACAGGAATGACGGGATTACCTGCGCGAATTGCACCGGCCACATTGACTAACCCCGAGCTTTGCTTTGCCTCCCCGCTCTTGCGGTCGAGCAATCGAAGCTCAATTCCCACAATCGGTGGATTCGGACCGGCGAGCGCCGGCTCATAGATCTCTACATAAACCGCGCCCGTATCCGACTGCTTGAACCGGGGATCGCCCGTGGGAGTAATCTGCATGTTCTGGGCCACCAGCGGCGTCCGGCCCTCTAGTAATTCCGCATCCATGCCCGACTCGAGCTGGCCCAGCGGATGCACTTCCTTGCTGAGAGCCACGCCACTTAGGCCGAATTGCTTTCCATCGAATGGATCGATGACCAGCGGCATTTCCAGTTTTCCAAAGCTTTCGCCGCTCGAGCTGAACGCCACTTTGAGAGTGTACTCGCCCGAGGCCAATTCAAATTGATTCTCGTAGTGCAGAGGTTGTTCCTTGAACGCCTCCAGCTCCTTCTTGTTGTCCAAATCCAGCTTCAGCGTGTCGCTGAACCTTCCTCCGACCGTACCATCCGCTTTATAAGCGATGCCGAGGATATTCAATTCCGAGCGGAATTTCTTCTTCTGCTTCTCAAAGTTCACTCCCTCCGCCGGAATTTCGAGTGCGATGTTGACGCGCGCAGTGTTCGGATACGTGTAAAAAAATGGAGCTTGCATCTTCGCCTTTACACTCCCGGCAGCCGAGCCCGTGACGCGGACCTCCAGCTCTTTTTCAGTCGGGTTGCCGGCAAGCACATCGATCGGTTTCACGTTGCAATATCCGCTCCGTGACCGTACCGTCGTCCCGCCCCGGTCTACCTTCACGCGTAGCGTGTGGCAGCTTCCCTCCGCTGAGTCGGTGGGTGTATAGCCCAGGATGTAATATTCGTTTTGCTCTTTGCCGATTCTCTGCAAACCCCCCAGCAGATCGTTCGTATTGACGATGACGAAGCCGCCGGTGCCTTCCGCCAGCATATAAAGAACCTGTTGATTGGTCGAAGCACTCTCCGGAAATACCGGAACAATCTGCCGCGGTTGGTTGTAGGGATTGTTTCCGTAGGGCTGGCCCGGAATATAGGTGCGGCCGGCCATGCCGCCACCCATGCCACCGCGCCCGCCGGTATTTCCGCCGCCGGTAGCTCCGCCCTTACCCCCGCCGGTAGCTCCACCCTTGCCTCCGCCGCCAGTCCCGCCGGTAGCTCCACCCTTGCCTCCGCCGCCTGTCCCACCACCTGTTCCACCTCGCCCGCCTCCACCTGCCGTGCCACCCGTGCCGCCCGGAGCCCCGCCGCCGGCTCGTCCTCCACCTCCGCCTCCGGCACCGACGCCACCGCCGCCGCCAACTCCACCTCCGCCGCCGGGCCGTTGACCTACGAATGAGTTCCCAAAAGAAGCCAGACGGACGAAAGAATTACGAGATCGCACAGTTTCCGCGGAATCGAAACTGGCCGGGATCAGCCGCGCCGATTGATAACTCGTGGGAGGCGCAATCACCGAGCCGATCGACCCAAATCCGCTAGCCACCAGACCGCGTACGTCGATCGGATAGACGGCCACGTTGGCCCTGTTGCACGCATCGATCACCGCCGTCAGTTCCGGTCTGAATTCATCGGTCAACGGAAAGCCGGAAGTGAACAGGATAAGAGTCTTACGGCCGGGCACCGACGACAGATTCTTCGCCATGCTTCTGAGAGCCAGCATCACGCTGCGCGCGCCGAAGTCGGCCTCGGCGTTTCTTAACGTCGGCATGCCAATCGAAGCAACTTCAATGGGCGGAGCGTTCGGCGCAACCGACGAGAATTTCACGCCGCTTACGACCTTCTTCAGCCGGTCGGCGTCTGCCGTAAAGTTCTGGGCAATCTGCACGCTACCGCCGAAATTGACGATCGCCATCAGACGGTTTTCCCCTGCGTTGGTGTCAATGAATTTCCCCGCCGCTTCTCGCGCTCGAATCTGGTCCGCCGGCTGCATCGTGGAGTTGTCGAAGAAGAGAACCAGATAGCGTTTGTCGGCGTTCGTCGGATTTGAAGGGTCAGCCTGGAACGAAAAGTTCTTGATTTCCTGTTCCTTGTTGTCTTCCCAGACACGGAAATCCTTTTGGGTCAGATCGCGAATGTAGTTTCCCTTTTTATCGGTGACCACAGTGTCCACAAGCACCAGCTTGGTTTCCGTCCGGATCACCGGCGTCGAACCTGCAGGGACCTGTGCGCCCGGCTGTTGAGCCTGCGCCACTGCGGCTAGATAGAGAACTCCTGTTAACAGAACCATGCGGCGAAACTGCATCTCACACCTCCATTACGGAATCTCGACAGCGCCATTCTGCGCTGCCATCTGTTGTCCTTCGGTATCCCGCACAACCAGCCGGACCACATAGCTTCCCGGCTTCACGTCAAAGCTGGTCCTTACGGTAATGGCCGAGCGCTGCTTGTTCTCGAGCGTTTCATCGCGCAAACGCATCTCGATAATCTTTTCACTCGCCGTGATGTAGTTTCCATTGCGGTCGAACAAAGCGGATACCACGGTCAGATTATTCTTGTTTCGTCCGTCCGCCTTGTGATAACGCATCTGTTTCAGATCCACACGAGCCAGAACCGCGACCCGGGCATTTTCGTCGCTCAATTTGAAAAACTGCGTGTGTAGCTCAACCGGTATATCGTGCAACTCTTCCCGTGAGAACACCGCGTCTTCAATCTCCTGTTTCGCCATCTCCTCGGGATCCGCGATGTGCCTGGGAGCATAATAGCCACGGCGCGCCTGCAGATTCAGCTTGGCCGTATCCTTCAGCGTGACCTTTAGCTTGTGAAAGCTGCCATCCAGTTTCAGATTCTGCGGCGAAAAGCCCAGCACGTAATAATATTCCGGCGTAGTAGCCACGCGTTTCAATCCGGCATCCAGATCGTTGCTGTTATGAAAAAACGCGCCCCCCGTTCCCTCAGCCAATTCGGCCAGCACATCACCCTCCACCAGCGCGCTTTCGGTTTGATAACCGGCTTTAAGGCCGGCCGTGAGAGCGAAAGGTGAAGTCTGGCTGGCATCTCCACCGGGACTAATGGTATACAAACCGCGCGCATCGAGTGCGCTGATGATCACGTTGGAATGGATGGCCCGTTCGATGACGTCGGTCTTAAACACCAGCAGATCGTTAGGCGCAAAAAAACCAGGCGAAAGAAGGACCACGTTTCGCGGCCCTGGCATCGCGGAAATCCTGCGGACCGCGTCCTTGAACACGCCCAGCGACACGCGGGTCTCGTGTTCTCCATTACTCAACACGCGCTGCGCGACCGCCTTTGCCGCCTGTTCCGCCATTGGCCTTTGCGTCGGGTCCAGATTCATGCAAGCCATGGCTTCGAGCGTGGCGGCGTCGAGTGCTTGCGAATCACTCCTGTTCTGAATCATGTCAGCCATGTAGTACGAGATGTCGGGGCAATCCCGCACCTGAGATCTCGAGATGGGCCGCGGCTGGAGACGGAGCAGGGTCTGGTGCAGTTTGTCGTGATCGTCCGTGAAATCGAGGTTCGTCTGACCCGACGTTGAGAAAATAGCCGCTCGGTCTACGGCTTCGAGTGAAGCCAGATGCCGGTCAGTCGCGTCCCTGACTTGCGCCAGATCGCCGAACGTCAGATGGACATCGTCAAATACATAGGCTACGTACCGTTCCGGCATGGCCGGTGACGCGCTTTTCTCCGCCGGTCTTTCGCCCGGAGCCACGGCGGAGGTTTGTTGTTTTTCCTCTGCGGCCTGATCGCCGGCTTTTTCAATCGCAAACTTGGTGATCACCTGCGGCTTGCCCTTGTCGAAGACCTGGAAATCCTCCTGCCGCAGAGTCCCCATGGGGCGCCCTTGGGAGTCCCGCACCACCACCGGCACCAACACCAGATTCACTTTGGCCTTGAAGGTCGCCGGCGTATCGTGAGAACTCATCTCGGCCGGATTCTTGTCGGCGGCCCTCTGAGGTGTCGCAGTCTGAGGCGTAGCCGTCTGAGGTGCTGCCGTCTGCGCGAGCGCACTTCGGAAGCCGCCGAAATAAGAAACGAGCAACACCAGAAGGCCAATGTGGATGGTACAACTGCGGAGATACCTGTGCCACACGTGTTCGCGCGCGCTCATTGCTGTTCCCGCTTCGAGACCGATTGTCGTCGCCCCAGAAACCACCGGTCGCCATGGCGAGTCCACAAATGGCTGGCCGGATGGCTAACGTCTCGTCAATTCTACTCCCTTTCATGGCGTGTATGACCAGGCGGGCTGTCGGGGCAGGCAGCTTCGGCCTGCCAGCCCTGTTGCCCGGTGGCTACCGCTTCTTTCGCCGTCTGGCGCTGTTTCCCGGCGAACGCCTCATCTTCGCCAGTGGCCGTTTCACCCGGCCTGACGACGTCCCGGTCTTTCGGGCCGCTTTTCTCTGTGCCGCAGCGCGCGGTTCGCCGATCTGCACGGTCTTCACGCATACCACTGCCGGTAGGCCTTCCAGAATCTTCTTCCAGCTCCTCCCTTCGTCGGTTGAGCCATAGAGAACTCCGTTGCGCGTGCCGAAATAGAGGCCCAGCGGATCGAGCGAGTCAGCCGTCATGGCGTCGCGCAGCACAGTCTCATAAGCTCCCTTCTGGGGCAGGCCGCGCGCCAGCGGTTCCCAGGAATCCCCGGCGTTGCGTGTGCGATACACCCGCAATCGGCCATCAGGCGTGCAACGGAACTCATCCGATTCCACCGGCAATATATATAGCCAGTCCGGGTGGCGTGGGTGCATCACCATTGCAAAGCCGAAATCGGATGGCACTCCATTGCCAACGTCTCGCCAACTTTCGGCGTTGTCATCCGATCGATACACGCCCCAGTGATGCTGGAGAAACAGCCGTTCGGGCCGCGCGGGGTGCATCACGAACTTGTGCACGCATTGCCCGAACTCCGGATATTTTGACGGCAGGAACGACACTCGGATGCCGCGATTCCGGGCCTGCCAGTTTTTCCCGCCATCGTCGCTGCGGTAAAGCCCGCCCGATGAAATCGCCACGTACATCCGCTCCTTGTTCGCCGGGTCGAGTACTATTGTGTGCAGCGCCAAGCCGCCATTTCCAGGCGTCCAACGATGGCGATGCGGATGATCGAACAGGCCGTGTACCAGCGACCACGTTTCTCCGGCATCTCGCGATTCAAACAGGGCCGCCGGTTCCACGCCGCAATAGAGCAGGTCCGGCTCGTCCGACGGGCCCAGACAAATCTGCCAGATATTCTTCAACGAAGCCCCGGAATCAGCCGGAAATTTGACATTTGCATCCAGCGGGTTTGTCCAGGTCTTCCCGAAGTCATCGCTCGAGCGCAGGAAAGTTCCCCACATCGGGCTCTGAGTTGACGCCCATAGGCGATGCCTGCCCGCGCGATTGTCGTACGCCATCGTGTAGACGGAGTGTCCATGAAAATAGGGACCTCCGACAGCCCAGCGTGATCGCTCCGCGGTAGACCGCAACAGGAATGCTCCTTTTGTGGTCCCAACCAGCATCAATACATCGCCGCTTTTCACCTGAATGTGCGGGATACCGCGCAGCACCGTGGTTCGCGGTCCCCTGGGATCGCCCGGCGTCGGAGCTGTGGCAATCATCGACGCGGACTGCACGGCTTCGAGGGCCGCCAGCACCTCTCCCGCGCGCTGGTATCGTTGCGATGGTTCCTTCGTCAGCAAACGTTGAACCGTGGCCCACAAAGCCTGCGGCGTCCCCGGCGGCAGAGTTTCCGGAAGCTCATGCAAAATCGCGGAGCTGACTTCAAAGCCGGTTCGTCCGCGAAAAGGCAACCGGCCGGAGACCGCTTCATAGAGGACCACGCCGAGCGCCCAGAGATCCGCGCGATGGTCCGCCTTCTCGCCCCGCAAAACTTCAGGCGCCATGTACGCCAACGTTCCCGCAATCGGATCCGTGCCTTCGAGGGTGCCGGCAGTCTGGGTCGCGGGGTCCAGCGCGTCCTTCTGCAGCCGCAGTGCCAGCCCGAAATCCAGAACCTTGATCACTCCCTCCGGAGTCACCACGATGTTCGAGCTTTTCATATCCCGGTGAATGACGTTGCGATCGTGCGAGTGCGCCAGCGCCCCGGCGATCTGTGTCCCATAACGCAGCACTGCCTCCACCGGCAGGCCCTCGGGCCCGATCATCTCGCTCAGCGGCATGCCTTCCACCAGCTCCATCACGATGTAAAGCTCGCCGCCGAATTCGCCGATTTCGTAAATCGCGCAGATGTGCGGATGGCTCAAGCCGGAAGAGGCGCGCGCCTCATGCAGCAGATGCTCGCGGCTTGACGTGCCGGGTGGCGAGCTCTTGGCCAGAACCTTCAGAGCGACATCGCGATGCAGGATTTCATCGTGGGCTCGGTAAACCACACCCATTCCTCCTTCTCCCAGCTTGGAGAGGATGTGGTAGTGGCCCAGAACCTGGCCAATCACAGGCGTGCGCCCCCGGGCTCACTTGCCCACAATATGTCCGCGCTCACGATGTGCTCAAAAGAGTGACTACATGGTGACCGGAAATCCGGTCAGATGTGAGTGTACCCTTACAACCCTTCCCCCGGCAATTTGTCTACTCTTTCATCTTGGCGATGTGGACGTCGAAGCCCGTCCCCGGTATCAGTGACGTCAGGATGAACGCGTTGAAATCCCGGCCCACAAGCTCTGTATGCCGGTAAACACCGGGTTCGCTCTCCACGCTTTCGCGCCGCGCGCTGAGGTCATCCAGGAACGCCTGTGCCTCCTGGACCGATGCTTCCGCCACTGGTTTTATCCGAGGCACGCGCGATGTAACCGCCTCCGCGGCATACGAACGAATCAGCTTTGGCCAGTATTTTTCAAGGAGCGCGGGACTCGCAAATACGTCGGCCCACACGATCTCACCGTTGACCGCGACCACAGCCCCCACGGCCTTCTGGGCCCGCAATTCGCCCATCAGTTTTTCATAAGAGCGTTCGATGGGCGCCGCTACCGCGTCCACGCGCTGACGCACGGCGCCGTTTTCCATGGTCACCGCATAAGAGGATGTGCCGTTCAGGGAACCGGCCGCTGCATACGGCACCGCCGCGGCCATGGAAGCCCGGGATTTTGCCACCTCGTTCCACACAGCCTGCTGATCTTTGGCTGCCATGGCCTGGTGTCGCACGCTGGGCTGCGCCATGGCAGAGACGGCTCCACCAAACCGTGCCGATGTCTCAACCCAACGGTGGGGCTCCACGCAAAACACGCTCAAGTCAATTGGATCGCTCTTGGCCGGGATAATACGGTCTTTACCTACGACTCGGTCTTGCTTGCCTCCCATGACAATTTCACCCGCCAGCAGAATCAGCGGCCGGTCCGAATTGTTGATCAGCATCAGTTGGTTGACCTCTGCGCCTCGATTCGGTCCGCGCTCGGGAAGAGGAAGAGGACGCGGCATGGGGCGAACCGGGTCCGTCCGCCGGGGATGCGGGCGAATCAATCCGAGCGATCCTCCTTGCTCGGTGACCACCACTTGGCCGGAACGAATTCCCTCGTCAAGCGTCAAGAAAAAGTGTGTGTTGGGAGTCGAGCCTGTGACAATCGGAAATATCGTGAGGTTGTCCTGGGTCGCGGGCGGAAGAACCTTATACGACGCTCCCGCTGCTTTGCCTTGCCCTCCATCAATCTGGACAGCCAAGACCAATATAACCCCGAGTGTAAAGGCTGGCGCCATCCGGCGCGCGAGTTGTGCTGTGTTAACCATCGTTCATCCTCCTGAGAGCTGCTTCGTCAGAAGAACGTTCGGCATTGCCTTTCTTGCAGAACATTTTCATGCGGGATGAGACACACGGCCACACCCCAGGCAAGAATGCCTATTCCACGTTCGGCCTCGTTGAAATGCTATTCTGGCCCCAAGCACCAGCCGGCTCCGGTGAAGCCGTATGAAGGAAGCAGTCGGATCAGCTAAGGCCGCCCTCCCGCGCGTTTCCGAGTGTCGCGCCGAAGGGTCCGTTCCCGAGCCCGATTACCCACCGTATTTTGCCGATTTCTACGCTAAATCCGCCGCCGTGAAATTTGGCCTGAGTTTCAGCGATTTTGCCGGGATTTTGCAGGAAATAAGCGCCCGCTATCTCGCGCCCGGCGCAACTCTGCCTAAGGTTGCCGAGCTCCATCAGAGCTTGCGCCTCGAAGAACTGGTGCTCGCTCGTGCCTGCGCCGGTGGATGCGAAGCGGCCTGGGACTCTTTCCTGAATCAATACCGGCAAAAGCTGTATGATGCTGCCGGCTCTATTGCCAGGGATGAGTCCGTGGCGCGCGAGCTTGCCGATTCGTTATACGCCGATCTGTTTGGCACGCGGCAAACTTCCGAAGGAGGCCGGATCTCGAAGCTCGCGTCCTACACCGGTCGCGGCTCGCTCGAAGGATGGCTCAGAACAGTGCTGGCCCAGGAATACATCAACCAATATCGAAGCCAGCGCCGCCTGGTGAGCTTCGACGAGCAGATCGGGACTGCTGGGCCGGCCCAGTGGAAAGATGCCGGGGCCATTCCGGCGGACGCTCGCCTGGAACCCGCGGTGGATGCCGCGCTGCTCGAGCTTTCGCCTGAGGAACGCTACCTCCTGGCGTCCTGGTATCTGGATGAACGCACTCTTGCGGAGATTGCGCGCATCCGCGGCGTTCATGAATCGACGATCAGCCGCCGGATCGAGAGAATCACAGCCACGCTGCGGAAGCGAATCGTGCGCGGCCTTCGGGACCACGGCATGAGCGCACGGGCTGCCGAGGAAGCCCTGGATGCGGCCGACGTCCGCGATTTGACGCTCGATGTTCGCAAACGTTTGGTGCAAGAAAAGAGTGTATGAACGTTCTTTATAAGGAGACGTGTAACGGGATCCGCATTTGCACAGCCGGCGCCTGCGGCAATGCATGCTCCCGGAGTAGTACATGATAAAGCTACCTAAGATCGTGAGGTCGCGCCTGGCCCAAAAAATGGCGGAGACCTCTGCCGCGCATCCGGATCCAAATCTGCTGGCGGCATTTGCCGAAAATTCGCTGCTCGCTCGAGAGCGCGCGTCCGTGATTGTTCATCTGGCCGAATGCGCTGATTGCCGCGAGTCTCTCGCCCTGGCTTTCGCCGCCCGGGAACCGGGATTGTCCCCGGTTACGGCTCAACTGGCCAGCTCATCATTCGGAGCTCGGTTGAGCGGAGCTTGGTTGAGGCGCTGGCGCTGGGTGGCCATGGCGGCTGTCGCGTGCGGCGTGCTCGCCGTCGCATTGCAATACCGTCTGGTCTCGCCCGTGTTCGAAACCGGCAGACCTCAGGTGATCGTCGCGCTTCCAGAAAAGTCCGGCTCTCTGCCGTCCCCCGCATCTTCAACGCCCGGCTCGTCGACACCCAGCGGATTGATGACGTACTCCGTCCCGCTGGCAACCAAGCTCGCTCGTCGAAGCATTAAGCCTGTACCGCAGAGCATCAAGGCGATCGATGAGCGCCTGCCGGCCGAAAACCCTGTCGCCGTTCAGCCATACATAGCGTCACAGGCTGAGGACAGTTCCGCGAAGCCTGTACCGCACCCGGGTGTCGAGACCGCGACGCCTTACCAGGATGACGCGGCGCTGCACCAGAATGCGCCAGCCGCGGAGGAGCATGCTTCGCCGGTGGATGCCGGCTTTATGCCGTCTCGCGCTCTTGCTTCATCTTCAAAGAACGGCCTGATGGATGCAGAAAAGCTGAAGGGGGAAGCTCGGCAGACGGTCGTCGCCCGGCGTGCGCTGGCGAAGGTGAGCGAGGCGCCTAACGTTCTCTGGAGCATTAATGCTTCGCCCGAGACCGCGGGAAATCCGTATGGCGTTGTCCAGCGCTCGGCGGATCGCGGCAAAACCTGGGAGACCGTGGCCCTGAATGAGCGCGTGAATTTCCGTGCCGTCGCGGCCTCCGGGGATTATGTGTGGGCCGGCGGTTCGGGCGGCGTACTCTTCCACTCGCCGGATGGCGGCTCGCTTTGGGTCGAGATCACCGTTGCTGGTGAAAACTCCAGGCTGACCGGCGCCATCGTGAGCATCGACGCGCGCGATCCGGCTCAGCTCAAAATCACAACCAGCTCGCGTGAGCGATGGATCAGCACCGACCACGGCCGCCACTGGATGCGGGAGTAAGGCTCGCGGCTCCTCTGGCGCAGGCTCTCGTCTGCCGCCAGCCGACTTAGAATAGCCGGAGGTCCGGTCTATGAATTTCCGTCTCTCGCGAAGAAGAATCATCCAAGCCATCGGAGTGACAGCCTTGCCGTCACCCATGAGTCCGGCCCCCGATATTCCAGGCCCGCGCTCCGAACGTGCCGGCACACCCAAAATCTGCTTGGAAATCGGTACAGGCAGCCTGTCAGCCGGGAGCCTCACTGCCGCCGGCATGCGCCGCGTCAAGCAGCTCGGCGTCGATCATGTCCTCATGGGAGGCCCGCGCATTCCCTGGGAAGAAAGCAGCATCCGCTCCATCATGGATAACCTCAAATCCGGTGGGCTCACCCTGGGGAACATGATGATCGGTGGATTCCCCAACACCATTTACGGTAGGCCAGGCCGCGACGAGGAGATTGAAAAAGTCCGGCAGTCCATTCGCGCCGCGGGCCGTGCGGGCATGCCCGTTGTCGAGTACAACTTCTACTCGCACCGCATTGTCGAGGGCTACTACGAGGAAACCGGACGGGCCGGCGCCGGGTTGACGGCATTCGATGACGACCGCGTCAAGAACCTGCCTCCGCTTCCCGAAGAGGGTCTCCATAGTCTCGACGAGATGTGGAGCAACGTCGCGTATTTCCTGAAAGCCGTGGTGCCGGTGGCTGAGGAGTCCGGCGTGCGACTGGCCTTGCATCCCAACGATCCTCCCGCGCCTCTCAGTCGTGGATCCGGCCAGATTATGGGAACCGTCGCAGGCTGGAAGCGTTTGATCGACATTGTTCCCAGCAAGTCGAATGGCATTACTTTCGATTGCGGCGTGACGCGCGAGATGGGCGAGGATCCAGTCGAAGTTTGCCGTTACTTTGGAGAACGCGATTGCATCAACCACGTGCATTTCCGGAATGTGCGCGTCCAGGTGCCCTACGAAGAATATACGGAAGTGTTTCTCGACGAGGGGCAAGTGGACATGTTCGCCGTCATGAAGGAATTGGTGCGCCAGAAGTATCCACGGCTGGTTTATCCGGAACACCCGCGCGCCATCGACTACGATCGCGAATCGCCCGGCTTCAAATCGTATTATCCGGGTGGCGGCGGCTATGCCGGCTTCGCGTACAACGTCGGGTTCGCCAGAGCCATGCTGCAGGCCGCGCTCTCATCGTGACTGCAGGGCGCGGCCCGCTTCACTTTCGCGACGGGATTGCAGAGTATCCCTTGCGCGCCTGCACCTTCAAATTATGATCGCGCGTACGCAGACTCACGCGGTGGAACGAGCCATCAAGCTTCTCGTTGGTCGGCGTGTAGCTGATCGCGTACTGGCTGCGTATCTCCTGCTGCAGCTCTTCAAAAACCTGAGGGAGAGGATGCGTCTTGTCCACATGAAAGACTCGCCCACCGGTTTCTTCCGACATTGTGCGGAGCGCCGATCCATCACTTGGGTGTACACCTGAAAGGAGTAGTCAAAATACGCACTAATGTCAAAATAACGGATGCTATAGCTATAGATCACGGTGTCGGCCTATTGTGCGGCTTTGATGGCGTCCGCAAGCATCCGCCCGCTGCCAAAATCGATGCCGTCGGTGATCAGCACCATTGCCTTGCGGCCCGCTCTGTGCATGAGCCGCTCTGTCGCGGCAACGTAGACGGCGTCGTAAAGCGCAGTCCCGCCCGAGCTCACGGTTAACAGTACCGGGCCAGGCTGTAGGTTGCTCGCTGGAGCGCAGCCTGGAGCACGCGTGGCGAGCCGGTAATATCCTGCAGAAGGTCGACGTCTCCGCTGAACCTGATGAGAAACGCCACATCATTTTTGCGCAATACTTGTGAGAAAACTGAGATGCCGCCTGGCGCTCGATATCAATCAGACCGCCCTGGCTGCCGCTCACGTCGACCAGCAGCCCGATCGTCAACGGCACATCGGTTTCGAGAGCGAAATACTTGATCTGCTGCAGCTGGCAGTGTTCGGTAAGAATGAAATCGTCTTTGATCAGGTTATTGATCAAGGCTCCGTGGTGTCTCGAACCGTGGCCAGTATTTTGACCAGGCAGCGGAAAGCCGCCGAAGACATCTCCCCAACGATTCAAATCGACGTGAACCGCGGGCAGCACAAGGAGCACCATCACTAGGGCAATGGCCACCAAGGCGAGTCATTGAATTCTGCATACCGTCCGTCTCTTGCGCAGCGGAATTGACCATCAAAGCAGCACGCGCTCACCTCTTTCCTTTTCCCTTCGCTTTTGTCCAAAGGTGAAAGTGAACCCGGGCCAATAAGCAGACGAGAGAAACGATTAACATGATGATTACTTTCGCTATTGGCATTATGCGACTCATGATTTTCGGCTGCGCTACCGCGCCAGATCGAATGCCTCAATGGTCTTGCGATCTCGCACGTAGAGCCGGGTTCCCACGAGCGTTGGCGGCGTCCATGCGATGCTCTCGAGCACCGATGCCTTCGACAATACTTCGAACTTCTGTGGGCTCACTCGGCACAGCGCCAGCATTCCATCCTGATCCGCTAGAATGATTTTGCCATCGGCATACAGCAGCTGCGCCTTGGCAAAGCCGCGCTCCTGCCATGTGATTTTGCCGGTCTTCAGCTCCACTGCGTTCATGAAAACCGGTCCGTCGTAGCCACGCGAAAAGTAGACGTACCCGTCGTGCTGAATCGCGGTTCCGATATGAAGTTGCAGGTGGTTGTCGTACCAGAGCTGTTTTACCGATGTCTTCCCGGCCGACTGGTTCAATTGCAGCACCCGCGCGCCCTCTCCATACGCAGACGCCACGAAGAGCAGGTTGCCTGGCGCCCACACCGGAGTGCTTACCGCGAGGCCGTACGGTGTCTTGTGCTCGTGTGTCCACAGCAGCGCGCCATTATCAGGATTGAAACCGAACACGGTGTTCGCCGCGAGCGTCACCACTTGCGCCTGCCCATCGACATTGATCAGCAGGGGTGAAGAATGCGTGTTCGTAAATTCCAGACCCTTCCAGACCACCGCGCCATCTTTCTGACGGAACGCGATCGCACCCGACCCGCGGCCGCCCGCCAGGTAAATCACCGTGTCCTTATAAGGCAGCCCGTGGCAGGAGTAACCGTACTGGAGCGGGGTTCCGTTGAACTCAGAGTAGAGGTCATGCGACCACACCGGTCGCCCCGTTTTCTTATCGAGCGAATGGATCTTGCCCGTTCCGCTGGCGGTCACCACCCGGTCGCCGACCACTTCTGGCATGGCGTATGGACCAGGTCCCACTTTCTCCACGAACGCATTGGTGAACGGATTCTCGTACTCATATTCCCAGCGCGTCTTGCCTGTCGCGGCGTCGAGCGCTGTAATCACATCCTTCGAGCCTCGCCGGAATGCCGTGTACAGGACGCCGCCCTCTTCCGCGATGGCTGAATAGCCGTCGCCCAACGGACGGCTCCAGATTTTCCTGGGACCACTTGCCGGCCACGCATCGGCCAGCCCCGAGGAATTTGCCAGGAAGTCGCGGTTCTTTCCGCCCCACATCGGCCAGTCCTCACCCGCTGCGGCGGGAATGGCTCTTGCGGAATCTTTCTTCGAGGCGACGCTTCTGTACGAAGCTTCGGGTTTGTGCGCGGCCTCGGCGTAAATGGCCGGTGCGAGTAAAGACAAAGCTAGAACGATCCTCGGCAAGAACATGATCCCTTTGACGCCGCAGTCCATGAAATGTTCCGGGTTCGCCAGCGCATGACTATTCGCAAAGCACGTCTTCGCAGTGTCCGATTTTGGGATTTGGTGTTTCTTCATTTTATGTAAATACCTGCACTGATGGGGAATACGTGGCTTTTGAGACTCCTGCTATTGGACATTGTAGACCCGCTGACCGCCTTTGTGACTACGACTCGGCCGGACAAGCCTATAACACCGGAGAAACAGCGGCTGTCTCCAGTAGCGGACGACCGAGGACGAGATTCTGAGAGACTTTCCGTATCTGGAGAAGGAAGATTTCCAAGCGGTTTACGAATTCTTCGCCAGCATTCCGGAAAGGATCGCGGTGCTTGAAGCTTCTCGTTGACGAGAACCTTGCACCGAGGCTCGCCAGCAACCTTGCTGACCTATTCCCCGATTCGCTTCACATCAGCTCCGCCGAACTGGGTAGGGCTCTCCGATGCAGTGATATGGAATACGCGAAGGAAGATGGGTTCACGTTCCTGACGAAAGACAAGGATTTCGCGAGTCTGAGCATCGCCTGGGGCGTTCCGCCTAAGGTGATTCTGCTGCAAACCGGCAACTGCTCGACGGCGACGATCGAGCGCATTGTCCGAGGCAATGCCATTCGGTTCTCTGACTCGAAAACGATACGAGACGCAGCTTGCTCATCTTGAAGTAGCGATCGCCGGTGGATGTATGAGCGGGCGATTGCCTCTCGCGCGGCGATGGCATCGCGCACATTTGGCAGACATACGTGGCTTTTGAGACTCCTGCTACTAGCTTAGCTAGGCATGATAGATCCGGCGAACGGGGGAAACAGGAGCCCGCGCGCGGATAACATGATGATGGCCAAGGACGGAAGAAGGTTGGCTGCTGGTGATGGCGAGGGGGGACGGACATCCACGAGCCTCGCCCGGCGTAAGATAGGTGTCCTGGGTCTCGATGTCTGTCAATGCTATGCCTCGCATCGTAATTCCTGACGACGCGCCGCCGGTGATGGCCGAGAGCCAGGCCTACCGCAAATTGCTCGAGCGAACCCCGGTGGATTATCACGACACGCTGCCCGCGACCGAAGAGCGCCTCATCGAGCGGCTTGCGGCGGCCGAGATCGTGATCAACATTCGCTCCTCCACGCGATTCACCGAAAATGTTTTTAGTCATCGTCCGGGACTGCGCCTGCTTTCGCTATGGGGCACCGGCACCGACAACGTGGATCTCGCGGCTGCTGCCCGCCATGGCGTCACGGTCACCAACACTCCCGGCGTATCCGCCGTCTCGATCGCCGAGCACGCGCTCACATTAATGCTGTCCGTCGCGCGCCGCATCCCGCGTCTCGATACGGAAGTTCGCCAAGGCCGCTGGCCACGCGGGCAGGCTGTACAGATGCATGGCAAGACGCTGGGCATCATCGGGCTTGGAGCCGTAGGCCGCCGGTTCGCGCGACTCGGAGCAGGGATCGGCATGCGCGTGACCGCCTGGACCATGCACCCTGATCCAGCGCTCGGCTTCGAACTGGTTTCACTCGATGACCTGTTGCGCTCGAGCGATGTGGTCAGCCTGCACCTTCGACTTTCGGCTGAAACACTCGGCTTCATCGGCAAGCGCGAGTTCGAGAAGATGAAGCCCTCGGCCATTTTCATCAACACCGCGCGCGGCCCTATCGTGGACCAACCAGCTATGCTCGAAGCGCTCTCATCACACCGAATCGCAGGGGCAGGCCTCGATGTTTTCGAAATCGAGCCGCTGCCGGCCCATCATCCGCTTTTACCTTTGGACAATGTGGTGCTGACATCGCACTGCGCCGGCGTTACTCCGGAGGCGCTCGAAGCCGGTCTCGAACTCTCCATCACCAACGTCTGGAACTTCCTCGAAGGCCGCCCTACCAACGTCGTCGTGAGTGGAACGGGCGCCCGCGCCAGCAATTAATCTCGTCATCGATGGGTCACGTCCGGCATAGTATTTTCAACTGTTTACCGTCCGGTTAGTACTCTGCTCCTATCCAAACGCGTATTGAGCTCAATGGTTTAACGGCCCATAATCTCCAGAACGACAGAGAATATGCCGATAGATGGGTTGCATCAATTTACTCCGAGGTCCGTCAAATTGGCGGCGGCGTTTCTTGTCGTGTGGTGTCCCTCCTCGCGATTAGACGCGAACGATTGTGCTGCGTCCGGAGCGGAGCATTCCACACCGGTGGCCGTCGAGCAGAGTGCGGACGCACGTCCCCAACGGAGTCTCAATCAGTGGATCGATGCGCTCGAATTCGCCGAATCCGGTAACCGCGAATGGATCGTGCACCGCGATCGCGATGGCCGCGATTACTACGGATGCCTCCAGTTTCGCGACACCACGTTCCGATATTATGTGGCCAAGTACGATCTCGCGCCGAATACCAATGCGATTGAAGTAATGAGCCTGCTGTATGACTGTGCCTTCCAGAGGCGGCTCGCCGCGCGCATGCTCCGAGCCGACGCTGAGAACTGGAAGCACTGGAAGGGAACCACCAAACGGATCGGGTTACCGCCGCTCGAGGCCGCCGCGCCGCGCGCGATCGCTCGAGATCAATCCAGCCACGACTGTGGCAAGCTCAAGACCGAGCGGTAACTCTCCTGTTCGGCTGCATCTTTCCCTAAGGCCGCGATTTGCAGTCCTTCCTGCTCCGCGAGCCTGCGCCACAGCGACTCTGGATGCAGGTCGAATATCATACCCGCACTTGCCGCCAGAACCTCCCAGGCATCGTTTGCAACCTCGACTTCCAACTGTCCGGCGCCCCAACCCGCGTATCCCACATAGAGGCGAAATGTATTCGGAGCTGTCCCGGATGTCATGGTCTTTTCCAGAGTGGTTTTGCTCGAGATTATGTAGATGTCGGCGAACACACTTTTGGCATCCTCTAGCTTGGTCGGGCTTCGCAGCAGCGCCATGATTCCGTCAGTCTCGACCGGACCGCCAACGTACAACGGATCCGTGCGGCCTTTCGCAGGTTCCAGCTCTTTCGAAAGCTTGGAGATTGGAATCTTCGTCTTCCGGTTGATGATCAGCCCGACTGTGCCTTTTTGGTCGTACTGCACCAGCAACACTACCGTCTCGGCGAAATGCGGGTCGAGCAGTTCGCGGCGCGCCACCAGGATTTTGCCCGCGGCCAATTCCTTCACTCGCGTTCCTGCCTGCGCTGGGACCAACAGACGCCATCGGGCAGCGTTCACGGCGCCGGCCATCAGTACCAGGGCCGCAGCGATCCAAAGAACGCGCGCTGGCCGCAGCCCGGCGTGCACTCGCCTGTCCATTGCTCTTCATTCTATCGGAACTGCGTCGAGGCCCGCCTGATATGCGTTCGCGGCTATCGTCGACCGCCGAAACGTAAGCATTCAGACCATCGAGCGGCCACACCGATTCATCGCTGTTCTGTTCGGACCCGTAGTTGCTCACCTTATCAAACGGGATCGTTATCTTGAGCGGAAAACCAATGAATCACATCGCATGCATCGCCTTCGCCTTTTTCATTAACACTGCCGCGGCTGCCCCGCCAACGCAGAACGCGGACCAGACCACGTCAGTTGACGCTTCAACCGCGAGTTCTTCAACTGTTGAAGCTGATACAACGGAGCGTGCGACGTCACTGAAGCTGCTGGTGCCGAATATTCTGCGCGACCAGAAACCGATCTGGACTTTCCCTTTGAAACTGGCACAGGGCAAGCACTGGAAGCCGTTCCTCGGTGTTGGTATCGGGACCGCCGCGCTGGTGGTTCTCGATCCTTACACGGAACCTTATTTCCGGAACCGCTCCGGCTTCAGCACATACAAAACCGGACTCCTGCGCGGCCGCAACACAACCCTGGCGATCACGCTGACGCCGGCGGCCTTCTATCTCGCCGGTCTTGCGAAGCACAGCAAGCACGCCCAGAGCAGCGGTTTGCACGGGGCCGAAGCCATCGCCGACACGCAAATTCTCAGCTTTGCGATGAAGCACATCGCCGGCCGTTTGCAGCCGAGCGATATTCCACCTCACGGCGATTTCCGCAATACCTAGTTCAAGTACAAGGGCACGTTAAAGAATGGCGGTAGTTTTCCTTCGGGCCACACGGCCTCTGCTTTTGCCGTGGCCACCGTCATTGCGGAGCAATACCGGCACCATCGATGGGTGCCGTGGGTGTCCTACACCGCCGCCGCATTCATCGCCCTGACGCGTCTTCCCGATCAGGCACACTTTGGTTCAGACATTTTCCTGGGCGGAGTTTTGGGCTACACCATCAGCCACTTCGTGGTCATGCCACCGCGATAGATTGAGGCCGAAAGGCTCCGCCAGCGGGCTGGGTACACTGGTCGAGGTGACTCTTTGGAAACGGCTGGCCTTGGTTTTGTTTTTTCCTGTTTGCCTACGGGCGCAAGGGATATTCCAGATCCACGGTTATATTCAAGGCCGCTTCACCGACCAGAAAGGCACACCAGACCGCCTGGAGATCCGCCGTGCCCGGCTGATTCTGTCCGGCGATGCTTTTTCAAACGTCTCTTACACGTTTCAAATCGATGTCGTGAAGGAACCTTTTCTCATGGACGTGGCACTCACCTGGAAATTCTCGCGGTCCCTACGGCTGACTGGCGGCCAGTTTAAGATCCCATGCAGCGCCGAGAGCTTGATCTCGGACAACCTGAATATCCCTATTGCGCGCGCCCGCGCCGTCAATGCGCTCGCGCCCGGGCGGGATACCGGCGTTCAGGGCCGGGACCTGGGTCTGCAGCTCGCAGGAACTCTGTGCCAGAGAAAGAGTCCCTTGGTGGAGTACGCCGCGGGCGTGTTCCGAGGCCAAACTTTGGTCGACGCACCCTCCGCGCATTATCCTGCCACCGCAGGCCGTGTGATGGTGCGCCCGCTGCTGGAATTGACCGTGGGCGGAGACTGGTACGGAAGCTTTTCAGCTCCCGCAGCAAAGGAAAAACGCCGCAAGGAAGTCGAGGGGAGCTACAAGCGCGGACCGATCCACGTTCGCGCGGAGCAGATCTGGGCGCGCGATGGCAGACTCGAGCGGCGGGGCGGGTACGCGCTGGGCGCCTGGCGACTCTCGCCGCACTGGGAACCACTGGCCCGCACGGATTGGCTCACCACCGATATCCACAAGGCGAATACGACCTCGATCGCTTACCTCGCGGGTCTGAATTTTAATTGGGGCAAGCATGTGAAGGTTGGTGCGAATGCCGGCGCGCAGCACGACCAGGGATCGAGGGGTATCAGCAGCCTCTTCCTGGCCCAGGCCATGTTCGGTTTTTGACAAGCCTGTCCGATGGTGATCGTTAGTGGTAAGTGATCGATCTCTTTTCGATACTTTCCCAGCGAGACGCGGGATCGTGGAGCATCGATACCTTTTTGCGCCCTCCAGTTCCCGCGGTTGTCGTACTGGTAGGAAAACATCCGTTTCGCTTTCGACTTTCTCTGGCGCCGGCGGCGGCGCGTGGATGTTGCCTTCCTAGTCGACTGGAGTATCTCCCTGAAGTGTCGAATAGTTTTGCTGTTCCGGCATAACTTTAAATGGAGGTAAACTCCGAGGAAGAGCAGCAGGGAGGATCGGAATGAAAACGTTATCGAAGTGGCATCCAATACTCGCGTGCGCCTTCTCATTGGACGCACAAATCACTACCACGTTGAACCGCTTACCCGACGGCTTGGACGAAGTCAGGATTCGGAATAATTCTGCAACCAGTTTGGTGGCATTTGTGATCACTGTGAAGCAGAGGCCTCGGAGTGCCTACTCCAGTAATGCCCCGTTCGTGGTGTATTCCGACCCGTTGATTGAGCCGGAAACCAACCCGCTGCTGGCGCACGAGGAGCGCATGGTGTTCGCAAGAGGTGTGGCTCCAGGCCAGGACCCTCTGAGTAGACCGCGGTGCCACGGAGAGTGCAGCCTCTTGGAGGAGCCGATAATCACTGCCGGAATTCTCGCCGACGGCACTACAACTGGGGACAAAGCGTTACTGAACCGGCTGATATTGCGCCGGAGTAATATGCTGCAGGCGGTGGAAATAACTCTCGAAACTCTATCCGACGCAGGCAGACACAACGTGTCCCGTGATCAGCTCATTGAGCATTTTAGGAAGTTGGCGGATTCCGTGAGCCGTTGGTACCTTCCCCCAGAGCAGCAGGTAGGACGCGGTCTCTATCAATCGATCGTTGGAAATCTGATGGACTTGCCAGAAGGTCAGGCCGGATCTCCATTCCCGCCAGTTACCTTTGTAGCGCTAGAAACTGCGACGTTGAATCGGCAGCGCGTCACGCTGTTGGAATCGGAACCCAGCTTGGCGGATGCCTTCCTAGTCAGCACACGTTAGCACGCATTTTTTGGTGGAACTCACGGGCCACGCGTCATGGACACTGGCCGACCCACCCGTGGGTGCCGCCGGGCCTCCCCGGAATTTGTTTTGATTGCGCCATGAGCACCGGAATGAATCGCCGATCTCTACTGAGTCTCGTAATGTCGGGTGCGGCCGCTTCCTTGGCATGCGCGCTCGGACGTGGGGACGAAATACGTGCGAAGGTTGGTGCGATGAATGAACAATACGGGCTCGCGATTCTTCAGATGTCGCGGCCCAGCAACACAGCCTTCCAATCCAACTGCATGGACAGTAACAGGGGACGCCGTTGGCGAACTGGCACTGCCCGAGGGGCCAAGTCTTTCTTTCGCGGTGTCTCCCGAAGGTATTTGGGTGGCCTGGGTTCCTAATTCCGCAGGCGGCTCCGTAAGTAGCGAATGGCCCCTGCCTCTGGGTTTCGTGGTCCTAAGAAAACCCGCAAGTCTGCCGCACAACCCGCCGCAGCCATGCGCTACAACTGACTATGCCAACGCCAGATTCAAATTCTCGATAGCCTCGTCGATCTCCGCCGTATTTTTGTAACCAAGGGTCACGCTATCGACGCCTGCGTTATTGAACGCGAACTTCATCGCCGCCTGACGGTCCTCACGAGCGGTAAACGCACCTTCTCCCACCAGCTTCATGCTGATCACGCCCATGCCTTCTGCGCGGACCTGCTTGGTGTGCGTGACCACCTCGCTGGCGTTTCCCGCGCCGTGGGTGGCGTAATCCTCGGCGTCCATCTTGGTGCCGTTGTGGTTCATCCGGATCATGGCGATTTCGAGCCAATTGTTTCCCGGGAAGCGGCGCAATGCCGGCAGCCCATGTACCGACGCGCCGTGCCCCACGACAG